>DASZZX010000086.1:0-7786 GCA_036260415.1 Nitriliruptorales bacterium
GGCCGGCCTCCTCGGGCGGGGGCCCCATCTGGTGGTGCGGGTGATCGCCCGCATCTCCAGCAAGGCGCTGCACGTGCACGGGTCGCCGGCCCGCGCCCGGCTGCTGGAGACGCTCGAACGTCTCGTGCTGCGCCGCGCCCGCCTGGTCGTGCCCATGGGCACGTTCACCCGCCGGCTGGCGGTGGGCTCCGGCGCCCCTGAGGACAGGATCGTGGTCCTGCCCTGCCTCACTCGGTGGCAGACCGCCGACGCGCCGGTCCGGCGCCGGCCTGACGACGCCCCGCGGGTGATCGCTGCGGGACGCTTCGTGCCTGAGAAGGGCTTCGACGTCCTGCTGCGCGCCCTCGCGGACGTCGGGCGGAGCCTGGCCGACGTGACCCTGGACCTGGCCGGGGACGGCCCCGAGCGGCTCCGCCTGCACCACCTGGCCCAGGAGCTCGGGGTTGCGGCACGGGTCCGGTTCCACGGCTGGCTGCCTGCCGGGCAACTGGCCGAACTGTTCGGCAGCGCCGACGTGGCGGTGCTGCCGTCACGCGTGGAAGAGGGTCTTGGGATGGTGCTCGTGGAGGCAGGGATCGCGGGCTGCGCCCTGGTGGGCAGCGACCTCGGCGGGATACGCGACATCGTCCGGCACGGGGAGAGCGGGCTGCTGGTCGAGCCCGACGACCCGACCGCCCTAGCCGGCGCGCTGCATCGGTTGCTGATCGACCGTGGCGAAGCTCGCCAGCTCGGCGCAGCCGCTCGCAGCGCGGCTCTGGCATACCTCGCGGACCGCGACACCGCCCTCGAGCAGCTGCGGGGGGCGATGGTCGCGCTCGCGCAGCACGATCGCCGCGTCGCTCGTCCAGCTTCCCTGTCGGGGTGAGCCTCGTGCGCTCCGGGTGATCGAGGCAGCGAGCAACTCCCGTCCCCAGGGTGGCGAGGGGGCACGATCAGCGCAGATCGACGCCGGCCGTGCGCGTACGGAAACCGGAGCACCCATCGGACGGTGCAGAGCGGAGCCCCGTACGGTCGACCGGACCGATCGTCGGGAGGCCGCGGGGAGGTCCGCGAGGGGCGTCGACGGCGACGGGGCCGTCGATCACCATGGAGCCGTCATGGACCACCAGCACACCCTTCCCTGTTGCCTGGAAGAGACGACGGCGAACCGTCGCGGGGAGCCTCGGCCGCCGCGACTTCATGCGGCGCAGTGCGGCGGTCGGTGGTGCGCTCCTGTGGACGGCGCCGACCGTGCAGTGCCTCGCCCAGCCGGCCTTCGGCCAGACCGCGGACGGCAGCCCGCTGCCGTCCGGCAGGATGACCGGGCGGGGCGCGCCCCCCTCCTCGAGCCCGGCGCCCTCGAGCGCTACTGCTTCGAGCTGTACTGCAGCACGGCTGTGGGGCCCGACAACCTGGAGGTGGGTCTCATCGACGGCACCCAGCAGGTCATCTTCCGCCTGGGCACCTTGACGTCGGTGAGCTGCTCGGACGATCCGACGATCGACCCCAACCCGGCCAAGCCGACTTCGACACCATGGTGGGCACCGGGACCGGCCACCTCTCGGGCCCGGGGCGCCAGGCTGCACGGGCGACGACAGCGCTCACATCGAGTCCGGGCTCGCTGACGTTGGCGAGGGCCCCACCGCGCCGTCGGCTCGCACGGGCTCGGCCACCACGCCCTCCAGTAGCCCCTGACGGCCGAGGTCGCGGACGAGCTGCACGACATCGCCGGCCAGGATGGACGGGTCGGTCGCGAAGACCTCGGCGAGTTCCCCGACCAGCGCCCGCAGGGTGGTCCCACCATCCAGGAAGCTCCACACCAGGGTGGCGGTGCGGTTGAGCGTGTGCAGGCCGCCCGTCGGCTGGTCGTAGACGACGGTCTCGCCGTCGAGCTCGACGGCCGCGAGGTCTAGGCGTCGTTGCGGCGCGTCGTCGAGCCCGAGCAGCTCTGCGGGTACGCCCTGAGAGTCGTTCATTGCGCGCCTCCAGCGTGGTCGTCGTTCGCCACCTGATCGACCAGCCGGCAGGCCATGTCGAGGTCTCCGACCTGCAGGTGGTACCGAGCGCGTCGAAGCCGCCGGACGTGAACGCCACCGTCGGGTCTCGAGGTGCTCCCAGGGTGCGGTCGGCGGGGACGCCCGCATCGTCGCAGCGGTCATGGTCGCGCGCGGTGCAGGGCCCTGCGGCCGCGGCGCAGCCAGGCCAGCCGACCCTGACCGGTCCAATCGAGGTAGGCGCGGTCCGCCAGCACCAGGCTGCGCAGGAACGTCGCCTTCCCGCGGAGGCCTCCGACCGCCCGGACCGCCACGAGTGCACGGACGGCCTCGCTGCGGCGGGACCCGATGTAGCCGTGCATGGCCCGCTCCTCGTGGCGTGTGGGTTGATAGCGGGATGCCCACACCGACAACGGCACGACGTCGGCCAGGTCGAACGTCTCCCACGCCGCATGCACGGCTCTGGCCACCACCGCCTCGCCCGACCACCGTCGCGCCACAGCGAGCGCACGCTCCATGTCCAGCGGCGTCTCCAGCACGAACTGCGCGACGTCGCGGCATGACACGAGTCGGCCGTGGTGACCGAGGACGGCGTGGTAGCAGGCGTTCAGGAAGCGCTCCTCGAGGCGCAGGGCGGGCAGGTCCCGCCCGCCGATCCGGAAGGTGGCGGGGTGGTCGAACAGCGCGTCGACGTCCACCAGAAGGCCGAAGTACCCCAGCACCAGCGTGCGGTGCAGGTCCACCTCCAGCTGGTCCTCGAACACGAAGCCCGCCCCCTTGCCGAACCGGCGGTCGAATCCTGCCCGCAGCGCCGGGGCGGATCGCCGCGCACCGAGGCTCACGAGGACCGCGGCAGCCTGGTCGAACTGCGGCGCGCGGACCAGCAGGTCGACGTCGCCGAACAACCGCAGGGACGGCTCGGGGTAGACGGTGTGGGCCACGGCGGTGCCCTTGAGCACCCGGTAGTCGATGCTTGCCTCCTGCAGCGCGGACGCCGTGGCGAGCAACCGCCGGTCCAGCAGTAGCGACCACCACAGCTGAGTGGTGTGCAGCTCGACCGCTTCCTGCCGCTGCTCGCGGGTGACGGGCAGGGCGCCGTCCATGACCGCGTCGACGAGGTGGCCGGCCAGCCTTTCCGACCTCACGCGATCGATCAGGCGTTCCCACGTCGGCGCGTCCAGGGGTGTGTCGGGCAGCGATGTCCGACTGCCCCGCAACCCATAAGCCGCCACGGCGACCACCAGCTCGTCATGCACTGGCCGCGTCGTCACGACGACTGCTCCAGCAGGTGCTGGGTCGCCATCGCTGCGAGCAGCCTGTTGACGTCCTCAGCCATCCGTCTTGCCGGATCGCGGTAGAGATCCGCCATGCACGAGACGATCGCGTGGGTCGTCATCGGAACGGTGAGCAGGTGCCAGATCGCCACCCCGGGACCTGTCAGGGCCACCGGTTGGTCGGCGCCGGGCGCCAACACCAGCACCGTGCCCGCGGTCTGACGCCACAAGACGTCCCCGCGCCTCACCCAACGGTCGCCGCGCATCATGGGAGCACCTGCCGGACGGCGGCCGCCTGAGCGTGGATGCGCGCGATCGCGTCGGCGACCCGGTCGACGTCCCGCGCCGGGAGGTGCGACCACAGCGGCAGGGTCAGGGCCCGTTCGGCGACGCGGTCGGTGACGGGCAGATGGTGTGGAGGGCCGAGGTGCGCGTAGGCCTTCTGTCGGTGGACAGGCGGGTGGTAGTACCGACGGGTGTCGATGCCCTCCGCAGCGAGGGCGGCGGCCAGGTGTTGGGCGGAGAGCCCGAACCCGTCGGCATCGACCAGCACGGTGAGATCCTTGACCGTGGAGGTGTCACCGGCCGCGACCTCAGGGAACCCGACCCCCCGCAGCCCGTGCACACGTCTCCGGAGGCGTGCGGCCAGGGCGTTGCGGCGGGCGACCCGCTCGTCGAGCCGCTCGAACGCGTGCAGCGCGACAGCGGCGTGCAGCTCCGACATGCGCGCGTTCAGTCCCGGGAACAGACAGTCGTAGTCGCCCGGGTTGCCGTATCCGCGTCCCAGCCGGCAGGTCTCGGCCAGGGCGTCGTCGTCGGTGGTGATCAGGCCACCCTCGCCCGCCACCGTCACCTTGGTCGGGCTGAGGCTGAACACCTCGGCGACCCCGAAGCGCCCCACCGGGCAGCCGGCGCGCCGGCTCCCCAGGGCGTGGGCTGCGTCGTAGATCACCGGGATGCCGGCATGGTCGGCGACCTCCTGCAGCGCCTCCACCGCGCACGGGGTGCCGTACAGGTGCACGCCCACCACAGCGGCCGCGCCGTCGACCCGCTCCCGGACGTCCTCGGGGTCCAGCGTCAACGAGGCGGGCTCGATGTCGGCGAACGTAACCCGCGCGCCGGCCCAGTGGGCGGCGTGGGCGGTGGCCGCGAAGGTGAAGCTGGGCATCACCACGCGGCCGTCCAGACCGCAGGCCTGCATCACCAGCATCAGTCCGCTGGTGCCGCTGGCGACCGCGACGACGTGGCCGACGCCGAGGTAGTCGGCGACCGCCTCCTCGAGGGCGCGCACGGTCGGACCGTCGGTGAGGATCCCGCTGGCCAGGATCGCTTCCAGGCGCGCGCTCAACCGACTGGTGTCGCCGAGGTCGGGGCGCACCAGCGGCAGCCCTCGCGGGAACGCCGGATCGCCTCCCAGCACCGCGGGGGCCGCGCTCACGGTGCCGCCGTCCGGAGCGTGGCCGAGGCCCGCAACGGCAGCGCCATCAGGATCAGCGCCAGGGGCAGCACCTGGACCCGCTGGCGCACCAGCAGCCCGAAGTTGCCGAAGTTGGAGAAGGCGACCGCGAACATCAGCACGAAGGACACGGCGAACGCGACGTACGGGTCGCGCCAGGCCAGCCGAGGCAGCCCGCGGAGCCGGCGCGCCGACGTGGCGAACAGGGCCAGCAGAACCAGGCCCTCCAGCGAGGCCAGCAGCGCCTGCGCGTTGTGGGCCTCGTGTGGGAACGGACGGAAGAGGACCGTGACCAGGCCGGCCGGAAGGTCGAGCGGTGAACGAACCGGGGAGGCCTCGAACTCCGAGCCGCCCGCGGCGGTGCGGTCCCGGGTGTCCTCGAAGACGTCGGTCGCCGCAGCCACGCTGAGCTCCTCGACGCCGAAGAAGCGCTGGGTCTGCCGCACCAGCACCATCCCGCCGAGCAGGAGCAGCGTCAGGCCGACGACCTGCGCAGCGAGCCCGGGCCGGGACGTCCGGGCTGCCCGCCGGCGCAGGTACCCGACGGTCAGAGCGACGGCGACGAGCACGCTGACGTGGGGCCGCACGAGGGCGAGCCCGCACAGTCCGAGCGCCACGATCAGGTACCCGCCCCGGCGCCTGGCGAAGATCCGCGCCGTGCCGTAGGTGGCCACGCCAAGGACCAGCATGAGCCATGATTCCTTGCCGATGCTGGCGGGCCAGAACAGCAGGGACGGCAGCAGCAGCACCGCCAGGGTGTAGCGGCGACGGTCGCCGTCCGGGAGGGCGAGGCGGAACGCACGCACGAACAGCACGGCCCCGATGAACGCCAGCCAGGCGAACATGAGGAACGCCCCGAGCCTGGTCGGGCCGATGAGCGCGTACACCATCGTGGTCAGCAGTACCGGGAAGCCGGTGCCCGGGATGGGGAAGCCCAGGTCGAGATCGAACGACCCTCCCCGAAGGACGGGAGCGAGCTCGGCGGCGCGCACGTCGTAGGCGACGGCGTCGGCCACGCCCTCGTAGACCTCGAAGGCGACGTAGTAGCGGACCACGGAGGCGACGAGCTTGAGCAGGAACGCGGCGACCAGCACGCGCCCCAACCACGCGTCGCCGTCGCGGTGGGCGATCCGCAGCAGCCATGGGACGGTGACCGCGATCAGGGCAGGGGCGACCAGCAGTGCACCGCTCGTGTCGTACGGCAGCGTGGCGACCGCGCGGTCGAGCGTGGCGACGCACACACCGACGGCGAGCAGTCCGGTGACTGCAAGGCCACCGGACTGTTGACGGCGTCGCAGACCGTCGCTGCCCATCCCGAGGGCTCCTGCCCTCATAGCAGCGTCACGTCGGGCAGCGGCAGGCCGGCGGCACGCAGGCGTGCGGTGGCGTTGCGTGCGTCGAAGAGCAGCCTGGATCGGTCGACGATCCGCTCGAGGTCGTAGCTGGCGTGGGGTGTGAGCAGCGCCACGCAGTCGGCCGCCTGGAGCGAGGCGTCGTCCAGCGGCGAACGTGCGAGGCGCACCCCGTCCAGGTCGAGGGTGTCGACGTAGGGGTCGTGGAAGCGGATGTGCGCCCCGCCGTGGGCCAGTCGCCGCAGCACCTCGACGGCGGCGGACTCCCGTATGTCGCCGACGTCCGGCTTGTACGTGACCCCCAGCGCGAGGACGTCGGCGCCGCGGACGGCCTTGCTGCGCTCGTTGAGAGCCTCGCCGATGCGTCGCGCCACGTAGACCGGCATGTCGGCGTTGATGTCCTGCGCCAACTCCACCAGGCGAAAGCGCCGACCGGTGGCGTGGCGCGACTGCCAGGCGAGGTACTCGGGGTCCAGCGGGATGCAGTGCCCACCGACGCCGGGCCCCGGGTAGAACGGCATGTAGCCGAACGGCTTGGTCGCGGCAGCGTCGATCACCTCCCAGACGGTGATCCCCTGCTCCGCGCAGACCGTGGCGAGCTCGTTGACGAGCGCGATGTTGACCATCCGGAAGGTGTTCTCGAGCAGCTTCGCGACCTCGGCCGAGCGGCAGCTCGACAGCAGGTGGACCTCGTCCACCAACTGCGCGTAGAAGGTGGCTGCCACCTCGGCAGCCTCGCGGTCCATGCCACCGACGATCCGCGGGGTGTTGGACAGGTCGTACTTCAGGTTGCCGGGGTCGATGCGCTCCGGTGAGTACGCGACGAGGAAGTCGGTCCCCGCGGAGAGCCCGCCGCGTTCGAGCAGCGGGACCAGCACCTGCTCGGTCGTGCCGGGATAGGTGGTGGACTCCAGCACGACCAGCGAACCGCGCCGCAGGTGCGGTGCCAGGGAGCTGGCGGCCGCCTCCACGTACGAGAGGTCGGGTCGGTGGTCGACGACCGGCGTGGGCACGCAGATCAGCACGACCTCGGCGTCGTGGGCGATGGCCACGTCCGTCCCGAACGTGAGCCGTCCGGTCTCGACGGCGAGCGCGAAGGTCGCCTCCCGCACCCCCGGCACGGTGAGCGTGCCCGACTCCAGGTTGCGGATGCGGTCGCGGTCGCGGTCCACACCGTGGACCCGCATCCCGGCGATCGCGGCCCCCGCCGCCACGGTCAGGCCGACGTAGCCCTGACCGATCACGCAGACGGTGACCCGCCTCGCCTCGATGCGTCGCTTCAGTCCTGCATGCGCCACGGTGCCGCCCCGGTCTCGTGCTCGCTCTCCCCATTCGTCCCGTGGCCATCGCCGTCCGCCGGGCGGACCTGCCGACCGTCGACCGCGCCGGCGGCGTCGATCCAGGGCAGGTCACGGCGCTGGTCGGAGCCGCCCCGTGGGTGGACGGTCGGCCGATCCCCGGCGGGCCGTCCCAGCCCCGCCTCCGTCCGCAGGTTCTCGTACACCTCGATCAGCCACGCCCGTGGCAACATGCCGTTCTCCGAGCTGGTGGCTGCCTGCGACCCGGCACCGGCCGCGACCGACGGCTCTTCCACCGTCCTCGACCAGTGGTCCACGCCCGACCACGACCCCTCACCGCTCCGCTGCGGTTGCGGCTCCGCCGCCGGCGACGACCCCGGCTCGGCAGCCCGTCGCGGTCGTGCCACCCACGCGTGGCCGGCCCTGCGCGGCC
>DASZZX010000087.1:0-2265 GCA_036260415.1 Nitriliruptorales bacterium
GCCGCTGGTGGGGGTGAAGTCGTAGAAGCGTGGGGGGTGGGGTAGGTGGAGGGCGGCGGGGATGGCGCGCTGGGACGGGGTGAGTTCGCCGCGATGGGCGACGTGACCGTGGTCGGTGGCGAGGGCGACCAGGTGGAGGCGGTCGAGCTGGTCGCGGATGTTGCGCCAGGTGTCACCGACACCGATTTCGGCGACGATTGCCGCGGCCAGCTCCCCGTACGTGCCGCCCACCAGCTGCAGCAGCGTCAGCCAGCACAGCTGGACGTGGGCTTGGACGCGTTGGTCCTTGTGATGGAACACCGGCCGCAGGGAGATCTGGATGGTCTTGAGGTCACGCCAGCCCCGCTCGGCCTGGTACGGCGCCTTGTGGGCCTGGGCGATGTCGGCTGGGGTGAGCGAGGGGTCGGGGGTGCGCAGCAGGTGCTTGCCGTCGTAGTGGGCGTCCCGCCGCAGGCGGTGCGGTCGATGCGCAGCTTGCCGGCGGGGTGGTGCGCAGGAACCGGTTGAACGCCGGTCGGGTCTTGAGCCGGCCGGCGAGCTCGGCACGCTCACGCGCGGACAGTTGGTCGGAGGCGGCGATCTCACCCTCGAGCCGGGCAACGATCTGGCTGCGGACCTCGGCGTCGCGGCGTGCCCGTTCGGGGTTGTGGCAGATGACGAACCGTGCCCGACCCCGTCGAGGCGGACCTTTTTGACCCGCAGGTTGCCGGCCACGGTGTGGTAGCGGCCTTGCGGGCCAGCGCAGCCTTGGCCTCGGTCGAGGCGCCACGCAGCTTCTCATCCAGGATCTAGCTGCCCCCACCACGCTGCAGGTAGCGGTGGTTGGCCTGGGACGTGAACCCGCGATCGAGCACCCAGATCACCCGGTGCAGCGCCACGCCCGCAGATCGTCCTACGGTGCGGATCAACCTGTGGTCGCTGGCCTTGCCGGGGAAGGTCCACAGCCGCACCGGGACCCCTTCGCGGGTCACCGCCATGCCGATCACCACCTGGGGCAGATCCCGCCGGTGGTCCTTGCTGTGACCCCACGTGCGCGCCGCGGCCTCCCCCGCCCGCACTCCTCGTCGTCACCGTCACCGTCGTCGATGTCGGGTTCGGCCAGCAGGACATCGTCACCCACTCGGTGTGCCAGAACGTCGAAAGTGGTGTCGAAGAACACCAGGTCGACCTCGAGGTTGAGCAGGTTGGCGACGGTGAAGAACACCTGCTCCTGCAGCTGGGGCAGCGCGTTCAGCAGGAAGTCCATCGCCCGGTAGCAGACGTCGCTGACCGTGGCCAACCCGTCGATGAACACCCGCTCGGCCACGAGCGGCAGCCCGCCAGCTTCTACAGCGGCCGGTCGGTCAACCGGTTGACCCATCGGGACAGCACCCGCTCCACCAGCGCGGCGTCGACGCGGCGACCGTGGGCCGCGGCGGTGATCGCACGGTCGATCTCCAGCCGCCGCCACAGCTGGTCGGCGACCCAGCTGACGCCCATCGGCCGGGCGTCGATGACCCTCAGGTGCTCACCCCCCGCTGCTTGGGTGGTGGCCACCGCTGCCGCGGTGGGGTCGAGGAACCGGCTGATCGAGCGCACCAGTCGTGCTAGCCCGTCGCGGTCGACCTTGTCGGCATGGCCGAAGTTGTGGATGATGCGTGCCTTGGGCACCCCGCTGTAGGGGTCACGTTCGTTGTGGGCCAGCACGAGGTAGGCGACCGTAGACCCGTCGCGGTTGCGCCGTTTCGTCCCGCAGATACATGTCTACTCTCGGACCCTCACACGCGCTGAGAATAGCCACTAGCCGCAGAGATCGACGGAACTTCTCCCGCATCGTGTGCTACGGGATTTGAGGCGCCGGTGACCACTACAGCCCGCTGACCAGCACAAACGCGCGTTGGAACCCCCGAATGTGCCTACGAACTGCGGAGGTCAAAGCCTGAGATCCTCCGGGTTTCCGCGACAAAGTCTTCAGACGTGGGTCCCCCACCAAGTTGGGGAGGGCCGGCCTCGACCCTGCGGCGTCGTGACCGCCTCGGACAGTGCAGAGCTCTCAGGACAACATGCAATGCTGGCCCTTCTCGATGAAGGCGGGGGCGCGTGAGCTCAGCGAAGCGGGGATAGGTGCTCGGAACGTGCGTATGGCCCACGAGACTTGGCGCATCCACGCAGCCGAGTCCGGAGGCCATACGCATGAGTCAGGGTACGTCGCCGTCGTGGTTGGAGAACGTCTCGCTGCTCGGCATCGCCGGGCTGCGGGTGGTGTGGGTGTGGGAGTTCGCTGAC
>DASZZX010000088.1:0-7043 GCA_036260415.1 Nitriliruptorales bacterium
GGCCGCGGCTGGCGGTGGCACGGGCCGTAGCCTACGCGGCGGTCCGCGGCAGGAGGCCACGATGCCAGCCGACCGGAGCGCCCTCGAGGCACTGCGCGCGACCGCCCGGGACTTCTGCGACCGGGAGCTGCGCCCCGGCGCGCGGGAGCGTGACCGCGCGGAGACGTTCCCGCACGACCTGATCCCCAAGCTGGCGGAGGTCGGCTTCCTGGGGGCCACCGTGCCCGAGGAGCAGGGGGGCATGGGACTCGACGCGCACGGCTACCAGGTGGTGATGGAGGAGCTGGGGGCGTCGGACTCCGCCGTGCGCTCCACCACGTCGGTGAGTGTGGGGCTGGTCGCCGGCAGCATCATGCGGTGGGGCAGCCAGGAGCAGCGCGCCAGCTGGCTGCCACGGCTGGCCGGCGGTGAGCTGGGCGCCTTCGGCCTCACCGAGCCGGAGGCGGGCAGCAACCCCTCCCAGCTACGCAGCCGCGCACGCCGCGACGGTGACGACTGGGTGATCGACGGGCACAAGATCTTCATCTCCAACGGGACGGTCGGGGCGGTCACGATGGTGTTCGCCCGGGCGCTGGACGGCGACGCCGATGCCGGCATCACCTGCTTCCTCGTCCCTCAGAACACCGACGGCTACCAGGCGCGTGCGATCCACGGCAAGCTCGGCCTGCGTGCCGGCGACACCGCCGAGATCTTCCTGGAGGGCGTGCGCGTGCCGTCCGACGCGGTGCTCGGCGAACTCGGCGGCGGCATGAAGGTCGCCCTGTCCGCGCTCGACGACGGGCGCTTCTCGCTGGCGTCGGCGTGCGTCGGTCTCGCGCGCGAGGCCCTGGACGTGAGCCTGCGCTACGCGCGGCAGCGCGAGCAGTTCGGCAAGCCGATCGCCTCGCACCAGCTGGTGCAGGAGATGCTGGCGGACATGCACGTCGACGTGCAGGCGGGGCGCGCGCTCTGCGAGCGGGTGGCCGATCGCAGGGCGGCCGGTGAGCGCTACACGATCGAGTCGTCCACGGCCAAGCTGTTCTGCACCGAGGCGTCAGTGCGTTGCGCGGACCGGGCGGTGCAGATCCACGGCGGCTACGGTTACGTCGACGAGTACCCGGTGCAGCGGCTGCTGCGCGACGCCCGCGTCACCACCCTCTACGAGGGCACCACCCAGATCCACAAGCTGCTGCTCGGCCGCCACCTGACCGGTCTGAACGCCTTCGCCTGACCCCGGCGTCGGTTCGCCACCGGCGAGGAGCGACGTCCCGTGCCCGGCTACGACCTGCACACCCACACCACGTTCTCCGACGGGACCACCACGCCGGAGGACAACGTGCGCCTGGCGCTGGAGGCCGGGCTGGAAGGCCTCGGCGTCACCGACCACGACACCGTCGCATCGTGGGGAAGGGCACGAGCCGCCGCGCACGGCACCGAGCTCGAGATCGTCCCGGGCGCCGAGCTGTCCGCCGAACACGGCGGCTACTCGGTGCACGTGCTCGGTTACTGGTTCGACCCGGCACATCCGCAGCTCGCCGCCGAGATAGACCGGCTGCGCAACGAGCGCGAGCGGCGGGCCGAGGAGATCGTCCTGCGCCTGCAGGAGCTGGGTGTGGGCGTCACGATCGAGCGGGTCCGGGAGCTGGCGGGCGCGGCACCGGTCGGCCGTCCCCACATCGCCGCCGCGGTGGTCGAAGTTGGCGCCGCCGCCGACGCCGGGGAGGTGTTCGACCGGTGGCTGCACGACGGGGGACCGGCCTACGTCCCGAAGTACGCCGTGTCGCCCGAGCGGTGCGTCGATCTGATCGTGGCCGCCGGCGGCGTCGCGGTGCTCGCCCACCCCGCCCTGTACGGCCCGAGTGACGGGGAAGGTGCGCGCACCGGGGTGGCGGACGATGTGATCGCGCGCATGGCGGCGCGTGGACTGGCCGGCATCGAGGCGGCCCACCCCGACCACGAGCCGGGCGAGAGGGAGCACTACCTGCGGCTCGCCGCGGACCTCGGCCTGGTGGTCACCGGCGGATCCGACTTCCACGGCGACCGAAAGGATCTCGCTCTCGGCGAGGTGACGACCCACCGTGAACGCGTGGAGGCGCTCCGCGGGCGACGGCCGAGCGGCGGATCGCTGCCCCGGCCGTCCCCGTCGACCCCGACGCGCCACACCGGTTGAGCCGTCCGAACGACCGGTGTCCGGGCTACAGTTCCGGGGAGAGCGCGTCCAGGAGGGCCGTCGTGCCGGACACCCTGCCGAGGAAGGCCAAGAAGGTCGTCCCGCTGCCGACGCTGACCTTCCGCAACGGTCCGCTCATGGGCAGGTCGCTGCCGCTCGACGTCGACGACGGCACGATCGGGCGGCGCGAGGACAACACCTACGTCATCCCCGAGCCGCGCGTCTCGCGGGTCCACGCGGCGATGCGCAAGGAGGCCGGGGCGGTGATCCTGACCGACCTGGGAAGCAGCGCCGGGACCAAGGTCAACGGTGAGGAGCTCACAGGTCCGCGCGTGCTGCGTCACGGGGACCGGGTGGCGTTCGGCCCGGTGGAGGCGGTGTTCGAGGATCCTGCGATGGCCGCGCAGGACGAGGACGTCACGATGGTCCTCGAGATCCCGAAGGTGGAGACCGGACCGCACCTCTCGCCACGTCAACAGCAGGTGCTGGAGCTGATGGCGGAGGGGATGACAAACAACGAGATCGGGGAGCAGCTGGGCGTGACCGAGCGGACGGTCAAGGCGTACGCCCAGGAGCTGTACGACAAGTTGGGCGTGCGCAACCGTGCGGGCGCTGTCGCGGAGGCGGCCAAGCTCGGGATCCTCGAGCACTGACCGGCGACCGGGGCGTGTCGCGCGGTGAGGAGCGGATCCGTTGGCGGCCGGGTCCCTCGGCCCCGGTACGCTGACCGCCCCGCGGGAGCTCGCTGGGAGGGAGGCCGTCCAGTGCCGGAGGCGCAGGCGCCGCTGGCTGCAGCACGCAGACGGCACGGGCCGTGACCGCGACCGTGTTCGCGGTCGCCAACCAGAAGGGCGGTGTCGCGAAGACCACCACCGGGCTGTCCCTGGCGGCGGCCATGGGGGAGCTGGACCGGGCGGTGCTGGTCGTCGACCTCGACCCCCAGGCCTGTCTCACGTTCTCGCTGGGTTACGACCCCGACCGCCTGGAGCCGTCGCTCCACGACGTGGTGGTGGGCCGGGCGCGGCTGGTCGACACGGTGCTGCAGCACCGCGTGGCGGATGTGGCGCCGTCCAACATCGACCTGGCCGGGGCCGAGGTCACCCTGCTCAGCCGCACGGGTCGCGAGTACCTGCTGCGCGGCGAGCTGGCCGACCTCCTCGAGAGCTACGACGTGATCATCATCGACTGTCCCCCGTCGCTCGGTGTCCTCACCATCAACGGGTTGACCGCCGCGGACGAGGTCCTGATCCCCGTCCAGTGCGAGACGCTGGCCCACAGGGGGGTCGCGCAGCTGCTGGAGACCATCATGGACGTGCGCCGGCTCACCAACCGTGAGCTGACGGTCCGCGGGGTCGTGGCCACCTTCTACGACAGCCGCACCCACCACAGCCGCGAGGTGCTCCGTGATGTGATCGAGCGGTACGCCCTCCCGCTGGTCGGCCCGCCCGTGCGCAAGTCGGTGCGGTTCGCCGAGGCACCCGCCGAGGGGCGCACGATCCTCGAGCACGCCGGGTCGGTGCCAGGGGCCGCCGCCTACCGGGCGATGGCGCGCGAACTCCTGGGGGAGCCGGTGGACGACGAGCTGCTCGAGCGAGCCGGCTGGACCAAGGAGCAGCACGACGCCGTGTTCGGCACGGTCGGGTCCTCGCGTGAGTGAGCGCCGTCAGGGCGGGATCCGTGGGCGTGGCGGCCCGCCGGCTGACATGACCGACCGGTCGGAGCCGACCGGTCTGGACCGGGTGACGCGACCGGATCCGACGCGTCCGAGCGGGGGGGACCTGCGTGGCAAGCGGGCGCTGTACTCCGTGGATCCCGACGCCCATCCCACGCCGGCCGTGATCGTCCGCTGCCCGCGCTGTGAGGTGGAGCGGCCGCTCGCCGCGCGGGAGGCGTGCCGTCTGCTGCGGCCGCCGTTCGTGGCGGATCCGTTGCGGGGGCGGGTGTGGACCCAGTGCCCGACGTGCGAGCGACGCGTGTGGTTGTACGCGCGTCTGGGTCCGGGGATCCCCTGGCCGTTCCGGCCCTGGACGGCGCGCCGCGCGGGGAGCCGGTAGCGCCAGCGCGACCCGCCGCCGGGGCGGGCGCCGACCACGCATGTGGAGCCGGAAGGGTGTCGTGCGGGCGGCCACGCCCGGGAGCGCCAATGGCGGTCCCGACGGGACGGCGGCGGTCAGGGCAGGTAGTCGACCTTCACGCGCCGTTCGAGCAGGGGGTGGCCCTCGCCTCGTGCGGGCTTGCCGGGGCTGGTGGGGGCGGGCCGCCCGGCCCGGTCGGAGCCACCCTCTCCTCCGGCTGCTCGGCGTTCGGGGCGCGTCGGCTGCTCGTCGTCGTCGGCCCGACGGTCCCGTCGTTCACCGCTCGGGGTCGCGTCCCGGCCGCGGCCGGCGCGGCGGCTGCGTTCGCCAGCGCCCCGCCGCTGCGCCGCGTCGTCCGACCGTCGGTGGGTGCGCTGCCGTCGCGAACCCGTGCGGCTGCGGGTGCGCACCCGCTCGGGGCGGCCCCCAGCGCCCGCGGTGGCGTGGTCGGGGGCCGTCGGCTCCGCGCTCGCGGTGGCGTGGTCGGGGGCCGTCGGCTCCGCGTTCGTGGGGGCGTGGTCGGGGGCCGTCGGCTCCCCGTTCGTGGGGGCGTGGTCGGGGGCCGTCGGATCCGCGCCCGGCGTCCCGTCCTGCTCCTGCCGCTGACCGCCGACGTCTCCGTCGCGGTCGGGCCCGCTCGCCTCTCCCTCGCCGCGGCGTGGCCGGCGCCGTCGGGAGCGGCGTACGGGCTCGCCGCCCGACGCGTCCTCCTCGCCGCTGGAGGCGCTGGCGAACCGGTCCCACGGCGTGTGCGCGGGCAGGTCGAAGCGTGCACGCAGCAGCGGGGACGTCGAGAAGACCTCCTCCACTGGCACGTCGGTCGCCCCGACCGCCTTGCGGATCACGTTGATGCGCTCGACCTCGTCGCTGGTCGCGAACGTCACCGCCACTCCTGGCGCTCCGGCCCGCCCGGTGCGCCCGATGCGGTGCAGGTACATCTTCTCGTCGGAGGGGCAGTCGTAGTTCACGACGTGGGTCACGCCCACGATGTCGAGTCCGCGTGCGGCCACCTCGGTGGCGACCAGCACGTCCGCCTCACCCTCGCGGAACCGGGCCAGGTTGTGCTCGCGCCGCGCCTGGCGCAGGTCCCCGTGGATGGGGGTGGCGCTGACGCCCAGCTCCCGCAGCTCCGTGACGAGGCGGTCCGCCATGCGCCGGGTGCGGACGAACGCCGCGGCGAGTTTGGCGTCCGGTGCCTGCAGGATGCGGGCCAGCACCCGCGGCTTGTCCAGGCGGTGCACCAGCAAGAAGTGCTGCTCGGTGGTCGGCGCGATCTGCGGCTCGTCCGACTCGGCACGCAGGAAGGTCGGCTTGGTCATGTAGCGCCGCGCAATCGTCACGACCTCTCGCGGCATGGTCGCGGAGAACAACAGCATCTGTCGGCGCTGGCTGCAGCCCGCGATGAGTTGCTCGACGTCGGGGAGGAAGCCCATGTCGAGCATCTCGTCGGCCTCGTCGAGCACGAGGATCCGCACGGTCGTGAGGTCGAGGTTGCGACGCCGGACGTGGTCGAGCAGCCGGCCGGGCGTGCCGACGAGGACGTCGACGCGGTCGGCGCGCAGCGCAAGTTCCTGCGGTTCGAGGGCGACACCGCCGTAGACGGCCATCACCCGGACTCCCACCGCCTCGCCGGCCTGCTGCAGGTCGCCGGCGACCTGCAGGGCCAGCTCGCGGGTAGGGGTGACGACCAGCGCCTGCACCCCGTCGGCCCCGTGCTCGGTGCGGTGTAGCACGGGCAGGCCGAAGGCCAGAGTCTTGCCCGTCCCTGTGCGGGCCTGGCCGATCACGTCGGCGCCGTCGAGCGCCAGGGGGATGGTGAGTCGCTGGATGGGGAACGGTTCGAGGATGTCGTGTCGGGCGAGCGCGTCTGCGAGGACGGGATCGACGCCGAGGTCGTGGAAGGTCGAGACGGTCACGTAGCTCCTGTCGGGACGAGCAGGCCGCGGGCGGGGAACGGTCCGCCGGGTCCATCGTGGTGGAGCGGGCGCCGCGGAGGGCGGCGACCGCCACGACGAGGCTACCAGCAGACCCATCGCCCCGCCCCTCCCGACCGGCCGCCGTTTCCCGACGGGCCGCCCCACCCGACGGGCCGCCCCACCCGACGGGCCGTCCCACCCGACGGGCCGCCCCACCCGACGGGCCGCCCCACCCGACGGGCCGTCCCTTTCCCGACGGGCCGCCCTACGACCGGCCCCGTTGGATCGTGCGTGGTGGAGGTCACCGATGACCGTGGGGACGCACGATCCTGACGGTCAGAGTGGCGGCAGTGGCTCGTCGCGGGCCAGGGCGGCGTCGCTGGCACGGTCGCGCCCCGGCGGTTCCAGCACGTTCAGACGCTGGGCGGCGAACCGGCGCGCGACCGCCACCCCGCGCCCGTCGCCCCCCACGTCGAGGTCGTGCTGGCCCTGCGCCGCGAGCAGCGCCGCCTGCATCGCCCGTCCCAACGTGACCGCGAACCGGCGCGCCCCGTGCGCCAACACGTCGGCGTCCCCCATCGCGACCGCCTCCTCGAGCCAGGCCGCGGCGTGGTCGGCGGCCGCGAGCGCGCGCTCGACCACGGGCGTCAGCGCCGGGTGGGTGGCCCGCCGGGCGTGGCGGCGCACGTCCTGCAGGTAGGGCTCCAGCGCCCCGCCGAGCTGCCTCAACCCGTCGCGCTCCGGCGCCGCGTCGCGCTGCAGCGCCCGCAGCACGTCCAGGGACAGCACGTTGGTGGTGCCCTCCCAGATCGGCAGCACCTGGGCGTCGCGTAGCAGCACCGGCAGGTGCGTGTCCTCCACGTACCCGGCACCCCCGAACGCCTCCAACGCCTCCGAGGCGAC
>DASZZX010000089.1:0-7195 GCA_036260415.1 Nitriliruptorales bacterium
AGGTCGACGTGCCCGAGGTCACCCGCCTGGCCACCACCATCGACCGCTGGCGGCACGAGCTGATGGCCTACTTCCGCACCGGCGGTGCCTCCAACGGCGTCGTCGAAGCCGTCAACGGAGAGCTCGAAGCGGTCGACCGCATCGCCCGCGGGTTCCGCAACTTTCACAACTACCGCACCCGGATGCTGCTCAAGACCGCGGTCTCCTGGCACACTCCCATCACGCCAAGACTCCGGGGCCGCCGCACTCAAAGCCAGCCCGCCACCCCCGCGTTCATCGCGTAGGGCCCGTTTCATCGGGAGCCTGTACGGTACAGCGGTGGCTGAAATGACCGCCGCCATGGATCTTGATGCGCTGGCGCGGGTCCGCACCGCGCTGGCCGACCCGATCCGCCAGCGGGTCCTGGTCGAGCTGGTCTCCGGGCCGCGTTACCCGACCGAGCTGGCCGAACTCGTCGGCACCTCGCGGGCGACCTGTCCAACCACCTTGCCTGTCTGCGTTGTTGCGGGCTGGTGACGGCGACCGCGGAGGGACGCCGTCTGTGTTACGAGCTGGCCGACCCTGCTCTCGCCGATGCTCTGGCGCTGCTTGCACAGCTGCGGCTGGCGCCTTGCGAGCGGTGAGCACGCCCGTGGATCTGTCAACCGAGCGCATCACCGCGGAGCGTTCCGGTCTGCTGCGCCGGGCGCGGCGGCTGGCGTTGTTCACCGTGGCCTGGAACGTCGCCGAAGGGGCCGTCGCGATCACCGCGGCCCTCCTGGCCGGCAGTCAGGCCTTGTTCGGGTTCGGGGCCGACAGCGTTATCGAGTCCATCTCGGCGTCGGTGCTCACCTGGCGGCTGACCGCCGAACGGCGCGACCCGCACCGCGCCGAGGAAGTGGAACACACCGCCCTGCGCGCAATCGGGGTCAGCTTCCTGCTGCTTGCCGCGTTCGTGGCCTTCGATGCGGTCCGCGCCCTGGTCGTACACGACGAGCCGACTAGCTCGCCCGTCGGGATCGCCCTGACCCTGCTGTCGCTGATCGTCATGCCGTGGCTGGCGGTACGAAAACGTCGCATGGCCGACGCGCTGGTTAGCCGCGCAGCCGTGGCCGACAGCCAGCAGACGTGGGCGTGCGCGTGGCTGTCCGCGGTCGTGCTCACCGGGCTGGTGCTCAACGCCACTCTGGGCTGGTGGTGGGCCGACCCCGTCGCCGCGCTCGGCGTGGCCGTGCTGCTGGTCCGCGAAGGCCGCGAAGCGCTCTCCGCTGAACGTCTCGACGTCTGCTGCTGACCGTCCTGCGCTGCGCCCACGAACTGCTGGGGAGGCCACCGTGGTTGTTGGAGTGGTGAACGATCGCCGCCACCGCATGACCCACCGGGGAGCCAGCATGGTCTGTGGCCTCCAGCCTTGGCCGCTTGGCAACGACGATGTGAAACGGTTCGGGATCTCCGAGTCGCGGTTGCCGGTTTCGCCCTCGATAGACGTGCTGGGGGTCGCGCAGGCGCCCGGCGTCCATGCCACCTGAATCGGCGGCACGTGGTGGCACAGCGGCACCTAGCTTGGCGGTGTGAAGACGTCGTGAGCATGCAGCATCGGGTCGTCGGTTGGTCGCGTGCGTGGTCGTATAGGCCGCGCTGCCTGCTGGCTGGGGGTCCTTCGTTGGCTACGGCCCCGGGGGAGGTCGACACGGGCCGTCAGGTGCTCGAGGCGAACTGTGCCATGTGCGACGGCGACGACGCCGGCGGGATGACGGGGATGCATCCGTCGTTGCGTGGTGCGGTCGAGCGGTTGTCGGGTGAGGCGTGGAGGTGGCCATCCGCAACGGGCGGGACACAACCCGCCCATGCCGGCCTTTGTAGGACGCTTGACCAGGACGAGATCGAGGATGTCATCGCCTTCATCGAGTCGCTGCCGCCTGGGCCGCGGAACTTCGGTCCGGAGACGGTGATGGTGGGATGTTGAGCGGTTGGATGATGAGCGGCGGATGGGGGACGTTCGCTGGCGGAGTGCTGGTCGGTCTGCTGTTGGGGCTGTTGGCGGCGGGTGCGATCTGGTTGACGCGCGGACGGTTCGGCGGGTCGTCGCGCACCGCTCGTGAGGGTTGGAACGTCGCTACGCGGAGGGGCAGCCGTCCCGCGACGACTATCTGCAGCGCCGCGAAGACCCGGACTGACCGATCCGCGTCGTGACGCGCCTGGTCGGTCGGCTGCTGGCCGTGGGGCTGGTGGCGGCGGCGTGCCTGGTGGTGTTGTCGGCTGCGGCGTGGGGGCACGCGACGTTCACGTCGTCGACGCCTGAGCCTGGGACGCAGCTTGCGGCTGCGCCGGGGGTGGTGACGGTGCGGTTCACCGAGCCGTTGATCGTGGATCTGTCGTCGTTGCGGGTGACCGATCCGGACGGGCGGGTGTGGGAGCGCACAGCGGTCGCCGATCGGAAGATGTCGGCGTCGTTGGATACGACCGCGCAGGGCGTGTACGTGGTGGAGTGGAAGACCGTCTCGCCGCTGGACGGCCACACGCTGCGAGGCACGTTCCGATTCGGGGTGGGGGTGACGCCCTCTGAGGTCGAGCCGGCCACGAGCGTGGAGCCGGCCACGGCCGATGTGGTGTTGGCGGTCGGTCGGGCCGTGGAGTACGCGGCGTTGCTGCTGCTGGTCGGCATGGTGGTGGTGGGCCGGTTGGGGCGCCGCGAGCCTGCTTTGGGCTGGGTGGGTCCACGGCGCCGTGGGCTGGTCGCGGCCGTGGCGTTGACCGCAGGCTCGGTTGTGGTGGGTGGTGAGGCGTTGCTGGCGGTGCCGTCGGTGTCTTGGGACGCGGTGGCCGGTTACCTGTCCGCGCAGCCGGGCACCCCGCGGCTGGGTCGGCTGACCGGTGAGGTGGTGGCGGTCGTGGCCGCCTGGTTGGGGATGGGGTGGCTGGTTGCCGGCGGGGCGGCCGCCGCGCTGGTCGGGTTGGCGGCCGCCGGTCACGCCGCCGCGGCGCATCCGGCGTGGTGGGGCATCTCGGTTGACGCGGGGCACCTTCTGGCGGCCGGGGTGTGGGCCGGGGGGATCGTGGCCATGGCACGTCTGCGTCCGCCCGGCGGATGGCGGGGCGAGGACGCCCGGCAGCTGGTGCGTCGGTTCTCGCCGGTGGCGGTGCCGGCGTTCGTGGTGACGGTCGCGACCGGGACGCTGCGTGGCACCCAGGAGCTGGTCGGGTTGCACGACCTGTGGGCCACCTCTTACGGGCAGGTGCTGTTGTTGAAGGTCGCCGCAGTGGGGGCGATGGTGCCCCTGTCGTGGCGGGCCTGGCAGCGGCGGTCACCGCGGCCGCGTGTCGAGGCGGTGCTGGCGGCCGGGGTGGTCGCGGCGGCGGCGCTGTTGGCGGCCTACCCGGTTACGCCGCAGCGCGCCGCCGAGGACGCCGCCCAGACCGTGGGGGTCGACTCGCCGGCCTACCCGCAGCCCGGCGACCTGACCCTCGCCAGGGCGACCGGTGACGTCATGGTCGGTCTGACGTTGCGGCCTGGCCGTCCGGGACGCAACGACGTGCTGGTCTACCTGCTGCCACCCAGCGGCCCCGAGGACGTCGACGGCACCGACGCGACGCTGCAGCTCGCCGGCCAGCAGCACCGGCTGGAACGTTGCGGCGTCGCGTGCCGCCGGACCGTGCTCACCGTCGACGGGGGTGAACGGATCGCGGTCACGGTCGCAGGGGTGGACGCCGACCCCGCGGTCTTCGAGCTACCGGCGCTGCCCGCACCTGACGGCACCCCACTTGTCGAGGAGATGGCCTCGGCCATGGACCAGCTGAGGTCGTTGCGCTACGAGGAGGTGTTCGGGCCGGTCGATCCGCCGATCCGCTCCGACGCGGCGCTGGTGGCCCCCGACCGGCTGCGCTTCGAAGTCCACACCTTCGACCGGACCACGATCCGCATCGGTGACGTGACCTACCGGCGTGAGGGCGACGGACCGTGGGAGGTCACACGTGGCCCGCAGGTCAGCGTCCCCAGCTACATCTGGGACTACTCCGGTAAGACGGGCGTGCGCATCGTCGGCCAACAGCAGGTCGACGGAACCTCGACCCAGGTCGTGTCGTTCTTCGTGCTGCTGGGTGACGACCTGCCGATCTGGTATCGGCTGTGGATCGACGCCGACGGGCTGGTCCAGCGCGCCGAGATGCGCGCCCAGGGGCACTTCATGGACCAGCGCTACTTCGACTTCGACGCGCCGATCACCATTGAACCGCCCCCTGACGCCCCCGAACCACCCGCTGACGAGGAGACCTCCTGAACCGCACCCTCACCGTCGCCCTCGCCGCCGTGCTGGTCCTGGGCGCGTGCGGTGGCGGGCAGCCCGATACCACCGAGCCGGCCACCCTGCCGGCCTCCCACCATGTGCATGCGCTGCGGGCGGCCGACGACGGCACCCTGCTGCTCGGGCTGCACGGGGCGCTGTGGCGGTCCACCGACGGTGGCAGCACCTGGCGGCACGCCGGCCTGGAAGGACACGACGCCATGGCCATCGGGATCGGCCCCGACGCGGACGGGCCGATCCTGATCGGCGGCCACGGGATGCTGGCCCGCGCTGACGACCCGACCGCCGACTTCACCCCGCTATCCCCGCCCGAGCTCGGCGAACGCGACGTGCACGCGCTCGCCCAGACCCCGTCGCAGCCCACCACCGCCTACGCCTTCGAGGTCACCCAGGGGTTGTTTCGCACCGACGACGGCGGCGACAGCTGGCAGCTGGTCGCCCCGGTCGGCCGTGACTTCGGTCCGGGCGTGGCCGCCCTGGCCGTCCACCCCACCGACACCGACACCCTGGTGATCGGCAGCGGAGCCAGCGGCCTGCTGCGCTCCACCGACGGCGGTGCCACCTTCCAACCGGTGATCGTCGTCGGGACCTTCGCTGTCGCCTGGTTCGGCGACGACGCCGACCGGTTGGTCGCCGCGACCGAACGGGGGATCGAGACCTCCGACGACGCCGGCCAGACCTGGCAGGTCGTCACCGAACACGGGACCCTGCCCGGACAGCTCGCCGCCCTGGCCGCCGACCGCCAAGGCGACATCTGGGTGGTCACCGAGAAGCCCCGCACCCTGCAACGCTCCAGCGACGGTGGCACAACCTGGGAGCAGATCGCCGGTGCCTGACCGCCCTCACCTCCTGCTGGCTTCCGGCCGTCGCGATCCTCTTGACCGGTTGCGCCACGGCCGACGACCCCACGGTCACCTTCCCGGACCCAAGATCCTCGCTCGCATCCGCTCCACCGACCCCGCCGGCATCGAACGCAAGCACGTTGCGCGCCAGCTCGTCGCCGAGATCCGCCGACTGGACATGGCGCTGCGCGAGAACCGCCAGCGCGCTACCGCCGCCGTCAAGGCGTCGGGCACAACACTCACCGCCATCCGAAGCATCAGCGACGTCTTGGCCGCGAAGATCCTTGGGCATACAGCCGGGTCCACCGCGCCGACGCGTACGCGAACTACAGGGGCACCGCACCGATCGAGGTCTCTAGCCGCGACGTCAAGCGGCATCGGCTGTCGCGCGCCGGCAACCGACAACTCAACAACGCAATCCATCTCGCCGCCCACGTGCAGCGCATCCACCCTGGCGCAGGTCGCGACTACTACCGACGCAAGATCGCCGAAGGCAAGAGCCCCACCGAGGCGATGCGCTGCCTCAAGCGGCAGCTCGCCAAGGTCATCTACCGCCACCTGACAGCGGACGCCGAAGCCCTCTCCGCGGCCGCCGCTTGATGCCATGAAGGAACGGGACCTCCGCTCCTGCTGGCGGTCCGAGTGTCGGACACTCGGGTGTCAGGTAACCGACGACAGGAGGAAGGCCCCGATGGGTGCACAGTATGTGGGCATCGACCTGCACCGTCGACGGTCGGTGATCGTGTGCCACGACGCCGACGGGGAGGTGGTGGAGCAGGTGCGTATCGACAACGATCCGGTCGCGTTGGCGTGCGCGATCGAGCGGGCAGGTCCCGACCCGCAGGTGGTGTTGGAAGCAACCTACGGCTGGTACTGGGCCGTGGATGCGCTGGAGGCTGCGGGAGCTGAGGTGCATCTGGCCCATCCGCTGGGGATCAAGGGTTTCGCGTACCGGCGGGTCAAGAACGACGAGCGTGACGCCGCCGACCTCGCTGATCTGCTGCGTATGGGACGTCTCCCCGAGGCGTGGATCGCTCCTCCGCCGCTGCGAGAGCTGCGGGAGCTGGTGCGCTACCGCGCCAAGCTGGTCGCGCTGCGATCGGGCCTGAAGGCCCAGGTCCACGCCGTGCTCGCCAAGGAAGGGGTCCGCGTCGATGTGACCGACCTGTTCGGCAAGGCCGGGATGCAACTGCTGGACCACACCACGCTGGCGCCGGCCTACCGGACGCGGGTCGACTCGCTGCTGGGACTGATCGACGCCTTCGACGCTGAGATCGACCTGATGCGTCGGATGGTCGCCCACCGTCTGCAGGGGCAGGTCGGCTACACCGCGATCCAGGCCATCCCCGGGGTCGGCCCGGTGATCGCCGCTGTGTTCGTCGCCGAGATCGGTGACGTCACCCGGTTCCCCCGCCCGGCCAACCTGTGTTCGTGGGCGGGGCTGACCCCTCGCCACCACGAGTCCGACACCACCATGCACCGCGGACACATCACCAAGCAGGGCTCTCGGCTGGTGCGGTGGGCCGCGGTCGAAGCGGTCCAACGCCTGCCCGCCGACGTCAAGTTACGCACCGACCGGGACCACATCGCGCAGCGGCGCGGACGAGGAATCGGCAAGGTCGCCGCCGCCCGCAAACTTCTCACCCTGGTCTACTACGGCCTACGCGACGGGCATATCCGTTGCCTGGCCAAGGAGGCCGCGTGAGACGGTTCGGACGCGGCGGACGCGTGCTCGCTCTGTGTCATGACCCCCGCCTGGCGGCGTGGTCGTCCGCTTGATTGAGCCCGTCCGTTGCGGCCGCACCAGCTCCATGCCGCCCCGCGCGGCGAAGGGATGACCGGCACCCGACACCGGGACCGCCACACCGAACAGCGACGCCGTGGAGCTGCCCACGCCCGACCGTTTCTCACAGGAGACACGACCACCACAGGCTTCTTCGGCTAAGCAACCTCGCGACGGGACGCCGGGTCGTCAAGGTCGTTCGTCCTCGCTCCGCTGCGGGCGCTCCACCTTGACCCCGCCGGCGTCCGTCGCGTCCCAGCAGCTACCGAAGAAGCCCCCCCAGCCCCTAC
>DASZZX010000090.1:0-13694 GCA_036260415.1 Nitriliruptorales bacterium
TGACGGCCCCCACCGGCGCGGCGCTGACGCGCCGCCGGTGGGAGCAGGGGTGCCGGGGGGCCTCCCGGGTGGTCGCGACGACCACCTGCACGGGCGACCCGGACGCGATGACCGTACCGGACCCGTCCGGAGCGCTCAATCGCGCCGCTGCGCGCAACCCGTCCTCCGCCATCAGGAACCGTAGGGGCTGGGTGCGACACGGGGGTGGCCGCCCCTCGCTGGTCTGTGGACAGAGCCATCGGCGGGTCTGGACCGCGCCGCCACCGTGGTCCGCACCCGCGGGGCGTGGGCAGGGCTCGGGGCCAGGCCCGAGCAGCCCGCTCGCGCAGGTCAGCCCCAGGGCGGCCCGAACAGCACGAGCTTGCCGAAGGCAGCGGCCGATCCCAGGACCGAGGCCACAGCCACGCCGGCGAGCAGCCCGCCTGGCGTTGCCGGTCGGCCACCGGTCGGGATCTCGATGGCGAACTCGTCGGCCGCACCCGGTGAGGGTACCCCTGCGAGTGGGACGGAGCCCGGGTAGCGCAGCGCGGGCGCGACCGCCGGGTCCTCAGCCGTGACGGGACCGAGGTCCGCCGGGAGCGATCTGGTGCCCAACCCGCTCAAGGGCGACACGCGTCGCGGACCCGGAGCGGACGCTGGCTGACCCCCTGACAGCGCCGCGGCGGTCGAACCGGGGGCGGGCTCGAGCGGCAGGGCCTGGGTGGGCGGAGCCTCGCCCGGTGCAGGCGCAGCCGGCCCTTCCGGGTCGCCACCGCCCGGCGCACCACCCTCCGAGGGCAGCTCGGACGGGTCCTCGGTCGGCACGGCGGGAGGACTCTCCGACGGCAACGACGGGCTGGGGGAGGGGTCCTCCGACGGCGTCTCCGCAGCCGCAACGTCGATCACTCCGAGGAACAGCGGCGACACGTCCGACTCGACCTTGGAGTGGTAGCGGTACGAACCCTGTTCGGTGAAGGTCACCACCAACGTGAACGGCGGACGCCGGCATGGGGTCGGGTCGGCACCACACCGCCGGTCCGAGTCGAACCTCCTCCCCCCATCCTCCAGCGACGTCACCGTGTGGAGGTTCTGGTTCCCTGACGCCCAGACCCACCGGACCGTGTCGCCTGCGGTGATGCGGGTGCTCGTGGGGATGCCGTTGCCGTCCGCGTCGTTGTCCGAGTATCCCTGGTCGGTCACCGCGACGGTGTACGTGCGCCCGCTCTGCGCGTGGGCGAGCGGCACCGTGACGGCGAGCAATAGGCCCGCCGCAGCCACCAATCCGGCGATGAGTGCGATCGGATAGCGCTCGGCGACGCCGCCGCCAGTCCGCCGGCCGATCACACGGCAGGAGGCTTCGAGGCTCGCACGGCGCGCCATGCGGGCTGACGCTACCGACCGCCTGCCCTCGACCGGAAGGACCTTCGGACAGCCGACCGCGCCGGCGGTGGTCGCCTGGCCACCGTGTGATGTTCCCACGACGTCTCCAACGAGATCGCGGCCACGACGTAACGGCGCACGGTGGTCCATTCGGGCGGTCAGCCCGGCGGCTCCGCGGCGGCTGCGCTGGGGAACGACACGATCGCTGTGGGCGGCAGGTCGATACGGAAGGTCGTCCCGACAGGGGCGTCGGCGATCTGGATGTCACCATCGAACGTCTCGACGATCCGGCGGCAGATCGCCAGGCCGATGCCGGTGCCCTCGGGGGTCGCACCCCCTTGGTCGAGGCGTTCGAAGATGCCGAAGGCGCGCTCGCGGTACTGCGGCGGGATCCCACGCCCGTCGTCAGCCACGGTGACGCTGGCCCCTCCGTCGTTGCTGGTGGTGGCGCCGACCCGGATCGTGATGTCCGTCCGGCCCCCGTGGCGGACTGCGTTGGTCAGCAGGTTGGTGAACAGCTGCCGCGCGCGGACGGGGTTGACGAGCACACAGGGGAGTGCACTGACCTGCACGGTCACGGCGGGATGCGAGCGCCGCACCTCCTCGGCGACGTCCTCGACCAGCCCCCCCAGGTCCAGCTCCGCCGGTTCCATCTTGACGCGACCGACACGCGACAGCTCCAGCAGGTCGGTCAGCAGGTTCCCCATGTAGTTGGCACTCGCGGCCATCCTCTCGAGGAAGTGCCGCCCCTCGTCGTCCAGGCGGTCGCCGTACTCGGCGCGCACGATGTCGGCGTACCCCAGCAGGGTGATGATGGGGTTCTTGAGGTCATGGGAGATGCCGTACACCAGAGCCTCCAGCTCGGCGTTGGCGCGTTCGACCTGCCGGCGTGCCTCCAGCTCCCGGTTGTGCAGCTCCGCGCGCTCGAGCGCCAGGTCGATGAACGAACCGAGGCTCTCGACGAGCTCGAGTTCGTCGCGACCGAAGTACGGCGTCGCCGGGCCGACGCGCACGGCCAAGAGACCGCTGCGCAGCCGCAAGCGCACGACATCGCCCTCTGGTGGATCGTTCGCTGACAGCGCCACGATCAGCCGCTGCGCCTCCTCCGCCTGCATGCCCTGCACGGCGATGACGCGACCGTCGCGGTCGGCGAGCACCGCACCGTTCACGCCGAACACCTGCTCGAGGAACGGCAGCAGGGCCGATCCCACATCCTCGGGGCTCACGGAGGACACCAGGTGCAGCTGAGCCTCCCGCAGGGCCCGTTCGGCGGGTCGCCGCCAGATCGCTCGCAACGCTGCCGGCGGGGCGAACCCGAGGTAGAAGAACAACGCCGCCAGCAGCGCGGCCGACGACGTCAGCAGCTGCGCGCCAGCCGAGTTCCCCCCTGCCGTGGTCCCCGCGGACACCGCCACGAACAGCGCCAGGTTCAGCGCCAACGCGCCGAGCGACAGCAACCACATGCGGTCACGCACCAGGTTCGGTTGGCCTCGACCGGCTCGCCACAAGCCCACCGCGGTCATCCCCGACAGCACCGACCAGTAGGCGAGGAAGCCGTACGCGAAGACCACGAAGGCCGCCGATCCCTGCCTTCCCGGATCGAACATGCCCACCGTCCACACCGCGACGAGGCCGAGGGCGGCGTGGACACCCCGGTCGACCCAGCGGGCCACCACCACGAAGCTGCGCATGAACCGGTAGAGCGCGTAGGGGAACAGTGCCAGCACGAGCACGTTCAGGCGCTGGGCCCACAGGGGGGCGTCGTCGGGGATGGCCCGGCCCATCACCACGACGAAGGCGAGCGTGCTGAAGGTCGCCGCCAGCCACATGACGGGGCGCCCGCCCCGCGACCGCCACTGCCACAGCGCCACGATCGCGAGCGCGGCGAAGGCCAGCACCTGGGCATTGTGGAGCGCCCCCAGGAGCTGCTGCACAGGGCCTCCTGTCACCGGGCCGGGAGGCCAGGTCGGCCGTCGGGCCGGAGGGTAACGGCTGCCGGGGTGTCCGTCCCGGTTGCACGCTGCGATCGGGCTGTCGCGGTCAGGCGCGGACGCGGTCCTCAAGGCCGGAGAGCGGGCGAAACGGATAACCAGCCGTTGGAATCAGCGACCCTGCCCGGCCTCCCTTGCGGATCGTGCGTCCCCGCGGGCACCGGTGACAGCCACCACGCACGATCCGAACACCCACCGGGACAGGCCCACCTCCCCCTCCCCGATCGTGCGTCCCCCTGGGCACCGGTGACCGCCACCACGCACGATCCGAACACCCACCGGACGGACCACCTCCCCCTCCCCGATCGTGCGGTCCCGTCACTCGATCCCGTGCTCGACCGCGTAGCGGATCAGCTCCTGCTTGCGGTTGAGGTGCAGCTTGTCGAGGATGTTGCGCACGTGGTTCTCGACCGTCTTGGGCGCGATGAACAGCTTCTCGCCCACCTCCCGGTAGGTGTAGCCACGCGCCACGTGCTGTAGCACCTCCCGTTCACGGTCGCTGAGCGGCTGCGTACCGAGCTGGGCACGGCTGGCCAGCGCTCTGAACTCTCCCAGCACCAGCGCCGCGAGCGTCGGCGAGAAGACCGGCTCACCGGTGGCCGCGCGGCTCAGAGCTGCCCTCAGCTCGGGGCCAGGCGTCGACTTCACGAGGTAGCCGATCGCTCCTGCCGCCACCGCGTCCAGTAGGTGGCGCTCCTGCTCGGACACCGTGAGCATCACGATGCGGGTCCGCTCGGCGCACTCCTTGACGACCCGGAGCCCACCGCCGCCGGGCATGTGCAGATCGCAGACCACCAGGTCCGGCCGATGCTGGTGGACGGCCGCGATGGCCTCGTCGGCGGTGCCGGCCTCGGCCACGACCTCGAAGCCCTCGCCCAGGTCAGCACGGACCCCGTCGCGCCAGATCGGGTGATCGTCGGCGAGCACCACCCGCACCGGCGGCGTCCGCGGCGTCGCCCTCCTCACCTCACCCACAGCCGCACCTCCGTCCCCCGCGCCGGTGCGCTCGTGATCTCGACCCGTCCGTCGACGTCCCGCAGCCGTCCACGCACGGATCCGGCGATCCCTGCGCCCTCGGGTGTGGTCGCGGGGTCGAAGCCTGTGCCGTCGTCCTTCACCGAGCAGAACACCCCGTCACCGTCGGGCTCGCAGTAGACGGTGACCCGCCGGGGGGCCCCGTGCTTGCCTGCGTTGGTGAGCGCCTCGCCGACCGCGCCGGCGATGGCCTCGCACCGGGCGGGGTCGAGCGCCGGGAGGTCGTCGGCCACGAGGACGTCCACCCGCGCCCCGAAGACGTCCTCGAAGCGGGCCGCAGCGGCGCGCAGCGCCGCCCCGAGGTCGGGCGGGGCGTCGGCGCCGCGCACCGTGTCGCCGAACAGGAACCGGCGCAGCTGCACCTCCTGCTCGCGGGCGAGACGTCCGAGCGCGGGGTCCTGGGTTCGTCGCTCGATCACCGCCAGCGTCTGCAGCACGCCGTCGTGGAGGGTCCGTGCCACCTCGTCGCGCGCCCGCGCCGCGGAGATCTCGCGCTCCGCCCGCCGCAGCAGAACCACCAGGTACCCCGCCACTCCACCAGCCAACGCGTACAAGACGGTGGTGGACACGAGCGACAGCGTGTGCGCCGCCACCACCAGGTCCGCCCCGTTGAGGGCCGCCGCACCTGCACGCGACGCACCCATGAGCACGCCCGCCGACAGCCCGGACCAGGGCCCGCCGGCGACCCCGGCCGTCAGCACGCCCGCGAGCGGCCACGCCACGCCGAGTGACTGCTCGGGGGTGAACACGTGACCCTGGCCGTACACCACCCCGTCGGCGAGCAGGAGGCAGGCCCCCAGCGCGAGTTCGACGGCGACCCAGACAGGCGCTGTCAGCGCCCTCCGCCGACGGTGCAGCAGGAGCGTCGCGCCGATGGTCAGGAGCAACGCCATCAAGACCAGCGACACGGCGAGCCAGCCGGCGGTCAGCCGCCGCCTCGACAGGACCAGGACGGCCGCCATCCAGGCCCACGCCACCCAACGGAAGCCGGCGATGCCGGTCAGGACGCTGCGTTGCACGCAGGGACGCTACCCGCCGTGGCGGGGCCTCGAAGTGCTGCCTCCCGCCGCGCGCGTGGCGTGTCAGGCGCTGCGTCGGGGCCCGAGCTCGGCGAGCAACCCGGCGGTCGCCAGGACCAGCAGCGCGGCCGCGACGAGCGCCTGCACACCGATCCGGCCGGGCAGCTGCGGCACGTGCGCGCCGGCCGGTTCGATGGTGGAACGGGCGGTGGGCGGGGCGGTGGCTGCGATCGGCAGGAGGGCGTCGTCGGCATTCACGGTGGCGACGACCGCGCGACGTGCGTCGGTGCGGAAGCCGCGCAGGGAGGTCGCCCCCACAGGGGCGCGCAGGCCGTGCAGCGCCAGCGAGGACACGCGTGGTCCCGCCGGCTGGGCCGGCGTGGTGGTCCCGCCCGCGGGGCGCACCGGCGCGGGTCCCGCGCCGCTCACGGGGTCCCGACCAGGCCTGCCTGGCGACGGGGACCCTTCGGGGTCGTCGGACCCGGTGACCGTGCGCACCTCGCCGGTCACGTCCGTGACCAGCTCCTGCACGGGGGAGGGTGCGGGGACGTCCTCGACCGTGTCGAGCGCCTGGTCGAGCGTCTCGCCGAGCACCTCATCGACCGGCGCCGACGGCGCCAGGGGGACCGGCGCGGCCTCGGCCGGTCCGATCGCCGGCTGGTCCAGGACCTCGGCGAGGTCGGCCGCCAGCTCCTCGGCCGCCAGCTCCTCGGCGGGCAGCTCCTCGGCGGGCAGCTCCTCGGTCGCCGGACCCTCGGCGGTCGGCTCCCCGCCGCTCTGCAGGTCGCCCTGCGCGGAGGCGGGCAGGGCCAGCAGCAGGCCGGCCCCGAGCGACGCCGTCAGGGTCAGGAGTCGGCGGATCCGCGTGCCCATCGTCGGCTCCACTCGATGACGCACCGTACGCTACAGGTGACAACGAGCGTAGGCCCGAAGGGTCACGCGGGTCTAGTACTGAGGGGGGACGAACCGGGTCCGCATGGACGGCGACAGCCCGCTAACCGCCGTTCACGGACGTACAACCGCCTCCGCGCGGGCGGCAAGCAGCACCGGCCATCGGCCGCTCGCCGACCCGCAACCCGTTCGCCGCGGTCGGGTCGGCGTCGTACGGTGCGGGGAGCGAAGCGTGGGAGCCACGTCATGACGACACGCACCTACAGCGTCCCGGCCATCTCCTGCGATCACTGCCGACGCGCCATCGAGGGCGAGGTCAGCAAGCTGGCGGGGGTCGACCTGGTGCAGGTCGACGTGCAGCGCAAAGAGGTCCGCGTCGAGGGCGACGTGACGGACGCCGCCGTCCGCGGCGCGATCGACGAGGCCGGCTACGAGGTCGAGGCCGTCCTCTGACGCCGGCGTGGCCTGGCCGGATCCCGAGTCCACTCGGTCGGCGCGCCTGGAGCCGCGATGGGGTGGTGTCGTCGCCTGTGGCTGCTCAGGCGGACCCCGTCGGCCGCGTGGTCACACGAACCGGGCCAGGTAGTGCCGCTTCCTTCCGACCTGCAGCACCAGCATGCGCTCGCTGGCGAGGTCCTCGGGGCCGATCCTGCGGGTGGGGTCGACCACCCGCTCGTTGTTGAGCTGCACGCCGCCCTGCTCGACCAGGCGACGCGCCGCGCTGTTGGAGGCGGCCGCGCCCACCGCCGTCATCAGCTCGAGCAGCCCCAGGCCTTCCCGGAGACGGTCTCGGTCCAGCTCGACGGACGGGGCGGCTCCGAAGGCCTCCGCGAGGACGCGGTCGTCGAGCCCGGCGAACCGGCGGCCACCGAACAGCACATCGGTGGCCCCCCGAGCCTGCGCCAACCCCTCGACGCCGTGCAGCAGCCGGGTCGCCTCCTCGGCGAGGCGACGTTGCGCGACCCGCCTCGACGGGTCCTGCCCGTGGGCGCGTTCGAGCTCGGCCACCTCCTGCAGCGGGAGGAACGTGAACAGCCGCAGGAAGCGCCCGACGTCGTCGTCGTGCGTGTTCAGCCACCACTGGTAGTACGCGAACGGTGAGGTGATGTCGGCCGACAGCCACGGCGCGTTGCCTGCGGTCTTGGAGAACTTCTGGCCTGCGGCACCCTCGATCAGCGGCCACACCAGCCCGTAGACCTGACCCCCATGCAGCCGGCGGGTCAGGTCCACCCCGGCGGTGATGTTGCCCCACTGGTCGGTGCCACCGCCCTGCAGTCGGCAGCCGTGCGTCGCGTACAGATTGGCGAAGTCGTAGGCCTGCAGCAGCTGGTAGCTGAATTCGGTGTAGGAGATCCCCTGCTCGCGGGCCTCCAGCCGGCGTCGGACCGATTCCCTGGCGACCATGGCGTTGACCGAGAAGTGCTTGCCGACGTCGCGCAGGAACTCCAGGAAACCGAACCGCCCGAGCCACTCGTGGTTGTCGAGCAGCAGGCCGCGATCTGGTGGCGACAGGTCCAGGAAGCGCGACAGCTGGCCCTCGATGCCGGCGAGGTTGGCCTCGAGCTGGGCGTCGTCGAGCAGCTCGCGTTCGATGTCGCGACCGGACGGGTCCCCGATCCGGCCGGTGGCGCCCCCGGCGATCGCGATCGGCCGGTGGCCGCACCGCTGCAGCCACGCCATCGCCATCATCCCCACCAGGCTGCCCACGTGCAGTGACGGCGCGGTCGGGTCAAAACCGACGTAGTAGGTGACCCGTTGGGTGCCGAGCAGGCGGCGCAGACCGTCCTCGTCGGTCACGTCGTGGACGAAGCCGCGTTCCCGGAGCAGGTCGAGAGGGTTGGGCGGGGTCACGGTCGGGACCGTACCCTCGCCCGCGATCAGCGACCGGCGGGTGTCGCACCGTCGCATCGGAGGGACCGCGTGCCGCTGGAGCGCAAGCGTCATGAGGACGAGGAGCCGGGCGCGTCGCGGGGACCGACCGTCGACCTCGACACACGCGTGTGTTCCGTGTGCCGCCGCGAGTACCCGGCCTGGATCAGCACGTGTCCGGAGGACGGGACCACGACCCTGCGCATCGCTGAGCTGCCACCCGCCGACGACCCGCTGCTGGCACGCTTCCTCGACGACGACCCGCTGCGGGCAGGGTTCCCGGACAGCGACGGCGACGGCGACTGACACAGCGGCCGACGGCTCGGTCAGCCGCCGCCCTCATCGAGCGCGATCCGGATCCGGCGGAACCCCCTGCCCTTGGACTCGACCTTGGTGACACGGACCGCGCCGACCTCCGCGGTCGAGCGGACGTGCGTCCCCCCGTCGGCCTGGCGGTCCAGGCCCACGATGTCGACCACCCGCACCACCCGGAGGTCGTCAGGCAGCAGCGACACCTTCGTGCGGATCAGGCTGGGGTCACGGTCGGCCTTCTCGCGCGGGAGGAAGCCGATCTCGACCGGGCGGGCGGCGGCGAGCTGACGGTTGAGCTCCTCCTGCAGGCTGGCGCGCTGCTCAGGGTCCCAGTCCGGCAATTCGAAGTCCAGCCGTCCCTCCCCGGGTTGCATGTTCCCGCCGGTGACCGGGCTGCCGAACCGCTGCCAGACGACCCCGCACAGCGCGTGCATGGCGGTGTGGGTGCGCATCAGCTCGTAGCGCCGCTCCCAGTCGACCACCCCGCGCACCGCCGTGCCGATCGGCGGGAGGCCACCCTCCAGCCAGTGCCACACCCCCCGCACGTCTTCGGCGACGCCTACCACGGCCAGGCGGTCGTCGGCGGCGCGGCCGCTCTCCCCGCCCACCCACAGCTCACCGATGTCGGGGGGCTGGCCGCCACCGCCGGGGTAGAAGACGGTGCGGTCGAGCAGCACCCGCCGGTCGTCGCGATCGACCTCCACGACGGTGGCGCCACACTCGTGGGCGTACGCGTCGGTCGAGTAGATCCGCTCGGTCATCGGCTCCTCCCGCGTGGGAGCGGTCGGCACCGTAGCCCAGCACCGACGGCCGTACGCTCGTGGCCCATGCGATGTCCCTCCTGCGGCGACGAGTTCGAGCTCGAGGTCACCAGCTGCCCGGACTGCGGCGAGCCGCTGGTCGACCCGTCCTCCGACGTGCGGCGACGCGCGTTGCTGGGACGCTTCCACCCTGCCATGGCGGCGGCCGTGGTCGAGCTGGCGGCCCGGCGTGGCCTGGACCCCGAGGTGCGGCCCGGGGACGACGCCGACACGGTGCTCGTGGACGCGGCCGCCCGCGACCACCTGCGCGCGCAGCTGGTGGTGGCCTGGTCGAGCCTGGTCGAGGCGCTGGACGAGCCCGACCGCGACCACGTCCGCGCGGTCGGAGGGGACCTGCCAGGGTGGTTCGACGCACCGGCCGGGGCGTGGGTCGACCGTCACGGGCACCTGCAGGTGGACCGCAGCCCCGAGGAGGAGGTCGCCGCGGACGCCAGCCGGTCGGTGGGACCGGCCTTGCTCGCCGCTGCCGCTCTACTGGGGCTGTTCGCCTGGTACGTGGGCGACGGGGACCTGCGGGCGTCCGCGGCGCTCGCGGCCCTCGCGCTCGCCGCTCTGGGCCTGTTCCTGCCGCGCTGACGGTGCCCGCCCGGCCCTCAGCCCGGGCGCCAGCGCGGCCACCACCAGCCACGCCACCGCTAGGCCACGGACGACGGCCATGCCCTGCGCGGCATGCAGGAAGCCCGAGAAGCCCGGGTCGTCAAGGTGCGCCATCCACGGGCCGTACAGCAGCCACACCCCCGCGTTGGCGGCCTCCACGGCCAGCATCGGAGTCCACCCGACCCGGGCCAGCACCGCCACGGGCAGTAACCACAAGACGAACTGCGGCGAGAACACCTTGCTGGTCAGCAGGAACAGCGCCACGAGGATCAGCGCGGCGTCCCCGGGGTCGAGCCGTCCGCGCTCGAGCAGCCAGGCGACCAGACCGACCCCTGTGGCCAGGAGCACGAGGGACGCGGCAGTGAACACCAGCGCGTACGCCCCGTCCCAGAACGCACCGGGAGCGACGCGTTGGCCGAGCGCCGACAGGGCCGCTCCCAACGAGTCGAGGTTCGCCTGACGGCCGAGGTGGAAGGCGACCGCATCGAACCAGCCGCTCGGGCTGACCGCCACCGCCGGCACCTGCGCCGCCGTCCACACCCCGGCGGCGACGAGAGCGGGGCGCCAGGCGACGGCCCGCCGGCGGCGGGTCGGGGCCCACGGGCCGACCAGGAGGGTGACCACCAGCAGCGCCGGCCACCACTTGACCGCTGCCCCCACGGCGAACCACGTGGCCGCCGCGGTCGGTCGCCCCCGGGCCGCGGCCGCCAGGCCGGCCGCCACCGCCGCCACCACCCAGAGGTCCCAGTTCTGCATCCCGAACAGGACCAGCGCGGGCGACAGCACGAGACCCAGCAGGCGCCAGCGGGAGCGTCCCAGCGCGACCAACGCACGGTCCAGCTGCCACAAGGCCACCACGGCGGCGGCGGCGAACATCAGCGCGTGCAGGTCGAAGAACGCCCGCCGACTGTCGGTGAGGAGCGCGACCGTCCAGGCGGGAAACGCCAGCCCAGGCGGGTACTCGTAGGTGTAGTCGACCGGGTAGTCCGCCGGCGGCGGGGCGTACGGCACCGCGTCGACGTCGAACCCCCGGTGGCTCCACAGGACGCGCACGTCGGAGTAGCAGTAGCGGGTCAGGCCCCAGAACCCGTCCTCGCCGTCGATGCAGGCCGCTTTCCCGGCGTAGGCGAGGGCCAGCGTGACCAGGAGCAGCGCGAGGGCCGCCCACGGGGCGGCGCGCTGACGGTCGTGAACACCGGTCACGCGGGAACGGTACCGGCCACCTCGTCCCGGGTGACGGGCGGCGACGGCCCGGTTCCCCGCCGCGTCGACCAGCGACCGCGAAGCGCCGCCACCAGCGTCCAGGCCAACAACCCGCTGCGGGCCACGGCGAGCGCCAGACTGGTCCAGAACTGCCCGCTGAGGTCGTCACCGACCGGCGCCCACAGCAGCCACACCGCCGCGTTGGCCCCGTCCACCGCAACGACGGCCCACCAGGGAACGTGTGCGAGCACCGCCAGCGGCAGCAGCCACAACACGAACTGGACGGACACCACCTTGTTGACCACGAGGAAGGTGCCCACCAGGACGAAGGCGGCGTCGGCCGGGCCCAACGTGCCGCGCCCGAGCCGGCGTGCCACGGTGACCACCACGCCCAGGAGTACGCCGGCCCCGGCCAGCGCCCCGGCGGGTACCACCACCTCCGACCACACTGGCGAAGGCGCCACCGCCTCACCGACGTGCTGCAGGACACCCAGCGGCGATGCCCGGTTGGGCTCGCGTTCGAGGTGGAACACGATCGACGCCCACCAGCCGGAGGGGGCGACCAGCAGCGCGGGGATCTGGGCCGCGATCCATGTGCCGGCGAACACGGCACCCGCGCCCCAGCGCCGCGCCGGACGCGGTGCCCACGGGCCGACGAGCACGACCGGCACAAGCAGCGCCGGCCACCACTTGACCGCGGCGGCGATGCCCAGCCAGCCCGCCGCCGGCAACGGCCGCTGACGGGCCGCCGCCGCGACCCCTGCGACCGCCGGAGCCACCGCCCACAGGTCCCAGTTCTGCACGCCGAGCGCCAGCAGCGTCGGGGACGCGGCGAACAGCAGCAGCCGCTGGCGCGCCACGCCGAGCGAACGAGCCGCCACGGCGAGCTGCCACAGCGTGATCACCGCCGCCGCGGCCAGCGTGCCGGCGGTGACGATCAGGAAGCCACGTTCGCTGGCCGTCACCAGCGCGACCAGCCACCCTCCGACGGCGATCCCCGGCGGGTACTCGAACGGCTGCGCCCGGCCCCGGTCGACGAACGCATGTCCGTCGCGGCCATCCAGCAGGTCGTAGGGCAGCACGTCCTGGTCGAAGCCCCGGTCGTCGTACAGGGCGGCCACGTCCGAGTAGCACCACGACCGCTCGCGCAGGAACCCGCCGATGCCGCCGCCGTGGCCGCCCCGGTCTCCCGCACAGGGCAGCTTGATCGCGGTGGCGAGCCCCACCACCAGTAGGAGGAGGGCCGCGACCGTCGCCGTGGTGGGTCGCGGGCGGGCCGGCATGGGCGGCGAGGCTATCCTCCGGCGGGTGCGCACGGAGACGGAGCCCGGGGATCGAACGGCCGGGCAGGGGCCGGGGGACGTCGAGGCATCCCTGCACAGGCGGTCCGTCGCGTTGCTCGTCGGGGCGCGCCAGGCTCTGGATCGTCTGCCACCGGCGTGGCGGCGGGCGCTCGTGGCGATCGTCGTGCTGCGGCTCGCCCTCGCGGTCGCCGCGTTCACCTTCGGAGGGCTCCTCCAGGGGCTGCCCGACGTCGACGTCGACCCGGTGTTCGGCAGCGGATTCTCGGGCTGGCGTGGACACAGTCCGGAGGACGAGGGGATGGGCCTGCTCGGTGCCGGCCTGGAGCGATTCGACGCGCTGTGGTACCTGGCGATAGCCGAGGACGGTTACCCGGCGGCGACGGCCGACGAGGTGCCCTCCGCGGCTGCCTTCTTCCCGGGCTTCCCCCTGGTGGTGGGCGTCCTCGGACGGCTCCTTGTCGGCCACTACTACCTCGCCGCGAGCCTGGTGGGGCTCGCGTCCGCGGTCGCGGCGCTGGCTGGCGTGCACCGCCTGGTGGAGGAGGAGACCGCTGACCCGGACCTGGCGCGTCGCGCGCTCATGACGGTCGCGGTGTTCCCGTCCGCGTTCTTCCTCGTCGCGCCCTACAGCGAGGGCCTGTTCCTCGCCACGTCCGCGTGGGCGCTGGTGTGGGCGCGGCGGGGCGGGTGGGCGCGGGCGGGATGGCTGGCAGGGGCGGCGGCGCTGACCCGCAACGTCGGGGTCCTGCTCGTGCTGCCACTACTGCTGGAGGCGTGGCGGCAGCGGCGCGAGGGCCGCCACACGGGTCCGGCCGTGTGGTTCGCTGCGGTCGCGGGCGCCCCGCTGGGCCTGATGCTCTTCGCCGGTTTCGGATGGCTGCGTTTCGGCACGCCACTGGGCACGGTCGAGGCCCAGACCGGCTGGGAACGCGAGTGGAGCCTGCCCACAGCCTCGTTGGGCGACGCGTGGCGCTTCGCGATCGACACGCCCGGCCTGTACCCCAGCGGCTACCACACCATGGACCTGATCATCTTCGCGGCCGTCGGGGGGGCGGTCGTGTGGCTGCTGCGGCGCGCGCCGCTCCCCTACTCGGCGTACGCCGCGGCGCACGTGCTGGCGTGGCTGGTGTACCCGTTCCCGGGGCGTCCGCTCATGTCGGTGTACCGCTTCGCACTCGGCGTGGCACCGTTGGCCTGGGCGTTCGGTGCGTGGACGCGACGGCGAGGCGTCGCGACCGTGTGGGATGGCTGCTCGGCGGCGCTGACCCGCAACGTCGGGGTCCTGCTCGTGCT
>DASZZX010000091.1:0-10953 GCA_036260415.1 Nitriliruptorales bacterium
GCAGCGCCAGGTTCGTACGACGTCCCGCCACGCCACCATCCTGCCAGCACGCGCGCCGGGCGACCTCCCCAGGTCGCGGTCGGGGGCTACGGTCGTCGCGTGACGTCGCGCCCGGAGCCCGACCCTCGCTGGAGCGTCGCCGCGACCCTCAGCCGCGCCGGCTGGCGGATGGTGACCAGCGTCGATGGGTTCCTTTCACGCTCTGGACCGGCTTTCCGGCGGCTCACCGTCGTCAACTCCGCCGCCACGGCCGGCGACCTCCTGGTCGCCGTGGCGCTGGCCGGCACGCTGTTCTTCACCGTCCCCTCCGCCGAGGCACGTGGCAACGTGCTGTTGTACCTGTTGATCACGCTCGCCCCGTTCGCGGTCCTGGCACCGGCGCTGAGTGCGCTACTGGCCCGCCGCCCCACCGCGTACCGGCACGGGCTGGTCACCAGCAGTGGGCTGCGTGGGGTGTGCAGCGTGCTGCTCGCCTGGCAGCTGCGCACCCTGTGGCTGTACCCGTTGGCGTTCCTGCTGCTGGTGCTGTCGCGGCTGTTCGCCATCAGCCGGGCGAGCCTGCTGCCGGCCGCCCTGCCGGGACCGGCTCCACTGGTGGCCGCCAACGCCCGGCTGGCACAGGTGGCCATGGTGGCCGGCGGTGTGGCGGTGCCGGTGGGTGGCGCCGGCCTGCGGCTGGCCGGTCCCGAAGCGGTGCTGGGGCTGGCAGCGATCGTCTACGGGGCTACCGCGGTCGCGGCCAACGACCTGCCGCCGCCGCCCCGCGACCCCGGACCGCGGGGGGTGTCCGCTGGGAGCGTGCGCCACCGGTCGCGTCTGCCGCGTGCCGTCCGGCTGGCACAACTGGCCACCGCGGGCGTGCGCCTGCTCAACGGCTTCCTGCTGCTGCTGCTGGCGTTCGCGCTGCGCCGCGCCGACGCGGGCCTGCTCGACTTCGGGGCGCTCCTCGGCGCCGCGGGTGGTGGCTACCTGGTCGCGGCGCTGGTGTCACCGTGGCTGGAGCGTCGCCTGCGGGAGGAGCCGACCGTCGTCGTCGGGCTCGCGGTGGAGGCAGGAGCGGCCTTCGTCGCCGCCCAGGCGTTCGGCCTGGTGGCCGCCGGGGCGCTGGCCGCCGCGGCCGGTCTCGCCTGGGGGCTCGCCAGGTTCGCCTTCGATGGGCTGCTGCAGGCGGCCGTGCCGCCCACCGCCCGCGGGGCCGCGTTCACCCGCTCCGAGACGTTGTTCGCCCTCGCTTGGGTGCTCGGTGCCGTCGTACCCGTCGCGGTGCCGGTCCCCGCCCGGCTGGGGCTGACGTCCGCCGGCGTCGCCGCTCTCGCCGCTCAGGTCGTCTACGTCACCGGACTGCTGGTGCCGCGCCGTCAGGAGCCCAGCCTGCCGGCCGGCCACCACGACGCGGCCGACCGCCAGGTCACACCATCCTGATGTGCTGAACCCCGTCGGTCAGGGGACGTCCCAGACGTTGCTGGTCTCCAGCAGCGCCTGCAGGCTCGCCCGCCCCTGTTCCCCCGCGCGTTCGACCTGGTCGACGAGCAGAGCCTCGTAGCGCGGCCGCTGCACCTGTCGGAAGATGCCGAAGGGGGCGGGCCCGCCGTCGCGGTCGGTCAACCGCGACAGCGCGAAGGCCCGCGTGGGGTCGTCGACGTGGGCGTCGTGGACCACCACACGGCCGCCGGCCTCGTCGAGGGGCAGGATCTCGACGCCGCCGCCGTCCTTGGTGACCACCGCCCGCCGGTCGTCCTCCGCGCCGAACACGATCGCTTCGCCGTGACGCAGCTCGATGCGGTTGCTCGCCCCGGTGGCCCGGTCGCGCACCGACAGGAACGCGTCGTCGTTGAAGACGATGCAGTTCTGCAGGATCTCCACGAACGCGCTTCCCCGGTGCTCGTACGCCGCGCGTAGGACGGTCTGCAGGTGGTCACGGTCGTTGTCCAGCGTCCGCGCCACGAACGTCGCCTCGGCGCCCAACGCCAGGCTGACCGGGTTGAATGGATGGTCGATCGCACCCATGGGGGAGGACTTGGTGATCTGGCCCTCCCGTGAGGTGGGTGAGTACTGGCCCTTCGTGAGCCCGTAGATCTCGTTGTTGAACAGCAGGATCTTCACGCCGACGTTGCGCCGCAGGGCGTGGATGAGGTGGTTGCCGCCGATCGACAGCGCGTCGCCGTCGCCGGTGACCACCCACACGTCGAGGTCCGGCCGGCTGACCGCGAGCCCGGTCGCGATGGCCGGGGCGCGCCCGTGGATGCCATGGAAACCGTAGGTGTCCATGTAGTACGGGAAGCGGGCCGCGCAGCCGATGCCGGACACGAACACGGTCCGCTCGGGAACCGCGCCCAGCTCCGGCAGCAGCCCCTGGATGGCCGCGAGGATGGCGTAGTCGCCGCAGCCTGGGCACCACCTCACCTCCTGGTCGGAGGTGAAGTCCTTGCGGGTGAGGGTCCGGCCTTCGGTCATGGTGTCCTCAGCTGGTTGCCACCGGCATGCGGTCGGCGTTGCGCAGCAGTCCCACGATCTTGGCGTGCAGCTCGGCGGCACGAAACGGCTGGCCCCGCACCTTGTTGTAGCCCTCGGCGTCCACCAGGTAGCGCGCCCGCAGCAGCAGACGGAGCTGGCCCATGTTCATCTCGGGCACGAGGATCCGATCGAAGGAGCGCAGCAGATCGCCCAGGTCCGCGGGGAACGGGTTGAGGTGCCGCAGGTGGAGGCAGGCCACCTTCCCGCCGTCGGCCCGGACCCGGCGCACCGCCTCGCGGATGGGGCCGTACGTCGAACCCCAGCCGACCACCAGCAGGTCGTCGGTGGGCGCACCGTCGAGTCCCAACGGCGGGAGGTCGCGCGCGATGCCGTCGATCTTCGCCTGACGGAGCTCGGTCATCCGGTGGTGGTTGTCAGGGTCGTAGGAGATGTTGCCGGTCACGTCGGCTTTCTCGAGCCCGCCGATGCGGTGCTCGAGCCCGGGCGTGCCGGGCAGCGCCCACGGCCGTGCGAGGGTCGACGGGTCACGCAGGAAGGGTAGGAACGTGCCGTCCTCGCCGTTCGGAGCGGTCGCGAAGGCCGGGTCCAGGTCCGGCAGGGCGGCGAGGTCGGGCAGTCGCCAGGGCTCGCTGCCGTTGGCCAGGTACCCGTCGGTCAGCAGCATCACCGGGGTGCGGTACGTCAGAGCGATGCGGACCGCCTCGATCGCCGCGTCGAAGCAGTCGCCGGGCGACTGGGCGGCCACCACGGGCACGGGCGCCTCGCCGTTGCGGCCGAACATCACCTGCAGCAGGTCGGCCTGCTCCGTCTTGGTCGGCAGTCCGGTGGACGGCCCGCCACGCTGCACGTCGATCACCACCAGCGGCAGCTCCACCGCGACCGCCAGGCCGATGGTCTCGGCCTTCAACGCGATCCCAGGCCCCGACGAGGCGGTCACGGCGAGCGCCCCCCCGAACGATGCACCCAGGGCTGCACCCACCGCAGCGATCTCGTCCTCCGCTTGGAAGGTGCGCACCCCGAAGCGCTTGTGGCGCGCCAGCTCGTGCAGGATGTCGGACGCGGGCGTGATCGGGTAGCTGCCGTAGAACAGGTCCAGGCCGCAACGCTGGCTGGCAGCGATCAGCCCGTACGCGAGCGCGGTGTTGCCGCTGATGGTGCGGTAGCGCCCCGGCGGCAGCTTCGCCGGCTTGACCTCGTAGCGGTGCGCGAACAGCTCGGTGGTCTCGCCGAAGTTGTACCCGGCCTTGAGCGCGTGCACGTTCGCCTGGGCGATCGCGGGAGCGCGCGCGAACTTCTGCTCCAGCCATGCCACGGTCGTGTCCACGGGGCGCGAGAACATCCACGACACCAGGCCCAGCGCGAACATGTTCTTGGCCCGGGCGGCGTCCTTGCTGCGGATGGACCTGGACTCGACGAGATCCTGCAGCGACCGTGTCGTCAGGTCGGTGAGCGACAGCTCGTACACGCGGTAGGGCTCGAGCGAGCCGTCGTCCAGCGGGCTGGAGAGGTAGCCGGCCTTCTTGAGGTTGGCGCGGTCGAACCCGTCGGTGTTGACGATGAGCGTGCCGCCACGCTGCAGGTCACCGATGTTCTTCTTCAGCGCGGCGGCGTTCATCACCACGAGCACGTCCGGCGCGTCACCGGGGGTCAGGATGTCCTCGTCGCTGAACTGCAGCTGGAACGAGGACACGCCGGCGGTGGTCCCGGCCGGCGCGCGGATCTCGGCCGGGAAGTCGGGCAACGTGGCCAGGTCGTTGCCCACCTCAGCGGTCTGGACGGTGAAGCGGTCCCCCGTCAGCTGCATCCCATCGCCGGAATCCCCAGCGAAACGGATGACGACGCGGTGCAGGGTCTCGCTCGTCTCGGTTGTCGTCATCTCCTGCTTCTGCCTCGTACCTTCCCCTGCACCGTCGCACTGCGCGCGGCGCTCGCCGCGCAGCGGCGTGACACCAGGTTGCCACCGATGTGGGGACTCCGCAAAGAAGGCACGCGCCGCAGACGCCGCTGCGATCAGCCGCAGATGCGGCGGACGAAGGGGTAGGGGTTGACGGCACTGCCCCCGCCCGGGTGCAGCTCGAAGTGGAGATGGGGCGTGCCACGGGCGTTGCCCGTGTCGCCGTTGGTGCCGATCTGGCTGCCCACCGACACGCGGGCCCCGTCGGCCACGGTCCACTGCTGCAGGTGCATGTACCAGTAGCGGTTGCCGTCCGCACCGCGGAAGATCGCCCAGTTGCCGGCGCTGGAGCCGTAGGGGTAGATGTCGACCACCCCGTCGGTGACCGCGAAGATGGGCGTGCCGTACGGGGCGAGGATGTCGGTGCCGCGGTGACGGCGACCCCCGGAGCGCGCATCGCCCCAGCTGTCGGTGTACGACCGCGGCTGGCCGACCGGGCACGCGTAGCTGCCGCTGGTGGGGGCCGCCGCGCGGCTCGGCGGGCTCACCGAGGCCGCGGCGTGCCGGGACGACGCCGCCCCGGCACGGCGGCGCGATGCCTCCTGCGCCCGGCGCCGCGTGTCCTCCTCCGCCCGGCGGCGCGCCTCCTCCCGCGCCCGGCGCACCTCCTCCTCCAGCTGGCGCTCGAGCTCGACCGCCTGCCGGAGGTCGTCCTGCAGCTGGGCGGAGACGTCGCGTTGGGCTTCCACGGCGGCGTCCAGCTCCGTCTGGGTGGTGGCGCGCCGGTCGGCCAACGCGCCTGCGCGGACGCGCTCGGCGGATGCCTGCTCGGACACGACCCGGTCGTCGCGGACGAGGCCGATCACCGCGGTGGCGCGATCGAGCGCCTGCTGCGGCTCCTCGGTCGTCAGCATCGCCAGCACCGGATCCACGGTCCCGCGCTTGTACAGCGCCCGCACGCGCTCGCTCACGCGGCCTTCGGCGGTGGCGATCTCCCCCTGGAGTTCGGCCAGCTGCCCGGCGACCGCATCACGTTCCGCGCCGAGCTCCGCCGCCCGCGCCTCCAGCGACGCCAGCTGCTCCGCGGCGGCATCGAGCCGCTGCTGCAGCTCCGCTCGCCGTGCTCGCGCTGCGCCGAGGTCGTCGGCCGACGCCGAGCCGACGAGCAGGGTGGCGAGGACCGTGACGACGCCCACCACCGTGCGCAGCGTCACATCCGCCCCTGTGTCGTCGCTCCGCGAGGACCCGGGGACTGTAGCCCACGAGGTCCCCGCCGCCCGCCCGGCCCTGTCCGGGACCGGTGGCCGCCGTTCCCGCGGTCGCTGGTAGGTTCGACGCGTCAGGGGGGATCCCTCCCCGCGGAGGGTCGTGACGATGCCAACCATCGGTGAGCTGGTCGAGCAGGAGGCTGTGGCCGTCGCACGCCACGAGCCGCTCGCCAACGCGGCCAAGCACATGTTCGAGCACCGGGTGGGCGCGGTCGTGGTGCTGGAGGACAGCACGCGGCTCGTGGGCATCTTCACCGAGCGGGACCTGTTGCGCGCCTGCGCTGCGGGGGTGGACACCCAAGCCGCCACGGTCGGCAACTGGATGACCCACAACCCCGTCACGGTCACCACCGACACCCACGCGGCGGCGGCGCTGCAGGTGATGATCGACCGCGACTTCCGCCACCTCCCGGTGCTGGGTGAGGGTGGCGTGGTCGGTGTCGTGTCGATGCGGCGGCTGTCGCGGGCGCTGCAACACGAGCGGATGGGTTAGCCCCCAGAGCCGATCGCGCGTCCTTCCGCCAGGATGACAGCGCAACCACGCACGATCCTCACGTGGGCCCGGCGGTCAGACCTGCACGCGCTGGGAGCCTTCCGCGGCGGCGACCCGCTCGAGCTCCGTCTTGGGCGCGACCCGCCAGAAGTGCTCGCGCGTCGTCTCCCAGCTCTCGAGCAGGTCCTTCGCGCGACGCGACCCGGTCAGCGTCGCGTGCCGCTCGACCAGCCCGCGCAGGCTGTCGAGCTGGTAGCCGTCCGGGCGGCGCGCCTCCACCAGCTGACGGTTGACCCTGGCGAGCATCTCGGCGGTGGGGTCGTACACGAACGCCTCCCCGCCGCTCATCCCCGCACCGAGGTTGTTGCCGGTCGGCCCGAGGATCACCACGACGCCGTTGGTCATGTACTCGCAGGCGTGGTCACCCGTGCCCTCGACCACGGCGGTGGCGCCGGAGTTGCGCACCCCAAACCGTTCTCCCGCCCGCCCCGCGACGAACAGCTCCCCGCCGGTGGCGCCGTACAGGACGGTGTTGCCGACCAGCACCGGGTCACCCACGTCGTCGACGGGCGGGCGGATCACGATGCGGCCGCCGCCCATGCCCTTGCCCACGTAGTCGTTGGCCTCCCCGGTCAGCACGAGCTCGACGCCGCGCCCCAGGAACGCGCCGAACGACTGCCCCGCCTCCCCGTGGAAGCGCACCCGTGCGGCGCCGTGCGGTTCCTCCGAGCCGAACTCCAAGCCGATCGCCCCGCCCAGGCGTGCACCGACTGTGCGGTCGGCGTTGCGCAGGTCGTGGACGTACTCCACCACGCCGCCGAGGAACACCGTCTCGACGGCGTCCTCGAACACCCGGTCTCCCATGGCGCTGTGGGGGCGCTGGATCGGCAGACTGCCGGTGAACCTCCTCGGCTCCTCCCCCACATCGGCGAGCAGAGGACGCACGTCGAGGCGCGCCGAGCGCGCGTCGGTGCGTTCGGCGGCGGGGACCGGCTCGAGCATGTCCACGCGTCCGATGGCATCGTCCAGCGAGCTGATCCCCAGCGCGGCCAGCCCGCGGCGGACCTCCTCGGCGACGAACAGGAGGTAGGCGGCGACCTGCTCGGGCTGACCTTCGAAGCGGTCGCGCAGGTCCCGACGCTGGGTCGCGACCCCGACCGGGCAGGTGTTGCGGTGGCAGGTCCGCACCAGGATGCAGCCCTCGGCGAGCAGCGCGGCCGTGCCGAAGGAGTACTCGTCGGCGCCCAGGAGGGCAGCGATCAGCACGTCCCGGCCGGTCTTCAGCCCACCGTCGACACGCACGCGGACACGCCCACGCAGCCCGTTGAGGCGGAGGGTCTGCTGGGTTTCCGCCAACCCCAGCTCCCAGGGCATGCCCGCGTGCTGGATCGACGACAGCGGGGACGCCCCCGTCCCCCCGTCGTGGCCGGAGATCTGCACCGCGTCGGCCAGGCCCTTCACGACGCCGGCGGCGATCGTGCCCACGCCGGTCTCGGCCACCAGCTTGACGGACACGTCCGCGTCGGGGTTGACCTGCTTCAGGTCGTAGATCAGCTGGGCCAGGTCCTCGATCGAGTAGATGTCGTGGTGCGGCGGTGGGCTGATCAGGGTCACCCCGGGAGTGGTGTGACGCAGCCGGGCGATCTCCTCGGACACCTTGTGCCCGGGGATCTGACCGCCCTCGCCGGGCTTGGAGCCCTGGGCCATCTTGATCTGCAGCTCGTCGGCGAACGCGCAGTACTCGGGTGTGACCCCGAAGCGGCCGGAGGCGACCTGCTTGATGGCGCAGTTGCGGTCCACCGGGCTGCCGCGGGTGCGGTAGCGGGCGGGGTCCTCGCCACCCTCCCCCGAGTTGGCCCGCCCCCCGATCATGTTCAGCGCGGCGGCCAGAGTCTCGTGGGCCTCGGCCGACAGGGCGCCGTGCGACATCGCGCCGGTCGAGAAGCGTCGTGCGACCGCGGCGACCGGTTCCACGTCGTCGAGGGGTACCGGTTCGAGGTCGGGCCGCAGGCGCAGCAGGTCCCGGGGAGCCACGTACGGGCGGCGGTCCACCAGCTGGGCGAACCGCTCGTACAGCTCGAAGCGGCCCTCCCCGGTGGCGCGTCGCAGGAGGTGCGCGGCGCGCTCGTCCGCCGTGGGCAGGGTCCGTTCCCCATCCGGACCGAACGCCTCGGTCTTAGGGGACTTGCCCAGTCCGAGCGCGTCGTGCAGCGCTGCAACCACGTCGGGGTTGATGTCGTGGTACTCCTCGCCGCGCCGGCTGAACTTGATCACGCTGGGGCTGGGGAGCGTAGGGCGTGCGTCCTGCCGGCCGCCGAACGCCTCGGCGTGTTGGCGTCGCACGTCCTCGGCGAGATCGTCGAAGGTGAGGCCGTCCAGGCGGCTGACGGTCCCGGTGAGGCAGAGGTCCACGACCTCCCGCCCGAGCCCGACCGCCTCGAAGATCTGGGCGCTGCGGTACGAGTCCACCGTCGAGATGCCCATCTTCGACAGGATCTTGAGCACGCCGTCCTCTAGAGCGGTGCGGTAGCGCTCCTGCGCGTCACCGCCGGAGACGTCCTCGCCGCGCAGCAGCCCCTCCTCGGCGAGGTGCGCGAACGTCTCGAACGCCAGCCGGGGGACGATCGCATCCGCGCCGTAGCCCAGCAGACAGGCCATGTCGTGCGTCTCGCGGGCCTCGTCGGTCTCCGCCACCAGGCTCACCCACGTCCGCAGGCCCTCACGCAACAGGCGGTGGTGGACAGCGCCCACCGCCAGCACGATCGGCACACGGCAGCGCTGCTCGTCGACGCCGACGTCGCTGACCACGAGGATGCCGGCACCGGCGCGTACAGCGTCGACCGCCTCGTCACCGAGCCGTTCCAGCGCCTCCCGCAGACCTGGGGGGCCGGCATCGACCGGGAAGGTGGCGTCCACCGCCTGGACCTGGAAGGGGATCGCGGGGTCGAGCACGATCTGGCGCAACCCGTCCGGGTACAGCAGGAAGGACTCCAGCTCCACCAGCCGCGCGGCCTCGGGACGCTGCTCCAGGATCGGACGGCGCGGCCCCAGCAGCGTCCGCAGGCTCATGACCTCGTGTTCGCGCAGGTGGTCGATCGGTGGGTTGGTGACCTGCGCGAAGCGCTGCTTGAGGTAGTGGGTGACCGGTCGGTGCCACTGCGCCACGGGCGGCATCGGCGTGTCCTCGCCCATCGAGGAGGTGGGCTCCTTGCCTTCGGTGGCCATGGGCCGCAGGATCGAGGTGATCTCCTCCTTCGTGTAGCCGTAGGCCAGCTGTCGGCGTGGCACGTCGTCGGCGACCACGTCGACCGGTCGGCCCGCCCCGCCCGGTCGCAGGTGGGTGCGTAGCCACTCGCCGTAGGGGGCGAGCCCCGCGAGCCACTGCTTGATCTCGAGGTCCTCCTGCAGCCCGCCCTCGTCGGGGTCGACGCAGACCATCTGGCCGGGACCCAGCCGTTCGCGGCGCACCAGGCCGTGACCGGCGGTGCGGACGGCACCGACCTCGGAGCAGGCGATGACGTAGCCGTCCTCGCAGACCAGGTAGCGCAGGGGACGCAGGCCGTTGCGGTCGAGCGCGGCGCCGATCCTCCGCCCGTCTGTGAAGATCAGGCCCGCCGGGCCGTCCCAGGGTTCGACCAGGCAGGAGTGGTAGCGGTAGAAGTCGCGCACCGCCGGTTCGGTGGCGCGCTGACCCTCCCAGACCGCCGGGACCAGCATCGACAGGGAGTGCCGGACGTCGCGACCGCCGCGGAGCAGGAGCTCCAGGGCGTTGTCGAGCTTGGCCGAGTCGGACTGGTCGCCCTCGATCACCGGGTGGACCAGCTCGGGCGCGACCCAGTCCGCGCCCAGGCTGCCCTCGCGCGCCCGCATCAGGTTGACGTTGCCGTCGATCGTGTTGATCTCGCCGTTGTGGCAGATCAGGCGGAACGGCTGGGCCCGCTCCCAGGTGGGGGCGGTATTGGTCGAGTAGCGCGAGTGGAAGATGACGAAGGCGGAGACGAACCGGTCGTCGCGCAGGTCCGGGTAGAAGTCGGCGAGGTCCTCCCCGTTGGACAGCGCCTTGTAGGTGACCGTACGGAACGACCACGAGGCGGCGTAGAAGCGCACCCCGGCGCGGTGGCAGAGGGCGCGTGCGCGGCGGCGGGCTCGGAACGCCGCCCGCTCGACATCCCGCTCCGCGACGCCGGGCGGGCGCAGGAACAGCGCCTGGAGCAGACAAGGCATCGACGCTGCGGCGATCTGACCGATCGCGGACCGCTCCACCGGCACGTCGCGCCACCCGAGGAAGGTGAGCTGCTCCGCGGCGCACGCCTCGGTGACGGCCTGGCGGGCGGTGGCACGGGCGGCGTCGCCGGCCGCACCGGGGTGGTTGTCGAGGAAGAGGAACGCCACGCCCAACCGGTCGTGGTCGATGGGTCCACCCATGCCGAGCCGTTGCGCCTCGTCGGCGAAGAAGGCCCTCGGGATCTGCGCGGTCACCCCCGCCCCGTCGCCGCTCTTGGCGTCGGCGGCCACGGCCCCGCGGTGGGTGACGCCGCACAGCCCCTCGAGCGCCATGTCCACGACCTGCCGCCGCGGCACACCGTCGACGTGGGCCACGAACCCGATGCCGCAGGCGTCGCGTTCGAAGCGCGGGTCGTACAGTCCCAGCCGCTCCACCAGCGGCGACTCCACCGGCGTCGCGCCGTGCGTGCTGGCGTGGCGGTGTCCGGGCGGTGAGGCGGGTGGCGTCACGCCGGTCTCCTCGGCAGGTCCGTGGTCGGCCCGGACGCCGCCGCCCACGGGGTCATGACGTCATTCGACCGACAGACGCAACAACGGCG
>DASZZX010000092.1:0-6400 GCA_036260415.1 Nitriliruptorales bacterium
GCGGGCCGCCGCCGGCGCGGACGTCCGCGTCGTCCAGCTCGGCCGGGCTCGGATGCCCGAGCAGGTGCGCGGTCTGCTCGCGGGCGGGGTGGCTGTAGTGTCGCCCGATCCCCTCCCGGAGCCGGGTGACGTCGTGATCGACGCGATGATCGGGGTGGGGTTCCGCCCGCCGGTTCAGGGCGCGGTCGGGGCACTGGTCGAGTGGCTGCACCGCTTCGACGTCCCGGTCGTGGCGCTGGATCTCCCCAGCGGCATGCACCCCGACGAGGGACTGGTCGGCCCGTGCGTCGCCGCCGACGTCACCGTCGTGCTGGGAGCCCCGAAGCCGGCCGTGCTCGCGCCCGCGTGCCGGCCCTACCTCGGTGACGTGTACCTGGCCGACCTCGGCATCCCAACACCGGTGTGGCGTGAGGCGGGCGTCGAGCCCGTCGGCGTGTTCGGGCGTGGTCCCCTGGTGCGGCTACGCCTCGACGAGGCCGCAGGGTGAGGTGCGGACGGCAGTCGGTCCCGGGGGCCGGTCGTGCGGACGTTCCTCACCTACGGTGCAGCCGTGCACCGTAGGACCCTTCCCCTCGACGTGCCCCTGCACGTGGCGGAGTTTGGCGGCGCCGGCCGACCGATCGTGCTCGTCCACGGGCTCGGCGGCTCGCACGTCAACTGGATCTCGGTCGGCGACCGCTTGACCCCCCACGGCCACGTCACGGCGATCGATCTGATCGGTCACGGCTACACGCCGCGGGACGGGGCAGAGGCCAAGGTGCCCCAGCACCGTGAGCTCCTCGAGCACTACCTGCAGCGACTGGACCAGCCGGCGGTCCTCGTCGGCAACTCGATGGGCGGCTTCCTGGCCCTCACCGTCGCCGCCTCCGCCCCCCGCCTGGTCGCCGGCCTCGTCCTGGTGGGCGCCGCGCTGCCGCGCGAGCACGTGGTGCCGCGTGACCCGCTGATCGCGGGGCTGTTCGGTCTGTACCTGATCCCGGGGCTGGCCCGACGCTTCCTGCGGGCACGCGATCGCCGGCTGGGTCCCGAAGGCGTCGTGGAGCAGGTGCTGGACCTGTGCACGGTCGACGCCGCACGGATCGACGACGAGGCGTGGGACGCCCACGTGCAGATGGCCCGCGAGCGTTACTGGATGTCGGCCTCGCGCAGTTCGTTCCTGCAGTCCACCCGGTCGCTGACCCCTCGGCTCGTCAGCCGCAAGCGTGCCGTCGACATGATCGCCGAGATCGAGGCGCCCGCGCTCATCGTCCACGGCGACCGCGATCGCCTGGTCCCGGTCGAGGTCGCCCGCCACCTCGCCGAGCAGCGGCCGGACTGGCAGTTGGAGGTGATCGACGACATCGGTCACGTCCCCCAGTTGGAGGCGCCGGACCGCTTCCTCGAGGTCGTCGGCCCCTGGCTCGAGCAGCTGGCCGACTCCCAGGCCGCCGAGGACTGACCTCCACCGGCACGCGGGGACCCGGCGTGCGGCCCGCCGCCCGATCCGCCGTATCGGTCGCGTGGCCGGAGCGCGTCGGAGCGGCCGACCAGGATCGACGGCCACGTGCGGGCGGTGGGATTCGAACCCACATGGGGCGGTGCCCCGCGACCTTTTAAGGGTCGTGTGTCTGGCCAGTTCCACCACGCCCGCGTGGCGACAGGGTACGTCCGGACGGGCGGCCGGCGCCGCGCTCGAGGGGTGACTCCACGGGTCGCCGCGCGCACCGTGGAAGACGGCGGCCGGATCGAGCGGTCCCCCTGTCCGTTCGGGAAGTGACCGCTTCGACTAGATGTCGAGCACACCTACCGTGGGCGACCACGTCGCCAGAAGGAGAGGTGTGAGCGCCCGCACGCCCAGCAAGACGCCCGCCCAGCGGCTGTTGGATGCCCTGGGGCCCGTCGACAACTTCCGGGAACGTGAGGAGTACGGCGACTTCGGCCTCTTCGCCGGGGCCACCCTGGAGGAGTACCTGGAGCCGGTCGCCAAGGCCGGGGTGATCAGCCGTCTCGGGCCGCTGGAGAAGGTGCACGCGTTCTGGTTCTCCGGCATGAGCTGCGACGGCTGCACCGTGTCGGTGACCGGGGCGACCACCCCCTCGCTGGAGAGCTTGCTGCTGGGCACCCATCCCGGCGCCCCGCGGGTCATACTCCACCACCCGGTCGTTCAGCTGGAGTCGGGGCCCAACTACCTGCGCCCCCACGAGCAGGCGCTGCGCAGCGAACTGGACGCTCCCTACGTGATCATCCTGGAGGGCTCCATCACCGACGAGTGCAAGGCATTGGAGACCGGCGGGTACTGGGCCGGCAACGGCGAGGAGCCGTGGGGACCCGACGGTGAGGAGCGGGCGGTCACCGCCGACGAGTGGATCGCCCGGCTGGCGCCCGGCGCGGCGGCGGCCATCGCGATCGGTACGTGCGCAACCTGGGGTGGGATCCCGTCGGCCGATGGCAACCCCACCGGTGCGATGAGCCTGATGGATTTCCTGGGCAAGGACTACCGCAGCGCCTACGGCGTGCCGGTGGTCAACGTGCCCGGCTGCGCCCCGATCGGCGACAACTTCACCGAGACGGTCGCCGCGGTCCTGTACTTCCTGCAGGGCTTCGGGCCGCTGCCGGAATTCGACGAACTCGGCCGCCCGGCCTGGCAGTTCGGCGAGACCGTGCACCGCCACTGCGTGCGGGGCGCCTACTACGAGGAGGGCAGCTACGCCGAGGAGTTCGGTGACCCCGAGTGCCTGGTCGAGATCGGCTGCTGGGGGCCGGTGGTCAACTGCAACATCACCTCGCGCGGGGCGATCAACCACGTGGGCGGCTGCATGAACGCCGGCGGGGCCTGCATCGGCTGCACCATGCCGGGCTTCCCCGACAAGTTCACCCCGTTCTACAAGGTGCCGCCCGGGTCGACCGTCTCGACGACCATGTCGCGGCTGGTCGGGGGGATCATCCGACCGATGCGCATGTACACCAACGAGCACCTCAACCGCGAACCCCGCGGGGACCTGCACGACGACGTCCCGAGCGGCTGGGCGCGCGCCAAGTTGGAACCGAGCATCATCGCCGACGCGGGGCACAGGTTCTACGACATGCTCCGCCGCTCCAACGACCGTGGCAAGGCCGGCGTGTCCCCTCGGGGCAAGCGTGAGGAGTGGACCTACGAACGGCGGCCGGGACGTGAACGCGAGCTGCCCGGCGGTGCGGATCACTCAGGCGACGGCACCGGCTCGTAGCCCTGGTCGACAGGAGACATCAGCGTGTGCTTCAAGAACCTTCCCGTCGAGTTCGACGCGTCCGGCGACGCCCGGCTGCGCGGGGGGGTGCCCGATCCCTACTCCGTGCAGACCGCCCGTCCGGAGGTCGCGATGACGGAGGACGAGCGCGTCGCCAGGATCCAGGAGCTGATGGCCCGCAACGGCCACATCAAGGACCACAACATGGATCCGGTGACGCGCGTGGCGGGGGCTCTGGCTCTGCACGTCAGCGCGGACCTCGAGGAGCGCCGCTTCGTCGACGTGCACTCCCAGGCGCCGCTGTTCCGTGGCTACGAGGTGATCCTCATGGACCGCGACCCGCGGGACGCGATCTTCGTGGCCTCGCGTGCGTGCGGCGTGTGCGGCGGCGTGCACTCGCACGCTGCGGCGTACGCGGTGGAAATGGCGTGGGGCCTGCAGCCACCGCCGCTGGGGACCGTCATCCGCAATCTCGGCGAGGCCGCGGAGATGGGCTACGACAACCCGCTGCACCTGTACCTGCTGGCCGGGCCGGACTACTCCGAGGCGGTGGTGAAGCGCACCGAGCCGGGGTTGTGGGCGCAGGCGGAGAAGTGGAGCTGCCCAGGCCGCAACTACCACGGGTTCACGACCATGGCGGACCTGATGACGGCCCTGAACCCGCTCACGGGTGAGCTGTACCGGGAGGGCCTCACCTTCACGCGCATCGCGCGCGAGCAGTTCTCGTTGCTCCATGGCAAGTACCCGCACCCGCAGACGATCGTGCCCGGCGGGGTGTCGACCACGTTCACGCCGCAGACGCTCAACGAGTTCCAGTCGCGCCTGTCGGCGACGTTTGACTACGCGCAGCGCATGGTCGCGATCTGGGACGACATCGCCGAATTCTTCTACGAGGCCGACGAACGCTACCGGCAGGTCGGCTACCGGCCGTTGAACTGCATCGACTGTGGTTACTGGGACGACCCGGAGGCCTACGACGCCACCTACGCCAACTGCAACGGGTGGGGCGCGAAACGCTGGTCGACCCCGGGGGTCGTGCTCGACGGCGAGCTCGTGTCCACCCGGCTGACCGATCTCAACATCGGCTTGGAGGAGTTCGTCGAGCATTCCTTCTACGACGACTGGGCCGATGGCCGGCAGCGCTACCACGACGACCTGCTCGGCAACCCGCTGTCGCCCTACCACCCATGGAACAAGCGCACGCTGCCCAAGCCGACCGCCAAGAGCTTCCGCGAGAAGTACACCTGGGGCACCGCCCCGCGCTGGGACCGGCGGGCGGTGGAGGCAGGCGCGTACGTGCGGCTGTTGAACACCGCGCTGGCGCAGATGCATCCGGACAACCCCTTCTACGAGGCGACCGGTCACAGCCTCAAGCTGCGCGTCCCCAAGGGCATGCAGCCCGAGGCGGAGCTCGAGTGGCACGTGCCGGAAGCATGGAACGCCTTCGAGCGCAACCGCGGTCGCGCCTACCACTACCTGTTCTCGCAGTTGGTGTCACTCAACAGCGTCCTGCAGGCGCACCGGCTGATGAAGGCTGGCGAGACCAAGGTCGCCGCCGTCGACCACAAGGAACTCGAGAAGCGCATCCCCAGCGACGAGCGGCTGGGCGTGGGATGGTGGGGTGCCGGCCGGGGCTGGCTGACCCACCACTGCGTGGTCGACCAGGGCAAGCTGGTCAACTACCAGATCGTGACGCCGTCGACCATCAACGCGTCGCCGCGCGACCCCTTCGACCAGCCAGGCCCCTACGAGGAGGCGGTGCTGAACACGCCGATCCTCGAGCGCATCGTCGAACCCGAGGACTTCACCGGCATCGACATGGCGCGGGCCGTCCGCAGCTTCGACCCCTGCATGCCGTGCACCACGCACCTGCACACCGGGCACGCCACGGTCGTGCGGGAGGTCAACACCTGCGCGTGCGGTGACGGATGAGGAGCGCCTGATGACCGGGTTCGTGGCCCTGACCAACGTCTTCGTGCGGGTCGTCCAGGGCGAGGTCGACGACCCCGACGGTGCCCGCTCCACCTACCAGCGCTGGTTCGACGAGGTCGCGTCCGGCGCCGACGGCTGGCTCACCTCGACCGGGGGGACCTCCGACACGGACGTGTTCATCTCGGTCGAACAGTTAGCCTCGGAGCAGGCCGCACGCCTCAACGACATCCGTCCCGAGCAGGCCCGGTGGTGGGAGGAGATGCGGCGCGACTTCGCCCAGGCACCCACGGTCCACGACGCCAGGGTCGTGGCCACCATCGGACCCGACAGGCCTCAGCAGGTGGGCTCCGTGCACGTCGTGCAGGGGAGCACTCCGCAGCTGACCGACGTCATGGAGAAGGTCGCCGAGACCGCCCAGCGCCACATCGACGAGCACCACCTCGACGTGATCGGCGGCCTCATCGCCGACCACGGCGACGGCGAGTTCACCGAGCTGATCTACTACCCCTCCACCGAGGCAGCGCGTCAAGAGGACAGCGGCGAACTGGCGGAAGGGGGGGTCACGCTGGTCGAGCGGCTGGCGGGTACGGTCACCGACCTGCGCTACCTGCACCTGCCCGACCCGGTCGTGCGCCACCACTGAGGCGGGTCTCCCACCCATGCGGCTGGTCGTCAACCCTGCGCCGTGCCTGCAGTGCCCGGTTCCGGCCACGCCCTCATCGGCCGCTCCTCACCGCGGGTGGATGTCGCCGACGTGCGGGCCGCAGCCAGGCATTTCGTCCGGCCGCGGAAGCTCGCCGCCGTCCTCCGCGAACTGTTCTCCGGCGACCTGGTCGCCCACCGAGGGCGGCATTTCGAGGTCGAGGACGCACGCCTGTACTCGCGACCGGACGAGCCGCCCCCCATCCACATCGCCGCGTCAGGCCCGGCCGCAGCACGCGACAGTCTGCATAACGCCCCGCCGGGGGGCGACTCGCGGGACGGATCGCGGATGGACTCATCGTCGAGCGCCCTGCCGAGGATCTCATCGAGCGCTTCCACTCCGAAGGCGACGGTGCACAGCGACCCGTGTACGGCAAGCTCATGGTGCGCTGGCACGACGATCGGGAGGCGGCTCGCGCAACCGCGCTCGAGTGGTGGCCGGTGGGAGGTGTGGGGACGACAGGAGCGGACCTGCCGCTGCCGGCCGACTTCGCGTCGGTCGCGGACAACCTGACGCAGGACGCGGCGCTCGCGGGCATCGTCGTCACCGACGACCAACA
>DASZZX010000093.1:0-1863 GCA_036260415.1 Nitriliruptorales bacterium
CGACGGTCGGCGACCGCTGAGGCCTCGGTGGTCGAGGGAAGCTGGAGCGCCCTGGACCTGCCGGCCGGCGAGTACTGGTAGTGGTCGACCACCGGTGGGGATGTGGCCATCCGCACCTGCGAGGTGGATGTGATCACCGACGCGGTCCCGGCGCCGGATGACCCGACGAGCCGGCGGAGCTGGATCGTGGGGAGGTCCGGCCCACCCACCTACGTGTCCCCGACACCGCTGGACGAGCGTCCCGGCCCGCCGCCGGTCGCGGCGTCGCGCTCACTTCGTCACGCCGTGTCCGTCCGGGCCGGTTGGCTCCTACCCTGAGGTTCGCTCGCATCCCGCGCGGAGGTCACCTGATGACGTCAACCCCGCCTGCCCGGACGGTCGACAGGCCGGACGTGACGCTCGATGAGCTACAGCTCGCGACCCGCAACCACGGGATGCCGTTGGAGGCCCTGCGCTACGACCTGACCCCCGTGGGCCTGCACTACCTGCTGATCCACTACGACATCCCTGCGATCGATCCGGCCAGCTGGCGGCTGGCTGTCAGCGGTCTGGTCGACAGGCCCCTCGCGATCTCGCTCGAGGACCTGCAGCGTCGCGATCCGGTCACGGTCACCGTCACGATGGAGTGCGCCGGCAACCGGTCGCGCCCGTCTACGACCCCGAGCGGTGAGCCAGCCGTGGCTGCACGAGGCCGTCGGCACCGCACGGTGGACCGGTGTCCCACTCGCCGACGTGCTCGGCGAGGCAGGGCTGGACGACCGCGTCGTCGAGGTCGTCTTCACGGGCGCCGATCGGGGCGTCGAGGGGGGTATCGAGCAGCACTACCAGCGCAGCCTCGCGGTCGAGGACGCGACGCGGGCCGACGTGCTCCTCGCCTACGAGCTCAACGGCCAGCCGCTGCCCCCGCAGCACGGGGCACCGGTGCGGCTGGTGGTGCCCGGTTGGTACGGGATGGCGAGCGTCAAGTGGCTCACCGCGATCGATGCCGTCGACACACCGTTCCACGGCTACCAGCAGGCGACCGCCTACCGGTTGCGGACCGACCCCGACGACGACGGCATCCCCGTCCAGCGCATCGCCGTTCGCTCGCTGATGATCCCACCCGGGATCCCCGACTTCCTCACACGCCGGCGTCTGGTTCGTGGCGGCCCCTGCGAGCTGCAGGGTCGGGCGTGGTCGGGAGCGGGCGCCATCACCCGGGTCGAGGTCAGCGTCGACGGCGGCGCCACGTGGCACGACGCCGAGCGGGGCGCACCCGTCGGCCGGCACGCGTGGACCGGCTGGCGGTGGACCTGGAAGGCGGAGCCGGGCGAGTACGAGCTGTGCTGCCGCGCGACCGATGGGGAGGGGCGCGCTCAGCCGCTGGCACACCGCTGGAACCTCGGTGGCTATGCGGTCAACACGGTCCAACGGATCGCTGTGACGGTCGCCCCGTAGATCCGGCTGCGTACGGGCGCGGGGTCCGAGGTGGGGACGGCATCTCTCCTCGCGGTGCCGTGGAGCCGTTCGCGGCTTCAGGGACGACCACCCGGGCGATCGTCAGGCTGTGACCACCACCCAGTCCTCGGAGACCTCTGCCGGACGGTAGGTCGCGTCGATGCGCTTGGCCACGAGGCCGGGCAGCTGCCGCGCGCGGGCAGCGTCGAGCAGAGCGGCACCGTGACCGACATGGTGTCGGGGCACCTGCCACGCGGGACCGGCCAGGTCCAGCTCGTCCAGCAGGGTCCGGCGCTCGTGGTAGACCAGCCCGGTCGTCGGGTGGCCTTCCAGCCACAGCAGGTCGATGAACAGGGCAGCGGTCGGCCGATCGGCGGCGAGGCGCCGTGCCCGCGCGTCGTCGCCGGCCGCGAGCCGCCGCTGCAC
>DASZZX010000094.1:0-15892 GCA_036260415.1 Nitriliruptorales bacterium
GTCGGCGTGCGGTGGCGCGACCGCGCGGGCCGGCAGGGCGAGGTGCGGGCCCCGGTCGTCCTGGCCTGCGACGGGGTGTCCAGCCGCCTGGCCACCGCGGTGGGCCTGGCGCGTCGCCGCGACCGCCCTATGGGGGTGGCCGTCCGCACCTACTACAGGAGTCCGGCCACGCACGACGAGTGGCTGTCCTCGTTCCTGGACCTCCAGGAGGGCGACGACCTCCTTCCCGGCTACGGGTGGGTCTTCCCGCTGGACGGCGGCACCGTCAACGTCGGCGTGGGGGTCGTCAGCACCACAGCGCACTTCCGGGCGATCAACTACCGGCAGCTGATGTCGAGGTGGGCGGCTGCCATGCCCGAGGCCTGGCAGCTCACTCCCGGACACCAGGAGGGCCGCGTGCGGTCGGCCGCGCTCCCGATGGGCTTCTCACGTCAGCCCCACCACCGCGACGGCGTCCTGCTCGTCGGCGACGCCGGCGGGATGGTCAACCCGATGAACGGCGAGGGCATCTCCTACGCGATGGAGTCGGCCCAGCTCGCCGCCGAGTTCGTCGACCGCGCGCTCGACCGCCGTTCGACCGCGCTGCTGGACGGGTACGGCGCGGAGCTGAAGCGGCGTTGGGGCGGCTACTACACCCTGGGACGCTGGTTCATGGAGGTCATGGGCAACGCCGACGTCGCGCGCTTCTGCGCGGTCCACGGCATGGCCCACGAGCCGCTGATGCGGTTCGCGCTGAAGTTCATGGCGCACCTGACCGACCAACGGCCCTCCGACCGGATGGACCTCGTGATCAACGCACTCCAGAAAGCGGTGCCCGCCGCGTGACAGCCCAGCGGATCGTCCGCCCCGGCCGTGGCTGCCAACCGGCCGGCCGCGGTACCCGGTCAGACGGGCCCGCGCCCGTTTGCGGCGTCCGAGAAGGCGCACGTAGGTTCGTTCCGTCGGGTTGGTAGACCGAGAGAGATCCGCGCCACACGTGGCTGGGGCGGCACGACGACCGAGGAGGCGACGCCAGCGTGCTCGGCGAGTACCTGCCCGTCCTCCTCCTGCTGGGGCTGGCCACGGCCTTCGCGGCGGGCTCCCTGGTGGTCGCCAGCCTGGTTGGACCCGACCACCCCAACCCCACCAAGCTGGCCGCCTACGAGTGCGGCATGGAGCCGCTGGCCGATGTCAAGGGCGGCCAGTTCGCGGTCAAGTTCTACCTGGTCGCGATGATGTTCCTCATCTTCGACGTCGAGGTCGTGTTCCTGTTCCCGTGGGCAGTGGTCTTCCAGCGGCTGGCCTGGTTCGGGGTGATCGAGATGGGCGTGTTCATCGGGCTGCTCTTCGTCGCCTACATCTACATCGTCCGGCGCGGAGGACTGGAGTGGAGCTGAGCACCCGAGCGACCGGAGTGGTCACCCCGATGCTGGGACGAGCGTGAGGACGGCCTGATGGGACTGGAGGAGAACCTCCCCGCGGGGATCCTGCTCACGAACATCGAGCGGTTCGTGAACTGGAGCCGCAGCGCGTCGATGTGGCCGGCGACCTTCGGCCTGGCGTGCTGCGCGATCGAGATGATGGCGACCGGTGCCGCGCACTACGACCTCGGCCGGTTCGGCATGGAGATCTTCCGGGGCTCGCCGCGCCAGGCGGACCTGATGATCGTGGCGGGACGGGTGAGCCAGAAGATGGGACCGGTCCTGCGGCGCATCTACGACCAGATGGCGGACCCCAAGTGGGTCCTGTCCATGGGCGTGTGCGCCACCTCCGGGGGCATGTTCAACAACTACGCCCTCCTGCAGGGCGTCGACCACGTCGTCCCGGTCGACATGTACGTCCCGGGCTGTCCGCCGCGACCGGAGATGCTGCTGGACGGCATCATAAAACTGCACGAGAAGGTCAGGCGCGAACACTTCCGTGACAAGGTCGTCCACTGATGCGCGCGCGCGACGGGGGAGCCTGAGGTGTCCGAACCCGCGACGACCACCACGGGACGTCTCGATCCGGAGGAGCTCGAGCGCCGCGTCCAGGCGCGCTTCCCCGATCTGGCTGCCAACATCGCGTACGGTGAGCTCACCGTCTTCGTGCCGCCCGAGCGCTTGCTGGACGTGCTCGCCTTCTGCCGGGACGACGATGCGCTCCTGTTCGACCTGCTGTCGGACGTCTCCGGCGTGCACTGGCCGGGCGGCGAGCACGTGGTCGAACCGCAGCTGTCCACCACCGGGTGGCCGCCGAACCGGCTGACCCGCGACCGCGGCACCGTGGAGGTCGCCTACCACCTGGCCTCGTTGGTCAACGACCACCGCCTGCGGCTGGTGGTCGCGGTCGACGACGACCCCGACGGCCCACCCACCGTCCCGAGCGCCACCGGCCTCTTCCCCACGGCGGACTTCCACGAGCGCGAGGTCTACGACTTCTTCGGCGTGCACTTCGAGGGCCACCCCAACCTCGTCCGCATTCTGATGCCCGACGAGTGGATCGGTCACCCGGGCCGCAAGGACTACCCGCTCGGGGGCGTCGACACCGAGTACCACGGCGCGTTCATCCCGCCGCCGGACGAGCGCGTGTGGTCGCGCGACGTGCCCGGCGCGGGCGGCGGGAAGGTCGGGCCGTGACCCGTCAACCGACAGCGAGAGCGGCCGCCTCATGAGCGTCGACGAACGCGCCGACGGTGCTGCCTACGCCACCCCGGACGAGGCTGACGACATCTGGGTGCAGGGTGCGGACTGGGAGGAGATCGAGGACGCCGTCAGCGAGGGGCGCCTGACGGTCAACCTCGGACCCCAGCACCCGTCGACCCACGGCGTGCTGCGGCTCGTGCTGGAGCTCGAGGGTGAGACGGTGCACCGCGTGCAGCCGGTCATCGGCTACCTGCACACCGGCATCGAGAAGAACACCGAGTACCGGACCTGGATCCAGGGCACGACCTTCGTCACCCGGATGGACTACCTGTCACCGCTGTTCAACGAGACCGCCTACAGCCTCGCCGTGGAGAAGCTGTTGGGCATCGAGGCGCCGGAGCGCGCCCAGGCCGTGCGGGTCATCCTGATGGAGTTCAACCGCATCGCCAGCCACCTGGTGTGGTTGGCGACGACCGGGATGGAGCTCGGCGCCATCTCCGTGATGATCTACGGCTTCCGTGAGCGCGAGAGCATCCTCGACCTGTTCGAGGCGCAGTCCGGTCTGCGGATGAACCACGGCTACATCCGGCCCGGCGGCCTCGGCGCGGACGTCACCGACGACTTCGAGGAGATGTGCCGCGCGATCCTGGGGTTCCTGCCCGAGCACATCGCGGAGTACGAGGACATGCTCGAGCAGAACCCGATCTTCATGGAACGCACCAGGGGCGTGGGCGTCCTCGACGTCGAGGCGTGCAAGCGATACGGGGTCACGGGTCCGCTGCTGCGGTCCGCCGGCATGGCCCGCGACACGCGCACATCGGACCCCTACTGCGGGTACGAGCAGTACGACTTCGAGGTACCCACCCGGACGGAGGCCGACAGCTACGCCCGGTTCCTGGTGCGGATGGGGGAGATCCGTCAGAGCATGCGGATCATCGACCAGGCGCTCGACCGTCTGCCCGGCGGCCCCGTGATGGTGGCCGACAAGAAGATCGCGTGGCCCGCCCAGCTGGGGATCGGCGGCGACGGGATCGGCAACGACCCCACCTACATCCGCCACATCATGGGCGAGTCCATGGAAGCGCTCATCCACCACTTCAAGCTGGTGACCGAAGGTTTCGCCGTCCCCCCCGGCCAGGTGTACGTCCCGGTCGAGTCGGCCCGCGGCGAGCTCGGCTACCACGTCGTCTCCAACGGCACGACCAAGCCGTACCGCGTCCACGTCCGCGACCCCTCGTTCGTGAACCTTCAGTCCGTCGAGCACATGTCGCGCGGTCACCTGGTGGCCGATCTCATCGCGATCATCGCCAGCCTCGACCCGGTGATCGGCGGGGCGGACCGATGATGCGACCGTCGGGCTCCGCGCTGGGCCGCGAGGACCCGGGTCCGGACAACGCAGGTGCGGTCCTGGTGTGCCCGGCAGGGGGCCACTGGCCGGACGGTCCCTGGTCGGGCACACCCGGGCGCCGAGGAGCTTGAGCCGTGCCGTTGTCGGAGAAGACCCGCGCCACCGCCGACCGGTTGATCGCCCGCTACCCGCAACCGCGGTCGGCGCTGATGCCGCTGCTGTACCTGATCCAGGCCGACCAGGGCTACGTCACCGAGGAGGGCATCGCCTTCTGCGCCGAGAAGCTCAAGCTCACCAAGGCGGAGGTGCAGGCGGCCCAGACCTTCTACCAGATGTACGAACGCGACGATCCGGGGGACTGGCTGGTCACCGTCTGCGTCAACTTCTCGTGCAAGGTCCGCGGCGGGCAGGCCATCTACGACCGGTGGGTGGAGCACCTGGGCGGCGACCGCGACGCGGAGACCGGCGTGAGGATCAAGCACCTCGAGTGCCTCGGCAACTGTGACGGTGCGCCGGTGGTGCAGGTCAACTATCAGAACTACGAGCGGGTGACGCTGGAGCAGGCCGACGAGCTGCTGGAGGCGTGCCGTCGCGGCGAACCGCCCCCGGCCGTCAGCGGTGAACGTCCGCCGACGTTCCGGGAGGTGTCGTGGCGGCTCGCCGGTGCGGACGAGGCGGAGCGTCTCCACGCGGCCGCCGTGCGGGCCGCGCAGGCCGACCTGACCTCCTACGAGCGGCCACCTGCGGAACGCGTCTACGACGCGGAGAAGGACATCGGCGGACCGGGGACACGGCTCGGAGGGCCCGTGATCGGCGACACCTCCGGGATCGAGCCGGCCGACGAGCACGACCGTGAACCGCCCTCCGAACAGCCGCCGGCAGCCGAGCGGCTCGACGAGCCGGCGCGCGTCCCGACCTCCGGCGAGGAACCGTCGGACGAGCACTCCTCCCCGGACAGCGACGGGACCGCCGACGGACAGCAGGCGGCCGAGCACGGGTCGGCCGAGGACGAGTCGGCCGAGGACGGGTCGGACGGAGGGGAGTCGTCCGAGGACGGGTCGGACGGAGAGGAGTCGGCCGAGGACGAGGAGGAACCGCCCGGCGGGCCACTCCCGGAGGTGGGGCTCTCCCAGAGCGGTGGGACCGCCCACGTCCGACGGCTCGACGCCGACGCCGGCCGGGACTCGGTCCACCGGGGCGACGCGCCGACCGACGCGGAGACGGACGATCGCGCGGCAGAGGGAGAGGGTTGATGGTGGAGGAGGTGCGCTTCCTGAGCAAGCGCTTCGACGTCGAGGACGGCTACACCCTCGACGGCTACGAACGCACCGGCGGCTACCGCGCCGTGCGCAAGGCGCTGGAGATGGAGCCCACCGACATCATCAACGTGGTCAAGGACTCGGGGCTGCGTGGCCGCGGCGGCGCCGGGTTCTCGACCGGGATGAAGTGGTCGTTCATGCCGGCGGCGCCCGTGCGCCCCTCGTATTTCATCTGCAACGCCGACGAGTCGGAGCCAGGTACCTACAAGGACCGCTGGCTGCTGGAGCGTGACCCGCACCTCTTGATCGAGGGCATCATCATCGCGTGCCTGGCCATCCGCAGCGAGCACTCGTTCATCTACATCCGCGGCGAGTACGAGTGGCCCGCCCGTCGCTTGGGCGACGCCATCGTGGAGGCCTACGAGCGGGGCTACCTGGGCGACGACGTCTTCGGCACCGGCCGGCGGGTCCACATCACCGTGCACCGTGGCGCCGGTGCGTACATCGCCGGGGAGGAGAGCGCGCTGCTGGACTCCCTCGAGGGGCGTCGCGGCTTCCCACGCCTGCGACCGCCGTACCCCGCGCAGTCGGGGCTGTACGCCTCGCCGACCACGGTCAACAACGTCGAGACGATCTGCAGCGTGCCGGGGATCATCGAGCACGGGGCCGAGTGGTACCGCCAGTGGGGCACCGAGGACAGCACCGGCACCAAGCTGGTGTGCGTCTCCGGGGAGGTCCGCATCCCGCGGGTCTTCGAGGTGGCGCAGGGCACGCCGCTGCGCGCGATCGTCGAGGAACTGTGCGGCGGCATGATCGACGACCGTCCGGTGAAGTTCTTCGTGCCCGGCGGGTCGTCGGTGCGGATCCTGCCCGGTGACAAGCTCGACGTCGGGTTGGACTTCGAGTCGATGCAGGAGGCCGACTCGATGCTGGGGACCGCGGCGCTGATGGTCTTCAGCGACCGGACCTGCACGCTGGACGCCGTGCTGAACTGGACCCAGTTCTACGAGCACGAGTCCTGCGGCAAGTGCACCCCGTGCCGCGAGGGCACCTTCTGGCTCACGCAGATCCTGACCCGGCTCGAGACGGGTCTCGGTCGCAGGGCCGACATCGACATCGTGGAGGATGCCTGCCGGCAGATCGAAGGCCGCAGCTTCTGCGCGCTCGGGGACGGGGCCGCCCAGCCGCCGCTGAGCGCCATCAAGTACTTCCGCGACGAGTGGGAGGCACACGTGGAGGAGCGCGGTTGCCCTCTGGGTGCGACCCCCCGGGCTGAACGGGTCGAGCCGCTGTTCCCCTTCCGCACCTCCGAGGCAGGCACAATCGAACCACCCCGTGCACGGCTCCCGCTGTCGCCGCCCGAGTACGCGGACACCGCAGCCGCCGGCCGACGCGGGAGGGACAGCGCATGAGCGACGGCCAGGACACCGTCACCCTCGCGATCGACGGCAAGCAGGTCACCGTCCCCAAGGGGACGCTGATCATCCGCGCCGCCGAGCAGATGGGCGTGGTGATCCCGCGCTTCTGTGACCACCCCCTCCTGGACCCCGCCGGAGCGTGCCGCCAGTGCATCGTCGAGGTCGAGGGCCAACGCAAGCCCATGACCTCCTGCACCACCCCGTGCCAGGACGACATGGTGGTCAAGACCCACCTCACCTCCCAGGTCGCGCGCGACGCCCAGCGCGCCCAGCTGGAGTTCCTGCTGATCAACCACCCGCTCGACTGCCCGATGTGTGACAAGGGGGGCGAGTGCCCACTGCAGGACCAAGCGCTGGAGCACGGGCCCGGCGAGTCGCGCTTCATCGACGAGAAGCGCCGCTACGCCAAGCCAGTCGCGTGCTCGCCGAACGTCCTGCTCGACCGCGAGCGTTGCGTGCTGTGCGCCCGCTGCACCCGCTTCGCCAGCCAGATCTCCGGCGATCCATTCATCGAGCTGTTCGAGCGCGGCCCGCTCATGCAGGTGGCGATCTACGAGGACGAGCCCTACTTCAGCTACTTCTCCGGCAACGTGATCCAGATCTGCCCGGTCGGGGCGCTCACCTCGGCGTCCTACCGGTTCCGGGCGCGCCCGTTCGACCTCGAGTCGCGACCGAGCGTGTGCAACCTGTGCTCCGCCGGCTGCAACATCAATGTCCACTCCCGTTGCGGCGGGGTCATGCGGGTAGTCGCACGTGACAACATGGCCGTGAACGAGATGTGGAACTGCGACAAGGGCCGCTTCTCCTTCAAGTACCTGGCGCACCCGCAACGGCTCACCCAACCCATGGTGCGCCGGCACGGGGAGCTGGTCGGTGTCTCGTGGATCGAGGCGCTGGACACCGCTGCGCAGCGCATCCGTGCCGCGGTGGACGCGGGTCCCGGTCGCACCGCTGTGCTGACCGGTGGACGCATCCCCGACGAGGACGCCTACGTCGTCAGCCGCTTCGTCCGCACGGTGCTGGGCAGCGACGACCTCGACTTCCGCACCCGGGCTGCCGGTCCCGACGAGGACGCCGCGCTGGCGGTCGTGGCCACCCGGCCCGCCGCCACCTACCACGACGTGGAGCACGCACCGCTGGTGATCATGGTGGGGCTCGACCCCGAAGAGGAGGTCCCGATCCTCTACCTGCGCCTGCGCAAGGCCTGGCGCGACCACGGCTGCCGGCTGGTGTCGATCGGTCCGCGTGCGGGGACGATCAGCGAGCTGCTGTGGCAGCGGCTGCCCACGCCGCTGGGCGGTGAGGCTGCGCTGCTCGACGCGCTCGCCAGCGACAGTGATCTCGACGCAGCGGCGGGGGAGGTGCGCGACGCGCTGCGTGACGCCGGCTCACAGGCGGTCATCGTGGTCGGCGAGCGCGGGGGGCTGTCGGGGGCGCTGGCTGCCGCGGGGCGGCTCGCCGACAGCCTCGACGCCAAGCTGGCGTGGGTGCCGCGCCGGGCGGGCGCTCGCGGCGCGCTCGACGCCGGCCTGGTCGCCGGTCTGCTGCCGGGAGGTCGGCGTCTCATCGACGAGGCCGATCGCGCGGAGGTCGCCGCGGTGTGGGGCGAGCTGCCGGCGACACCGGGACGGCGGCTGACGGCGGTCCTCGAGGCGGCCGCGACGGGTGAGATCGACGTGCTGCACCTCATCGGTGTGGATCTCGCCCGCGATGCGCACCGCCCGCGCCTGGCCAAGGCCGCGCTGGAACGGGTGCGGACGGTCATCGTGCAGGACCTGCTGGACAACGAGACGGCCGGGTACGCCGACATCGTTCTGCCCGCGGCGGCCGCGATGGAGCGCGCTGGCACGTTCACGGACTGGGAGGGGCGCCGTCAGCGGTTCACGCTCGCGGTCGACCCCCCCCAGCTGGCCCAGGAGGACTGGGACATCCTGCGCCAGCTGGCGCTGCTGCTCGGCCGCGACCTGGGCTTCCGCGACCTCGACGGCGTCCGTGCACAGATGGCCCGGCTCCCGGCCTCGCGGCTCCGCGCGTGGCCGGGGCCGGCCGAGACCGGCACGGGTCGTGCCGGCGTGCCCACGGGTGACGGGGCGCTGCGGTTGCTGTCGTACCCGCTGCTGCTCGACCGCGGGGTGATGGGGGCGGGCGCCGACGACATGCTCAAGACCGCCAAGACCCCGTTCGCGGCCATCAACCGGGCCGACGCCGAGCGGCTGGGGGTGCGCGACGGCCAGCCCGTGACGGTGGCGTCCGGGCACGGTCGGCTGACGGTGCTGGCCGCGGTGGAGGACGACGTCGTGGAGGGGGTGGTGTACGTCCCCAGCAACTCGACCGACGTGCCGGCGGCGACGCTGGCGGGTGACGACGGTGCTCCCCCGACCGTGACGGTCGAGCCGACGGACGAGCCGGTCCGACCGGTGGCCGCCGGCGCCGGTCCGTGGACCGCCGGCGACCGCGGCCTGCCGGTCCAGGGCGCGCGGGCGTGAGGGCATGCCGGGCGTGGGAGGGGTGATGGGCACGCCGCTGCTGTCGCAGATCGCCGCCACGGCGGACCTACCCATCTGGGTGCACCTGCTGCGGGTGGGCCTGCTGTTCGCAATCCTGATCGGCGGCACCGCCCTGCTGATCTGGGTCGAGCGACGCACGCTGGGTTTGATGCAGGCCCGTCTCGGACCCAACCGTGCCGGCCCGGCCGGTCTCCTGCAACCGCTCGCGGACGGCGTGAAGCTGTTCTTCAAGGAGGACCTGCGGCCGGCAGCGGTCGACGGTCCCGTCTACTACGCGGCGCCGCTCTTCGCCCCGATCACAGGGCTGCTGGCCGCCGCGATCGTGCCGCTGTCGGGCGAGATCAGCCTGTTCGGCGAGACCTTCACCCTGCAGGTGTTCGACCCGGACATCGGTGTCCTGTGGTTCCTCGCCATGGGCTCGATCCACGTGTACGGCGTGGTCCTGGCTGGCTGGGCAGGCGCGTCGGCGTACCCGCTGCTCGGCGGTGTGCGGTCGGCCGCTCAGATGATCAGCTACGAGGTCACGTTGGGGCTGGCCGTGGGCAGCGTGTTCGTCTACGGCGGCACGCTCCGCGTCTCCGAGATCGTGGCGCTCCAGTCCGGACCGGGCCTCGTGGACGGAGTACCGAACTGGTTCGTGATCCCGCTGTTCCCGGCGTTCCTGCTCTTCCTGGCGGCGCTCACCGCCGAGGCGGCCCGCCCGCCGTTCGACCTGCCGGAGGCGGAGGGCGAGCTCGTGGCGGGCTTCCACACCGAGTACTCGGGCATCAAGTTCGCCATGTTCCAGCTCGGCGAGTTCATGGGTGTCCTCGTCGGCTCCATGGTCGTCGTGACGCTGTTCTTCGGGGGACCGTCAGGTCCCGACCTGACCGCCCGTCTCGGTCTCACCGACGCGTTGTCGTGGTTGTGGCCGATGCTCTGGTTTTTCCTGAAGACGGCCGTGTTCGTCATCATGTTCGTGCTGCTCCGCGCCGCGCCGCCCCGTCTGCGCTACGACCGTCTGATGGACTTGGGGTGGAGGTTCATGCTGCCGCTCGGCCTGCTGTGGGTCCTGGCAACGGGGTTCATGGTGGTCGTCAACACCGAGCTGGAGGCACGGCAGAGGACAACCGTGGCGGTCGGGGGGATCGCTGCGGCCCTGCTGCTGTACCTGCTCGCACCGCTGCTGTCGCGCGGTGTCCGCCGGACGGTGCGCACGCCGCATGCGCAGGACCGCGAGTTCGATCGACCCGAGGAGATCCGTTCCGGCCGCGGGATGCTGCCGTGAGCGGGTCGGAGACCGCAGATGCCGTCCTGGCCCATGGCAGGCGGGAGGTGCCGTGAACGTCCCGACGATCGTCTGGTCCCTGGTCGCCCTCGTGGCGGGGCTGGGACTGGTCTACCTCTTCCTGACCCGTACAGCGCTGGGGCGCGGTCTGGCAGTGCCGCTGCGACAGATGCGACGCGCGCCTGTGACGATCGAGTACCCGGAGGTCAAACGCGAACCGCAGCCGCGCTTCCACGGACGCCACCAGCTCAACTTCTACGAGGACGGGCTGGAGAAGTGCATCGGCTGCGAGCTGTGCGCGTGGGCGTGCCCCGCGGACGCCATCTTCGTGCAGGGCGCCGACAACACGGCGGAGGCGCGGTACTCGCCCGGTGAGCGCTACGCCTCCGACTACCAGATCAACTACAACCGCTGCATCTTCTGCGCGCTGTGCATCGAGGCCTGCCCGACCAGGGCGCTGACCATGACGCACGACTACGAGCTGTCCGCCGATACGCGCCAGGGCCTGATCTACAGCAAGGAGCGTCTGCTCGCCCCGCTGCCCGAGGGCGCCACGCCACCTCCGCACCGTGACGCGGACGTCCGCCGGCGCCGCATCAACTACTACGGCGGGCTGGCGTCCAGCCCCTCCGACCTGACAGGAGGCGAGTACGAGCCGGCAGGTCCACGCCAGATGACCCTCGCCGGTCGGCGCCTCGCCGGCCTGCGGGAACGCGCCGTCACCGTCCCCGAGTACGCCCGCGAGAAGCTGGCCACGCGCGAGCCGGACGACTACGCGGTGCTGACCGGTGACGACCGTGCCCACCTGCGCGAGGCGGGACGCGAGCCCGAGGACTTCGCCGTGCTCGAGGCCGGCGAGCCCGACCGCGGCACGGCCGGCCGGCCGGATGCGTCCGGCGGGCACCCGGACCGGGCGACCGCGATGGAGCGCGACGCGCCCAGCACGCCGGCACCGTCGCACGAGCAGACGGAGGACTGATGCTCCTGCTGGCGCAGGGACCGGATGCGTCCACGGCCGAGGTGATCGGCTTCTGGGTCTTCTCGGTCATCGCGCTGGGCGGCGGGATCGCGATGATCACGTTCCGCAACGTGGTGCACGGCGCTCTGATGCTGGTCGCCAACTTCTTCGCGATCGCGGGCCTGTTCCTGCTGCTCGACTCCGCCTTCCTCGGCATCATCCAGATCATCATCTACGCCGGCGCCATCATGGTGCTGTTCCTGTTCGTGATCATGCTGCTGGGCGTGGTCCGCGACGACCTGCTGATCGAGCGCGACCGGTGGCTCCGCGCGGGCGCCTGGACGTTGGGGCTGCTCCTGGTGGCGTCGGTCGCCGTTGTGTTCGTGGGTCCGTACACCGCCGACCCGTCCGTCTGCGGAAGTGCTGGCGAGGTCGTGCCCGGCAGCGCCGAGGTGCGGTGCGCCGGACTGGCCGAGGCGCTACGCGACACCGAGCAGGGCAGCGTCGGGTTCGCGGCGGAGCGCCTGTTCACGCGCTACACGTTCGCGTTCGAGTTCGTGTCGCTGCTGCTGGTGGTCGCGATCGTCGGGGCGCTGCTGGTGGGGCGTCGACGCGAGCCACCGATGCGGCCGGGCGGCATCCCGGCCGCCGAGCTCAGCGGGGGGCCGCTCACCGACGGGGTGGCCCGGGGCGACGGCGAAGCCACCGGTCCTGCGACGCCGCCGCACACCCACCGTGAGGGGTCCACCGCCGCACCGCGGGCACGCGGGGATGGGGGCGGCTGATGCCGATCGGGTACTACCTGGTGGTGGCCGGCCTGCTGTTCAGCATCGGGTCGGTCGGTGTGCTGACGCGGCGCAACGCCATCGTGCTGCTCATGTGCGTCGAGCTGATGCTGAACGCTGTGAACCTCACGCTCGTCGCAGCGTCGCGGCTGTGGGGCGCGGCCGACGGGCAGGTGGTGGCCTTCTTCGTGATCGTGGTCGCGGCTGCGGAGGTGGTGATCGGGCTCGCCCTCGTCGTCAACCTGTTCTGGCGGCGAGGCACCCTCGACATCGACGTCGCAAGCCTGCTCAAGGGGTAGGGGATGGGGGACGTGGTCGTCCTGGCGGCCGAGTTCGAGCTGCATGCCGAGCCGGCCATCGGGATCGCAGCGATCGCCTGGCTCATTCCGTTGCTGCCGCTGGTCGGATTCGTGGTGCTCACGTTCGCGGGCCGGGGACTGGGCCGGCGAGCCGGCTGGCTCGCCACGGCGACCTCGTCCGGCTCCTTCGTCGTCGCCGTCGGGGTGGTGGCGCAGCTGTGGGCGACTCACGAGCAGGCCCGCACGCTGCTCACCGCCGGCTACACCTGGATCGAGGTGGGCGCCCTGCGCCTGACGACCCACCTGCTGATCGATCCGCTCAGCGCGGTGATGATCCTGGTCGTGACCGGCGTCGGGTCGCTGATCCACCTCTACTCGATCGGGTACATGCAGGGCGACGAGCGTCAGGGGCGGTACTTCGCCTACCTCAACCTGTTCCTGTTCTCGATGCTGCTGCTGGTGCTGGGCGCCAACTTCGTCGTCCTGTTCGTGGGATGGGAGCTGGTCGGCCTGTGCAGCTACCTGCTGATCGGGTTCTGGTTCGAGGAGATGCCCAACGCGGTCGCTGCCAAGAAGGCGATGGTCGTCAACCGCATCGGCGACGCCTCGTTCGCGGTCGGGCTGTTGCTGATCTTCGCCGAGTTCGGATCGCTGGACTTCGCCGAGGTGCTGCCGGCCGCCTCGGACGTGCTGGGGGAGGGTGGCGCCGCGACCGCGATCGCGCTGCTGCTGCTCGGAGGTGCGGTCGGCAAGTCGGCCCAGATCCCCCTCTACGTCTGGCTGCCCGACGCCATGGCCGGTCCCACGCCGGTGTCGGCCCTGATCCACGCCGCCACCATGGTGACCGCAGGTGTGTACATGATCGCCCGGGCGTCGCCGATCTACGTCCTCAGCGAGCTGGCCCTGGTCGTGGTGGCCTCGATCGGGGTCGCGACCGCGCTGCTGGCGGCGCTGATCGCGATCCAGCAGGACGACATCAAGAAGGTGCTGGCCTACTCGACAGTGAGCCAGCTGGGCTACATGTTCGTCGGGGTAGGGGTCGGAGCGTTCGGCGCCGGGATCTTCCACCTGGTGACCCACGCGTTCTTCAAGGGCCTGCTCTTCCTCGTGGCCGGATCGGTGATGCACGCCATGGCCGACCGCACCAACATGTGGCGCATGGGGGGCCTGTGGCGGATCATGCCCATCACCTTCTGGACGGGCGTGGTGGCGGTGTTGACCATCAGCGGAATCCCGCCGCTGTCCGGCTTCTTCTCCAAGGACCACATCCTCGCGGCCGCCTACGAGGAGGGCAGCACCGCCATCTGGGCGGTCGGCCTGGTGACGGCCGCGCTCACAGGCCTGTACATGGGGCGCTGGCTGTTTGTGACCTTCCTCGGTCCCAAGCGGTGGGACGCGCCTCCCGCCGGCCCGGCGGGTGACGACCCCCACACCGCGGCCGACACCGAGGCGGCCTCGGCCGCCGCCGAGGGCACCAGGCCGACGGAGGACGCACACGCGGAGCTGCGGCCGCACGAGTCCCCGCCGGTCATGACCGTGCCGCTCGTGGCTCTGGCGGTCCTGGCGGCGATCGGCGGCGTGCTCGGCCCGACCAAGGAGGGGCCGCTGGAGCACTGGCTGGAGTCGTCCGTCGCGCACCTGCCGCCGAGGGGCGGCGCCACGGCGCTCAGCGAGCCGGTGCTGATCGTCCTGTCGCTGATCGCTGGGCTGGCCGGCCTGGGGCTCGCTTACGTGCTCTACCTGCGTCCGCCGCGGCGGCGCGACCCGGTCGCCGCCAACCTGGGCAACATCGCGCTGGCGATGCGACGCGGCTTCTGGGTGGACCAGCTGTACGACCGCGTCTTCGTCCGTGCCGGCGGCGCGTGGTCACGGTTCCTGGTCTGGTTCGACGTCACCGTCGTCGACGGGGCGGTCGACGGCATGGGCCGCTTCTCGCTCGACACGGCCTCGACCCTGCGGGGCATCCAGACCGGCCTGCTCCGGAGCTACCTGGCCGGACTCGTGCTGGGCACGGCCGCTCTGATCGGCGTGTTCCTCGTGGGGGCTCTCTGATGGGTCTCCTGACCGCCGTCCTGGCACTGCCGCTCGTCGGGGCGCTCGCGATCGGGTGGGCGCGCAGCCGCGAGCAGGTTCGGGCCGTCGCCCTGGCCGCCTCGATCGCCACGTTCGCCGTGGCGCTGGTCGTCCTGGCCCGGTTCCAGTCCGGCGAGCCCGGCTTCCAGCTGGAGGAGCAGGTCCCGTGGGTCCCCGCGTGGGGCGTCAGCTACCACCTGGGCATCGACGGGATCAGTCTTTTCCTGGTCCTGCTCACGACCTTCCTGACCCCTCTCGTCCTGCTGGAGTCGTGGGAGCACTCCGACCGGCCCAAGAGCTACTTCGCCGCGTTCCTGGTCCTCGAGACGTGCGTGCTCGGCGTGTTCCTGTCGCTCGACCTGCTGCTGTTCTACGTCTTCTGGGACCTCCTGCTGGTCCCCATGTACCTGATCATCGGCATCTGGGGCTACGAACGGCGACGCTACGCCAGCATCAAGTTCTTCCTGTACACGTTCCTCGGCGGGCTGCTGATGCTGGTCGGGATCGTCGTGGTGTGGGCACAGACCGGGGGGACCAGCTTCGACTACACCGACGTGCTCGGGCTGCGCCTGGATCCCGCCCTGCAGGGCTGGCTGTTCGCGGCCTTCTCGATCTCGTTCCTGGTGAAGGTGCCACTGTTCCCGGTCCACACGTGGCTGCCCGACGCGCACACGGAGGCGCCCACCGGCGGCTCGGTCATGCTGGCCGGCGTGCTGCTGAAGCTGGGCGGCTACGGGCTGCTGCGGTTCTCGCTGCCGCTGTTCCCGGACGCGGCCCGCAAGGCGGTACCGTGGCTCTTCGCCCTGTCCATCGTGGGCATCATCTACGGGGCGCTGGTCGCCATGATGCAGCGCGACCTGAAGAGGTTGGTGGCGTACTCGTCGGTGAGCCACATGGGCTTCGTGGTGCTGGGCATCTTCGCGCTGAACGAGGAGGCCGTGGCGGGCGGGGTGGTCCAGATGCTCAACCACGGGCTGTCCACCGGCGCGCTGTTCTTCCTGGTCGGCATGCTGTACCACCGGCGCCACACCCGGCAGATCGCCGCGTTCGGGGGATTGGCGCGCAGCACACCCGTGTACGCCGGGCTCTTCCTGGTCGTGGCGCTGTCCTCGCTGGCGCTCCCAGGGCTGAACGGGTTCGTCGGCGAGTTCCCGATCCTGCTCGGCACGTTCGCGGTCAGCCGCTGGGCGGCAGCTCTCGCCGCGGTCGGCATGGTGCTGGCCGCCCTGTACCTGCTGTGGGCGTACCAGCGGGTCTTCCACGGTCCCCTGCGCGGCGCCGACAACGAGCACACCCCCGACCTGCGCGCCCGCGAAGTGGGGGTGCTCGCCCCGATCGTGGCGCTGATCGTCGCGATCGGCGTGTTCCCCCAACC
>DASZZX010000095.1:0-1622 GCA_036260415.1 Nitriliruptorales bacterium
ATACGACCAGAATGGGTCACACCAGCACCGAGGAGAACCCACGATGGCCAAGTACCTGCTGCTGAAGCACTACCGCGGCGCTCCGGCGTCGGTGAACGACGTGCCGATGGACCAGTGGACGCCGGAGGAGGTCGACGCGCACGTGCAGTTCATGCACGACTTCGCAGCCCGCTTGGAGGAGACGGGTGAGTTCGTCGACAGCCAAGCACTGGCGCCCGAGGGCGCGTTCGTGCGGTATGACGGCGAGGGGCGCCCACCGGTGACCGATGGTCCGTTCGCCGAGACCAAGGACCTCATCGCCGGCTGGATGGTCGTCGACGTGGAGTCCTGGGATCGCGCGGTCCAGCTGGCCGGGGAGCTGTCCGCCGCTCCCGGGGCCGGCGGCGAGCCGATCCACGAGTGGCTCGAGGTTCGACCGTTTCTCACCGAGTCGCCCACGGTCACCGAGTGAACGAGGCGCTGCTGCGGGAGCTCGTGCCCGCGGTGATCGGTGTCCTCGTCCGGCGCGGAGCCGACTTCGCGTCGGCCGAGGATGCCGTGGAGGCCCTGATCCGGGCGCTGGAAACCTGGCCGGACGATCCACCGCGCGATCCGAAGGCATGGCTCGTCGCGGTCGCGTGGCGCAGGTTCCTCGACGCCGCCCGTGCCGAGGCGTCGCGGCGGCGGCGGGAACTCGCCGTGGAGGTCGAGCCTCCCGCCGGTCCGGCGCCCGCCACGGACGACACGCTGCGGCTCTACTTCCTGTGCGCGCACCCCACCCTGCCGCGGACCTCGGCCGTCGCCTTGACGCTGCGCGCGGTCGGTGGCCTGACCACGCGGCAGATCGCGACGGCATACCTCGTTCCCGAGGCGACCATGGCGCAGCGGATCAGCCGGGCCAAGCGGCGGATCGCGGGGCTGCCACTCGACCAGCCCGGCGATCTCGGGACGGTGCTGCGCGTGCTCTACCTCGTCTTCAACGAGGGGTACAGCGGAAACGTCGACCTGGCGGCCGAGGCGATCCGCCTCACCCGCCAGCTCGTCGCCTTGACCGACGAGCCCGAGGTCGCGGGGCTGCTCGCGCTGATGCTGCTGCACCATGCGCGCCGCGCGTCTCGCACCGGCCCGGGAGGTCGCCTGGTGCCGCTTGGTGAGCAGGACCGATCGCGCTGGGACACCGGCCTGATCGCCGAGGGGGTGACGATTCTGCAGGCCGCGCTGGCCCGCGACCGGCTGGGCGAATACCAGGCACAGGCCGCGATCGCCGCCCTGCACGCGGACGCCCGGACGACATCCGAGACGGACTGGGTGCAGATCGTGGAGTGGTACGACGAACTGCTGCGCCTCACCGGCAGCCCGGTGGTGCGGCTCAACCGCGCAGTGGCGGTCGGGGAGGCCGACGGACCGCAGGCCGGCCTGGCGGCGCTGGCTGACGTGAACCCCGACCTGCCCCGTTACGCCGCGGTGACGGCATACCTGCACGAACGCGCCGATGACCTCGACCAGGCCGCCGAGGTGTATGCCGAGGCCTCCCGCGCCGCGACCAGCGTGCCGGAGCGCGACCACCTCACGCGAGAGGCGGCACGGGTGCGGCAACTGCTGCGTCCGTGAGTGCGGCATCCTCCCCCACTGGTGTTAGCAGG
>DASZZX010000096.1:0-4544 GCA_036260415.1 Nitriliruptorales bacterium
CCGCGGTGTCTCTGGTCGCGGGGCGCACAGCGGTCAGCAGGAACAGCAGCGTGGCTGCCAGCCAGACCCCCACGACGATCATGGGTCAGGACCGGCCATCAGGAGAGACCTTCCAGCGGAAGGCTCTGACCGCCATCGCGCCGGCGCCACACCACAGCCCGCTCGTGCCCCGGCCCCGCACGTTGGTTCGTCCGGTTCGGCTGGTGATCGTCATGACGGCCTCGGTCGTGGATCGATGATGGCCGCGCGGGGTGCGCGGTGGCCGGGTGGGGCGCGCCGGCTCAGCTCGCCGCCCCCGGGCCGTGCGTCATCCCGGGGGCGGCGAGCGGTCACCGGACCGGAGCTGCCGGAGCCGGCGGCGCTCCGGCCGACACGCCGGAGGGCGGCGGCGCGAGGGGCTCGGTGGGTACTGACCCGGGGTCGGTACCGCCCTGGTCGAGCCGGAAGGGCGGGTAGCGGTCGGTCATCAGGGCGGCATACGCGGTCACCCGCAGCGCCCAGCGGTCCATGCCGAGGACGAAGTCGTACAGGGGCCGGGGATAGCGGCCGGTGAACAGCAGCACGATCGCGGCGATGAACACCAACAGGGCGACCAGACTGACACCGGCGCCCCAGCCGTCGTCCCAGGCGCTGTCGGGTGTCCCGGACCTCGTGCCGAGCCAGATCCCACCGCCGGTGAAGACCGAGAGGACCAGGTAGTGCGGGATGGCCAACAGCCACCACTTCACCAGCACGAGCCCGCGGGAGAGCCGCTCGGGGTAGGCGATGTCCAGGTGGGCGGGGTAGTCCGGCACCTCGGCGAGGGTGAACGGCGGGTAGCGGTCGGTCCCCAGTGCCCCGTAGCCGTAGTAGTGCACCCGCCAGCTCCAGCGCAGGACCCCGACGTTGAAGTCGAAGAGGGGCCGGGGGTAGCGCGCCGTGAACAGGATCGCGAAGAACGCGACCGCGCTGACGACCAGGAAGGCCAGCCAGAGGAAGGCCAGCACGACGTAGTGCGGGACGAGCAGCAGCCACTTCACCAGCCACAGCCCGCGTGAGACCGAGGGGGTCTGCGACGCGTCCACGCGGACCGGATACGGCATTCGGGTCTCCGTCACGGTTCTTCCTCTCCTGGCAGGTGCGGCGGTGGCCGCGGTGTCGGCTGGAGTCGGCACCTGGTCGTCCTGGTGCGGTCGCGATCGGCACTGGACGGTTCGAGTCAGTGCCTCAACGCCTGTTCGGGTGTGGGACCTCGGGGCCGTCCCCCGGCCGGGGGTGCGGCGCCGGCATGCGCGCCCGTTGCTCAGGCGTCGAGGTGACATCCGCCGGGACGCTGACCGGTGGACGAGACCGGTGCGCGTGGCGACGGCGCCACCTCGGGGACCGGCGTGGACCCCGGGGCTGCGGCAGCCACGTCGAGGAAGAGCTGATCCATCGACGGAGCTCCGCAACCGGCGGTAGCGCAAGTCCCGACAGGGAGCTTCGCAGCGTGTCAGGGCACCGAGTAGGGTCCAAGCGCCCTCATCGAGACGGGAAGTTGCGCAGGAGATGGGTGCCACGCCACGTCCGTCGTCGGGCCGTGGACGGCCACGGGACCGCGCCCTCGACGACCGCATCCTCGAACAGGTCATCGCGCTGCTCGGCTCTCACGGCTACGCCGGCCTGACGCTCGACGAACTGGCCGCCCGCAGCGGCGTCGCCAAGACCACGATCCTGCGCCGGTGGCCGTCGAAGGCTGCGGTCGCCGCCGCGGGGGTGGAGAGGCTGGCTCTGCAGAGCGTCGACGTGCCGGACTCCGGCGCCCTGAAGGTCGACCTGCTCGCGCTGCTCCACGGCGCCGTGGAGGCGTTCGTGCGCGGCCGAGGGCAGTTCGTCGCCCAGCTCATCCGCGAGGCCGGTCACCACCCCGAGATCACCGACCTGCTGTACACCGTCATCCACACCCGCCGACAGGCCTACCGGCGGGTCCTGGCGCTGGCCATCGCTCGCGGCGAACTGGCCCCTTCGGTCGACCAGGACCTGTTGATCGACCTGCTCATCGGCCCGATCTGGACCCGCATGCTGATCACCCGTGACCCCATCACCCGTGAGTACGTGGACTCCATCGTCGAGGCCGTGCTCGTCGCCTTCGATGTGAAGCCCACGGCGACAGGCTGACCGCGAGATCCTGCGGTGCGCTGCCCTTGCTCGAGGGCTGAGCGGAGAACGGGCCAGGACGGGTGTACGGATGCCGGCCGGACGTGTGCGATGACGCAGAGCCGGCGTCCGGTCGATCGACAGCCGGCCCGGCAGGGACACGGGCACCCCCTCGACACGGGGGGCGGAGGAGCCGCTACGGTAATCCCTATGAGTCCGGTCGGGATTGTGCGGTTTGCGCTCGTCGCGCGCCGTCACATCGACCTGCTCCGGTGCGCCAGCGCGCTCTGTACGGCCTGACGCCGTCCGAGCCCGCCACCACCCATCCCACCGGAGTCCCCGTCATGACCATCACTGCCCCCGTCCTGCCTGCCCCGGCGACGTCCACCGCTCCCACGGCTCTCGACCTGGAGCGCCTCGCGCCCGGGTTCGGCGCCCGCGTCCACGGGGTCGACCTCGCCTCCGCCACCGACGCGCAGGTGCGCGCCATCCGCACGGCGCTCGCCGACCACAAGGTGCTGTTCTTCTCGGGACAGCACGCACTGCACCCCGACAGCCAGATCGCGCTCGGCCGCCGCCTGGGCGATGTCACCGAGTCCCACCCCGTGGTGCCGGGGGTCGACGAGGAGCACCCGGAGATCTACGCGCTCGACAGCGCCTCGGGCGGGTTCGCCGACGTCTGGCACACCGACGTCACCTTCGTCCGCCGGCCGCCGCTGGGCTCGGTGCTGCGCGCCGTCGTCCTCCCGCCCACGGGCGGGGACACCCAGTGGGCGGACCTCCAGCTGGCCTACGAGTCGCTCAGCGAGCCGCTGCAGCGGCTGGCCGACCAGCTGGTCGCGGTGCACGACGGCACCCGCGAGTTCGGCTACTACCTGGCCCAGCGCGAGGCGCGGACGAAGTGGGAGGGCGAGCAGTTCCAGGCACTCGTCCCGATCGAGCACCCGGTGGTGCGGATCCACCCCGAGACCGGCCGCAAGGGACTGTTCGTCAACCCCGGGTTCGTCTCGCACCTGAAGGACGTGTCCGACGCCGAGAGCCGGTACCTGCTCGACCTGTTCTACGCCCACATCACCAAGCCCGAACACATCATGCGGCACCGGTGGTCGGTCGGCGACGTCGTCATGTGGGACAACCGCTCGACCGTGCACTACGCGAACCGCGACTACGGTGACCAGCGGCGCGTCATGCACCGCATCACGCTCCGGGGGGACAGGCCAGTCGGTCCGACTGGCGCCTGACCGGGCACGTGCACGACGCTCGTCTCCGAGAACTGACCGCACGGCGAGGCGCAGGTCCCCTCCGGGGGCCTGCGCTTCGTCGCACGACCACCCCGCCGGCGAGCCCGCGCCCGGCGCCGCAACGAGAGAAGACCCCCCATGCTGCGCACCACGATCCGTCCCCGCGCATCCGCGGTGGCGCTGGCCGCCGTCCTCGCCGCGACCGTCACCGGGTGCAGCGCCGAGGAGGGCGCCGACAGTGCGACCGGCGGTGGGGACGGCATCACCGTCCAGGCCGCGCAGTTCAGCTGGACGGCCGCCGGTCTGACGAACTCCATCCTCAGCGAGATCGCCGCCGACCGTCCCGAGCTGGGCGTGGCCACGCTGCAGACGACGCAGCTGGACCCGGCCGCGGCGTGGGCCGGTGCACAGCGCGGGGACATCGACCTGCTGACCGAGGTCGCCCTCCCCAACCAGCAGGAGCTCGCCGACAGCGCCGCCGAGCAGGTCGAGATCGTCTCGGAGACCTACGGCGACGCCGCGCAGGGGTGGTTCGTACCCGCTTACGCCGTCGCGCCCGGCGGCCCGCTCGAGGGCCTGACCAGCGTCACCCAGCTCAACGACTACGCCGACCAGCTGGGCAACAAGTTCTACGACGCCGACCCCGGCTACATCACCACCGAGCAGAACGCCAAGCGGCTCGCGGGCTACGGGATCACGCTGGAGCACGTCGTCTCCAGTGAGGCGGCCGAGCTGGCGCAGCTGGAGAACAGCTACAGCCGCCAGGAGCCGATCGTGCTGTACCTGTACCACCCGCACGCGGTCTTCGCGCAGTACGACATGGTCCAGCTCGAGGAGCCCACGCCCTACACCGAGGGCTGCCTGACCACCGGGAACGGCGCCTGCGCCATGCCCTCGTACAGCGCCAACATCGCCGCGAGCACGGAGCTGCAGGAGCAGGCTCCCGAGTTCGCCGACCTGCTGGTCGACCTGCGCATCTCGGTCGAGGAGATGGAGGAGATGCAGAAGCAGGTGGACGTCGACGGCGAGGACGTCGGGACCGTCGCCCGGCAGTGGGTCGACGAGCACGCCACCCAGATCGACGAGTGGGTGGGCTGACCGTGCCGCCGGTGCTGCGGGCGACCGGGCTGACGAAGGTCTTCGGGGCGCGCGGGGAGGAGGCGCTGCGGCTGGCCGGCGAGGGCGTCG
>DASZZX010000097.1:0-5055 GCA_036260415.1 Nitriliruptorales bacterium
GTGGCCACACGGCCGCACGTCCGGGTGAGCATCGCGCCGGGAACCTGGACCGCGCCCGCCCTCGACGTCGCCACCGCCGCGGCCGGGGGCGTGGCAGCGGCGGCCTGGGCCGCCGGCCAGCCGGTGCAGGTAGCGGCCGACGGTACGGCCCTGCCGTGGGGTCCGGCGGCGCGTCGCAACCTGGCGGCGCTCCCGCCGCACGCCGGCGCCGGCCCCCGGCCGCATGCGGCGGCGCCTCCGGCCGGCCTCGTGGAGCTGACCTTCGCGCCAGGCGCACCGGGTGTGGTGGTGGCGCTGGCGCGCGGCGGCGCGGACGAGGTGCTCGGTGTCCTGCCCGACGACGGCAGCGTCGACCTCGGCCGCTGGCTCAGCGCACGGCTGGCAGGGAGTGGCTGACGTGACGGGACGGCTGGTAAGCAGGTTGCGACAGGTCAACGCGACCCGCCGTCCCGAGGACTCCGTGTCCCTGCGCATCGCGGTCCTCGCGTCGGTGATGATCGCCGTGGTCGCGGTGGCGGTGCAGGCGGCCGCCGCTACCGCCGACGTCGTCGCGGCGCTGGTCGCGCTGCCGGTCGGCGCGTCGGTCAGCCACCGGCGGAGACGGTCGGACAATACGGTCGTCAAGCTCCTGCTCACCGTGGGCGCTGTCCTCGCGCTGGGACGCTTCTTCGTCGAACTCGGAGGAGCCGCCACCATCGAGGACAGCCGCGTGCCCCTCGCCGGCCTGTTTCTGGCGGTGCAGGTCCTGCACGGGTTCGACCTGCCGCAGCGGCGTGACCTCGGCTTCACGCTTGTCTCCTCGCTGACGTTGGTGGCGCTGGCGGCCACCAGCGCCCGCGGTTCGGCGTTCGTCCTGGTGCTGCTGCCGTACCTGGCGGCCAGCGCGCTGGCGACCGCCGGACTGCAGCGGGCCGCGGCACGGGACGACGTCGTGGACGCCGCCGCAGAGGAGGGAGTCACACGGCTGCGGCCACGGCCGCGGGCGGTGCGGGCCGACGGTGGTCAGGCAGCCCGCCTGCGCGCGGCGACCCGGGGCGTGGCAGCCACTGCAGCGGCCGTGTTCCGTGGCAGCGGCGCTGCCCTGCTGGTCGGGCTGGTCGTGTTCCTGCTGCTGCCCCGCAGCGAGTCGACCCACCTCGGGGGCCTGCCGTTCGCCGGGTTCGGCTCACCGCTCGGTGGCGGTCGCGTGGTGAACCCGGGCCTGCCCTACGGCGGGTCGCGGCGCAGTCCCGGTCAGCGGCCGCCGTTCGACCCCAGCGCGTACTTCGGCTTGGCAGAGGTGGTGGACCTGCGCACGCGTGGGGAGTTGTCCGATGAGGTGGTGATGCGTGTGCGGTCGGAACGCCCGCGTTTCTGGCGCGGCATGGTGTTCGACCGCTACGAGGGGTCCTCCTGGTCGCGCAGTGCAGAGGCACCCGAGCCCTCCACCGGCGTCCCGGTCCGCCTCGGCCCGCCCGACGCGCCGCTGGCCAACTACGACCCGGTGTTGCAGACCTACGAGCTCGAGCAGCAGACCCCCAACCTCGTGTTCGCCGCCGCCGAGGCGACCCAGGTGTTCCACGCGGCCGGGTCGGTGTCGCAGTGGGACGACGGAACGCTCACGACCAGCGCCGAGCAGGAGGCGGGCATCCTCTACTCGGTGGTGTCCCTGGTGGACGTCACGCCACGCGAGCGGCTGCGGCACGCCACCGGACCGGTCCCCGAGGACGTGGCGCGGCGCTACCTGCAGCTGCCGGACGACCTTCCGGGCCGGGTGCGGCAGCTGGGCCGACGCCTGACCGCCGGGTCAGCGGCTCCGTTCGCGCGTGCGGAGGCGGTCCAGGCGTGGCTCGCCCGGCACGTGGAGTACAGCCTCGACCCCACCCAGCAGCCGCCCGCGACCGACGCGGTGGACTGGTTCCTGTTCGAGCACCGCCGCGGGTGGTGCGAGCAGATCGCCTCGTCGATGGTGCTGCTGCTGCGGTCCGGTGGCGTGCCGGCCCGGTTCGCGACCGGGTTCGCACCGGGGCTGCGCAACCCGTTCAGCGGCTGGTACGAGGTACAGGTCGACGACGCCCACGCCTGGGTCGAGGTGTGGGTGCCGGGCCACGGGTGGGTGCCGTTCGACCCGACCGGAGAGGTACCCCAGGCGGTGTCGATCTCCGCGCCCGGACCTCGCCTGGCGCTCGTGGACCTGGTCCGATGGGTGCGGGCGCGCATCCCCCCGCCGGTGACGCGCACCGTGGCGGGCCTGGTGCAGGGGCTGAGGTCGCCGGCGGGGGCCGCGACCGTCGCCACCGTGGCCGCCGGCCTGGGGCTGGTGTTGCTCGCGGCCCGGCGTCGCCGCGCCCCGGCCGCTCCCAGCCGCTTCGCACGACTCGAGGAGCTGCTGGCACGGTCGGGTCTGCGCCGGGACCCGTCGCAGACGCCCCGCGAGTTCGTGCAGCAGGTCCGCCGCCGCCGTCCCGACCTGCCGGATGACGCGCTCGTGACCTTGCTGTCGGCGGAGGAGGCACGCCGCTACGACCCGGCACGTAGAGCACCGGACGAAGGCACCGAGCAGCAAGCCCTGCAGGAGGTGGCACGCGCGGTCCGGCCCCAAGGGTCCACCCGCAGGTGACACCCGGGTCAGTCATCGGCGGGTGCGGCGTCCTCCTCCTGCAACTCCGGCGTCCTGACGCGGCCCACCCGGGGAACACTGCGGAGCGCGACCGGCAGGTGGGCCACCTGGTTCCACGTGACCAGCCGCCCGCCCCCGTCGCTCCCGGGATCGAGGTCGAGTTCGGTCACCGAGCAGTTGGCCACCCCGGCCAGCAACCGCCGGTCCGTCCCGAGGAGAGCGTGCGTGCCGTGCCAGATCGGTCCGCCGTGGGTCACGCAGATCAAAGGACGGTCGTCGATGCCGGGGAGCAGGTCACGCAGCGCCCCGACCACCCGGCGCGAGAAGGTCGGCGTGTCCTCACCTCCGACCTCCCCCACGACGTCGTGACCGGCCACCCAGCGGTTCCATCGCTCGGTGTCACGTTCGACGATCTCGTCGGCGAGCAGCCCCGTCCAGGATCCGAAGTGGCGCTCGCGCAATCCGGCGTGGAAGCGGACCTCCACCGCGACCAGTCGTGCCAGCGGGGCGACCGTCTCGCGCGTGCGCTGCAGGTCGGACGCCGCCACGACCGCCTCGGGGTACGTCTCGGCGAGGAGTTCGGCGGTGCGCTGTGCCTGGGCGACGCCCCGCTCGGACAGGCCCGACCCCGACTGGCCCTGGACGCGGCGCTCGGCGTTCCACAGCGACTCCCCGTGGCGAACCAGGACCAGCCGGCTCACCCCGCGTGCTCAGCCTCCCGGGGCCGCGCCGCCGGCAGCGGCTCGCCCCGTAACGGGTCGAGCTGGGGAACGTCGGCCCACAGGCGCTCGAGCGCGTAGTACTCGCGGCGCTCCTGGTCGAAGAGGTGACAGACAACGTCCCCGTAGTCGAGCAGCAGCCAGCCCGACTCCGCCGGTCCCTCGCGCCGCAGCGGGCGGAGACTGTGGCCGGCTCGCAGCCGCTCCTCGACCGCCTCGCCGACGGCCCGTAGCTGACGGTCGCTGCGTGCGGTGGCGATCACGAACAGGTCCACCAGCGCGAGCAGGTCTGCCACGTCGAGGACCAGCAGATCGGTGGCCTGCTTGTCGTCGGCGGCGCGGCACGCCGTCACGGCGACAGCGATCGCGTCCGGTGTCGCGGGCACGTGCTCCTTCTCTGCCGGTGACTGCTCGGCGGTCTCCCGCTCCGCAGGCACGCTCGCGGGTAGCTCGGACCTCTCCGCCAGGCAACCACAGCGGCCACGATCCTGCACGCGACCGCCACGCCCCGCCGTGCCCGTCCCTCACGAGGTGGGGACGGCCTCCGGATGGGTGGGTGGGAAGTCGTCGCCGACCACGATGGTGATGTCCACCACGCTGGTGGGGGTGCGACTCAGCTCGATGCGACCCACGCCGAGCAGGCGTTGGACGTCGCGCGCCAGCGCGAGCTGCCGGGAGCTGTCGTCGTACACGACGATGCGGGTCTCGGCGTGGTCGAAGCGGTCGGCGTTGTCGGTGACCGCCACCCGGAACCCCGCCGGCAGGAGCCGCTCGGCGACCTGCTGGCCGATGCCCGGTTCGCCGTTGCCGTTGAGGATCTGCAGACGTCGCCCCGCCGACGCGGTCGGGGCCGGGACGGACGCCGCGAATCGTTCGGAGACGAGCCGGTCGGCCCGCTCGGCATCGATGCGCACCGCGCCCTCCTCGCCCGAACCGATCGGCGCGACCGGGAGGGTCAGGGACGCTAGGCGGTCGTCCGCCTGCGCCCGGGCGGCCGCGTGGAGCAGATCGCGGACCTGTTCGACCGGCACGTCGGTGTCGAGCATCGGCGCACCGTCGGCGATGATGCCGTCGAGCAGCTGCGGGTCCTCGGCCACAGTCGCCAGGAACGCGGTCAGCACGCCCTGCACCCGTGGGATGCGGTCCAGGTGATCGTCGTCCTCGCCTGTCAGCGTCATCAGCTCGGCCAGGCGCTGGCCGTCGAGCGGCTGGCGCCCCGGCTCGAACCTGACCTGGCGCGACCCGTCCGCGGTCCGCTCGACCAGCCGTTCGGGGACCTCCACGGTGAGGCCCCCCACGCGGCCGAACAGCGCAGCCCATCCCTGCTCGCTCACCTCCGCGACCCCGTCGAGGTCCACGCCGAGCAGGTTCTCGACCGTGGCGGCCACGAGGGGACCGCCGCCGTACGCGAACGCCCGGACCAGGCGGTCCAGGCCGTGACCCGGGATGTCCGTCACGGTCGCGGTCGGTAGGAACAGCAGCGTGACTCGATCCTCCGCCGGGTCACGAGCGAGCACGAACGCGACCGACGCGCCCGCCATCGGGTCCTGCTCATCGAAGGTCACGAACAGCAACGACGGCTGCGCGTCCCCGACGGCCTGCACCGCGCGGTCCGGGGCCACCCGAGCCGGTTCGCCCCCTGGCGGCAGGCGGGTCGCGGCGAGGAGGCCCAGCCCGGCGAGGCCCACCAGGCCACCCACGATCAGCACGGTGCGCAGCAGCCGGCGACGGCGCCGC
>DASZZX010000098.1:0-4376 GCA_036260415.1 Nitriliruptorales bacterium
CGCCCGCGCGGGCGGCCGACCATCCGGCGCCGATGGCGTCGACCAGCCGGCCTCCGTTGGCCAGGTGGAGGCGTCCGTCGACCGGGAAGGCACGGGCGACCGAGGCGGCGGTCTCGGTGCGGTCGCCACCGGACACGCGCCGGAGGTGGTCGCGACCGACCAGCTCGGCCAGCTGCGCCTCCACGTTGGCCGGCACGACCCCGTACCCGCCGACGATGGTCACGTCGCGCACCTGCCGCAGCGCGTCCGCCGTGACGGGGGGCACGCCCGCGTCGCCGACCAGCAGCAATGCGGCCCCGGCGCGCGCGGCCGGCGCCCCGGCGACCAGCGCGTCGGCCGGCCGGAAGCCGTTCACCACGAAGGCGGTCCCGCCTGTGCCAGCCTCGGCCGAGACAGCCGCCGCCGTGGCGTACCGGTCCGGTCCGGCGATGCGCCGGACGGTCGCGGCGGGTGCGGCGGCTCGGACCTGCGCCGCGACGGCTTCGCTGACCGCCGCCTCCCCACCCAGGACGAGCACCGTGCGAGGCTGCAGACGTCCGAGCTCGGCGCTGGTCGGTTCCGGCAGCCGCGCCGGGTCGGTGAGCAGCACCGGACCGTCGACCGCTTCCGCCAGCACGGTGCCGGCCAGCGCGTCGGCCCACGCCCCGGCGTCGTCGCCACGGGCCAGGACGACCGTGCCGGAGGTCGAGGCGGGGAAGGCGGCGCGGGATGCGCAGACGGCGGTCGCGTAGCGGTCGGCGCCGGCCACGCGGTCCACCGGGTGCTTGGCGCTCTCCGGCTGTGGACACGGCGTGGGCACGGTCGCTGACTCGGCGGCGGGTGCGGCCGCCGCTGCGAGATCGGCGGCGGGCGCGCCTCCCGCGGCTGGGGCGGCGGCGCCGGAGGTCACCCGCGCGCACCCCGCGAGCAGCAGCCAGAACACGGCGGCGGAGCTGGTGAGACGGCGCAGGATCGCCCCCGGTGGACGGCAGCGCGGATGATGCCACGAACGTCGGCGGGGCGCGCGCGGTTCCGGGGCGCGTTCTGCGGGGACCGACGGTCGGCGTGGTTCCACGCCCCGCGTGGCCCGTGAGTAGGCTCCCCGGCCCACCACGGGGAGCGAGGCAGGTGGCGGACGACGCTCGGAGCGGCCAGCGCATCGCCGTGCTGGTGTCCGGCACCGGAACCAACCTGGAGGCGCTGGTCGACGCCACCGACCGTGACCCCAGGTTCGGCGGCCATATCGTGGTCGTGGCCAGCGACGAGCCCACCTGTCACGGTCTCGCGTTAGCCCGACAGGTCGGCATCCCGACCGTCGCGGTGGCGCTCTCCGATCACCCCGACCGGCCCTCGTGGGAGCACGCGCTGATGGAGGCGATCCGCGTCCACGAGCCCAGCCTCGTCGTCCTGGCCGGGTTCATGCGTCTGCTGTCGCCATGGTTCCTCGCCCGCTGGCCCGACGCCATCGTGAACGTGCACCCATCGCTGCTCCCCGCCTTCCCCGGCGCGCACGCCGTACGTGACGCGCTGGCCCACGGGGTGAAGGTGACCGGCACCACGATCCACCTAGTCGACGAGGAGGTGGACCACGGCCCCATCATCGCCCAGCGCGCGGTCGAGGTCGCCGCCGACGACGACGAGACCTCCCTGCACGAGCGAATCAAGGCGGAGGAGCACGAGCTGCTGCCGGCGGTGGTGAAGCTGCTGTGCCACCGCCGGGTGGCGGTCGAGGGGCGCCGCACCCGCATCCTGCCCACGGCCGACGCGGCCGCGCTCACCACGCTCGACACGGAAGGAGCTGGGCGGTGACGGTCGTTGCGGTCCGTCGCGCACTGGTGAGCGTGTTCGGCACGGAAGGAGCAGCGCAGTGACGGTCGTTGCGGTCCGTCGCGCACTGGTGAGCGTGTTCGACAAGCGGGGCGTCGCCGACCTCGCCGCGGGCCTGCACGCCCAGGGCGTCGTCCTCGTCTCCACCGGGTCGACCGCGCGGACCATCGCCCAGGCGGGGGTCCCGGTCACCGAGGTCGCCGACGTGACCGGCTTCCCCGAGTGCCTCGACGGCCGGGTGAAGACGTTGCACCCGCGTCTGCACGCCGGGATCCTCGCCGACCGGTCCCGACCGGAGCATCTCGCGGAGCTCGCGGAGCTCGGCGTCGAACCCATCGACCTGGTGGTCGCCAACCTCTACCCGTTCCGCGACACGGTCGCAGCGGGGAGGAGCGACGCCGAGGTGATCGACATGATCGACGTGGGCGGCCCGACCATGGTGCGGGCGGCGGCCAAGAACCACGCCGGCGTGGGCGTGGTGGTGGACCCCGACGACTACCCGGCGCTGCTCGCCCAGCTGCGCGCCGACGGTGGGTTGCCGGCCTCCCGGCGTCGGGAGCTGGCGGCCAAGGCGTTCGCCCACGTCGCCGCGTACGACGCGGCCGTCGCGGCCTGGTTCCACCGCGATGAGACGTTCCCACTGGTCCTCACCGCGGTGTACGACCGGTTGTCGACGCTGCGGTACGGCGAGAACCCCCACCAACGTGCGGCCTGCTACGTCGACGTGTCGGGGGAGCGGTGGGGGCTGGCCTCCGCCGAGCAGCTGCACGGCAAGGAGCTGTCGTACAACAACCTGCTGGACGCTGACGCCGCCTGGGCGCTCGCCACCGAGTTCGACGCCCCGTGCGTGGCGATCATCAAGCACACCAACCCGGCTGGCTGCGCGCTCGCCGACGACCTGGCCACGGCGCACGAGCGTGCCTTGCAGGGCGACCCGGTGTCGGCGTTCGGCGGGATCGTCGCGGTCAACCGACGCCTCGACCGCGACGCGGCGGAACGGGTCCTTACCGTCTTCACCGAGGTGGTGGTCGCACCGGACTACGACGACGGGGCGCTGGTGGCCCTGCGACGCAAGACCAACCTGCGGGTGCTGCGGGTGGCGCAGCCCGACCCCCCCGACCGCGACGGGGCGTCGTTCAGCGTCCGCAGCGTGCAGGGCGCGCTCCTGGTGCAGGACGCCGACCGCGGACGCGAACCGTTCAACGAGTGGCGCACCGTCAGCTCCGCCGCCCCCGACGAGACCACCGTGCAGGATCTGCGGTTCGCCTGGACGGTAGCCAAGCACGTGAGATCCAACGCGATCGTCGTAGCGCGCGACCGGCGGGTCGTCGGGGTCGGGGCGGGGCAGATGAGCCGCGTGGACGCTGTGCGGCTGGCGATCGACAAGGCGGGTGGACGCGCCCCGGGGGCGGTGCTCGCCAGCGACGCGTTCTTCCCCTTCCGCGACGGGCCCGACGTGGCCGCGGAGGCGGGGGTGACCGCGATCGTGCAGCCGGGCGGGTCGGTGCGTGACGCCGAGGTGATCGCCGCCGCCGACGAGCACGGCCTGGCGATGGTGCTGACCGGCCGGCGCCACTTCCGCCACTGAGCGGCCAGGCGTCCCGCCGACTTCGCTGCCGGGGCGGGGCTGGGAGATCGGATCGTGCGTGTTGGCGGTCGCCGGTGACCGGGGCGACGCACGATCCGTGCGGCCGGGGCCTGCCGGTTGGATCGTGCGTGTCGGCGGTCGCCGGTGACCGGGGCGACGCACGATCGGTGGGGCCGGGGCCTGCGAGTTGGATCGTGCGTGGTGGCGGTCGCCGGTGACCGGGGCGACGCACGACCCGGGAGGGGGGCCGGTGCGCGGTCGGGGCCGCACGACGGTCGGGGCGGTGGCGGGGTCGGGGCGGTCAGCGGATGAGGACGCTGCGGATCTCGACCACCGGCCAGCGGCGGGTGGCGCTGCGGGTGACGGTGCCCAGGTCGCCGGCGCCGCTGGCCCCGTCGGGTCCGGTCCAGCTGTAGTGGCCGTGCCAGTCGGTGGCGGCGGTGACCTGGTAGACGCCTTTGGTGTTGGGCATCCAGGTGGCGGCCGGATGCTGCTGGCTGCCGGGGCGGGTGGCGGTGCGGTGGACGCCGATGGCGTGGTCGGGCTGGTGGAAGGTCCACCGGTAACGGGCGATCCAGGCGGTGGCGGTGATGGTGTACGGCCCGGCAGTGGCGGTCACCTGCAGGCCCTGTGCGGGGGCGGTGGCAGGGTCGCGGTCGTGGTCGACGCCGGCCAGCGGGGTGGCGGCGTCGTCGGCGTACCACAGCCAGGTGTCCATGCCGGTCACCCCCTGATGGTCGGGGTTGAGCGCCACCGTGGGGGTGGGCAGGCGGCGGGCCACCGCGTCACGCACCGCGCTCAGCGCCGGCGGGACGACCTCGTCGTCGTCGCGGGCGCCAGGCCACGGCAGGCAGCGTTCCTCCTCCCGGATCCGCCGCTGCTCACCGGTGACCGGGTTGACCTCGATGATCCATACGCGCCCCCTGACCGTCTTGTCCTTCAGACACCACCTACCCGGGAACATGTCGGACGGCACCTCGAT
>DASZZX010000099.1:0-4158 GCA_036260415.1 Nitriliruptorales bacterium
CCTGCGTGCCGCGCACGCCCGCCTGGACGTCGTGATCGCGGACGCTCCCTCGGAGGCCACCGCCTGACGGCGGTAGCCTCCGCCGCCGTGTCGACCCCCCACCCTGCCGCCGGTGCGACCGCCGATGCCCCAGCACGCCACCGAGGTCGGGGTCGTGTCCTCCAGACCGCGCACGGCAGCCGCGCCGAGGCGTTCGGTCCTGTCGAGTGGGGCCTGCTGACCGGCATCGCCGGCATCTGGGGTTCCTCCTTCCTGTTCATCGACGTCGGACTGGAGGCACTGGAGCCGGCGGTGGTGTCGCTCGCCCGGCTGGTGTTGGGCACGGGCGCCCTGGCCCTGATACCGCGCGCCCGGCAGCGGTTGCGCGGCGAGGACCTGCCGCGCGCGGCCCTGCTCGGGCTGGTCTGGATGGCTATCCCGCTGCTGCTGTTCCCGCTCGCCCAGCAGTGGGTGGCCTCCTCGGTGGCCGGGATGGTCAACGGCGCGGTGCCGCTGTTCAGCGCGCTGATCGCAACCGTGCTGCTGCGCCACCTGCCGCGCCCCGGGCAGGCCGTCGGCCTGGCGGTCGGCTTCCTCGGCGTGGTGGCGATCACGTGGCCCAGCGCCCGCGGGGCGGACGCCTCCCTGCTCGGCGTGTCCCTGCTGCTGCTCGCGGTCGCCTTGTACGGGCTGGCCACGAACCTGGCGGTCCCGTTGCAGCAGCGCTACGGCGGGGCGCCGGTGCTGCTGCGTGCCCAGTTGGTCGCGCTGGTGGTGATCGCCCCGTTCGGGTTCGCCTAGCTTCCCACCTCCACCTTCGCGTGGTCGAGCGTGCTGGCGATGCTCCCGCTGGGCCTGCTGGGCACCGGGCTGGCGTTCGTCGCGATGACCGCGCTGGTCGGTCGGGCCGGGGCGGCGCGAGGGTCGATCGCGATCTACTTCGTGCCGGTCGTGGCGATCGTGCTGGGGGTGGCGGTCCGCGGCGAGCAGGTGCACCCGCTGGCGCTGGTGGGCACCGCCCTGGTCCTCGTGGGCGCGTGGCTGACCAGCAGGCGCGAGGGCAGGTAGGGCGCGTGGGCCGGGGCTGGGGCGCCCCGCCGAGGCTGGTCGGACGTGGCCGAGGGCAGGCCCCCAGTCGGTGGGAGGGCAGGTCGGGCGGTGACCGGCGTCAGCCCGCCAGCAGCCGGCGGTAGAGAGCGGCCGTGCGGACGGCCACCGTCCCCCACGTGAAGCGCTCGAGCACCCGCTGGCGGCCGGCACGTCCCATGGCGGCTGCCCGGGCGGGATCGCTGAGCACGTCACGGATCGCGGCGGCGAGGTCCAGGGCGAACCGGCCGCGGTCCGCCGGACCGCCATCGGACGTCGACGACGGCTCGAACGGCACCAGCCGACCGGTCTCGCCGTCGACCACGATCTCGGGTACACCGCCGGTCGCCGTAGCGACCACCGGCGCCTCGCAGGCCATGGCCTCGAGGTTGACCAGCCCGAACGGTTCGTAGACCGAGGGGCACACGAACACGCTGGCGTGGGACAGGATCTGCACCACGTCCGCGCGGTCCAGCATCTGTTCGATCCACACGATCCCGTGGCGGCCGCCGCGTAGCCGCTCCACGTGGTCGCGGACCTCGGCTGCGATCTGGGGGGTGTCGGGCTCGCCGGCGCAGAGCACCAGCTGGACGTCACGGTCGAGGTGCTCGGCGGCATCGAGCAGGTACGGCAGGCCCTTCTGGCGGGTGACGCGCCCGACGAAGACCACGCAGGGTCGGTCGGCGTCGATGCCGTGACGCAGCAGCGCGTCGGTGCCCGGGTGGGGTCGGTAGGCGTCGGCGTCGACACCGTTGTGGATGACCTCCACCCGGTCGGGGTCGACCGCGGGGTAGCACGCCAGCATGTCGGCACGCATGCCGGCGGACACGGCGACCACGGCGTCTGCCGCCTCCACCGCGGTGCGCTCGCAGAAGGCCGCCACGTCGTAGCCGCCGCCGAGCTGTTCGCGCTTCCACGGCCGCAGCGGCTCGAGGCTGTGGCTGGTCACCACGTGCGGGATGCCGTGCAGCAGCTTCGCGAAGTGGCCGGCCAGGTTGGTGTACCAGGTGTGGCTGTGGACCAGGTCGGCATCCTCCGCGGCCGCCGCCATCCGCAGGTCGACCGACACGGTGCGCAGCGCCGAGAGGGGCGGGGCGTCGCCCTCGAGCGCGTCCCACGGTCGGTAGGCGCCCGCCACCAGCGGTGAGCTGCGCGGCTGTCCGAAGCAGTGGACCGCCACGTCGACGTGGTGGGTCAGGGCGACCGCCAGGTGCTCGACGTGGACACCGGCGCCGCCGTAGACCTCCGGGGGGAACTCCCGGGTCAGCAGCGCGACCTGGGGGCGACGCGCGGGGGGCGGGGCGCTGTCCGGCAGGCTCACCGGCCCATCTCCGTGTCGCTCACCGGTCGGGCGCCGCGTCGGGCGCCGGGACGTGCGCACGCTTGCCGATGACCACGACGCCACCGTCCGACACGGTGAAGCGCTCGCGGTCGGTGTCGGGATCGGTGCCGATCCGCGCCCCGTCGGGGATCACGACGTTCTTGTCGATGATCGCGTTGCGCACGACGGCGTGCCGGCCGACCACGGCGTCGTCCATGAGCACCGCGCCCTCCACCTCGGCGTAGGAGTGCACGAACACCCCAGGCGACACCACCGACCGGCGGATGGTCCCCCCGGACACGATCACCCCCCCGCTCACGGTCGAGTTGAGCGCCTGACCGCGACGGCCGTCCTCGTCGAACACGAACTTCGCGGGTGGCAGCGACCCCGGCCACGTGTGGATCGGCCACTCGCGGTTGTAGAGGTTGAAGACGGGGTGGACGGACACCAGGTCCATGCTGGCGTCGTAGTAGGCGTCGAGGGTGCCCACATCACGCCAGTAGCCGCGGTCGCGTGCGGTCGCGCCCGGGACCTCGTTGGTGGCGAAGTCGTACACGTGGGCGTCGCCGGAAGCAGCCAGCATCGTGATGATGTCGCGTCCCACGTCGTGGTCGCTGTCTCCTCGTCGCGCGTCGCGGGCGACCGCGTCGACCAGCGCGTCAGCCCGGAACACGTAGTTGCCCATCGAAGCGAATACCTGGTCGGGCGCGTCGGGCAGGCCGCGCGCCTCCGCCGGCTTCTCGTGGAAGGCGGCGATGCGGGTGCCGTCGGTGGTCTCCACCACGCCGAAGCGGGACGCCTCCTCGCGGGGGACGCGGATCGCCGCGACCGTGACCCCGGCACCCGACGCGACGTGCTGGGCGACCATCTGCCGCGGGTCCATGCGGTACACGTGATCCGCGCCGAACACGAGGATGTGTTCCGGACGCTCGTCGTGCACGATGTTCAGGTTCTGGTAGATGGCGTCCGCCGAGCCGGCGAACCAGTGCGCGCCCCGCCGCATCTGCGCCGGGACCGGCGTCACGTAGTTGCCCAGCAGAGGCGACAGCCGCCAGGTCTGGGCGATGTGGCGGTCGAGGCTGTGGCTCTTGTACTGGGTCAGGACGACGATCCTGAGGTAGCCGCCGTTGACCAGGTTGGACAGCGCGAAGTCGATCAGGCGATAGGTTCCTCCGAACGGCACCGCCGGTTTGGCCCGGTCTGCGGTCAGCGGGTGCAGGCGCCGACCCTCACCCCCGGCGAGCACGATGCCGAGCACGCGGGGCGAGGCCATGGCGGGAGACTAGCCAGGGCGTCGTCGGTCACTGCGGCAGGTCCAGGTCCGTGACGGGGGCACGTCCCAGGAACCCGGTGTCGAGCGGGTGGTACCAGGCGAGCTCCGGCTCGCCCTGCAGCCAGCACAGCAGCACCTCGCCGTCGGGCGTGCGGGCGGGGAAGTCGAGCAGGGCCGGGGCGATGCCCTTCACCTGGATGCCAGCGCTGCTGAACCACTGCAGCGCCTCGTCGACGCGCGCCTCCAGCGCCTTGGCCTCGGGGATGCCTCCCTGCTCGGTCGGCTCGCCCCGCTGCAGGGCCTGCTGCAGCCGCTGCAGGTCCACGACCAGGGCGGCGACCTCGCCGATGCGCTCGCGGGCCTCCGGCAGCAGCGCCCTCGCCTCGTCCAGGGTGAAGTAGCGGGTCACCTCACCAGTATGTCGTGCCATCGCGGTGGTCGCGGCGGTGGGGAGGCGACGCGGGCGGAGCCCACGCGGGGCGCGGCCGGCCCGGATAGT
>DASZZX010000100.1:0-5713 GCA_036260415.1 Nitriliruptorales bacterium
CGACCACGCCGGCGTGCAGGGCCGCGGAACCGGCCAACCGCCCGCCGGCGTCCAGCACCCAGCGGCGGCGGCCGGTCGCCGACTCGATCGCTGCGAGGGTCCCGTCGGTCGCGCCGACGTGCACCCGGTGATCGTGCGCGACCGGGCCGCCGGGGGCGCCGCCTCCGCGCGGCAGGTAGCGCCACGCGAAGCTGCCGCTCGCGGCGGTCACCGCGAAGACGCCGCGTTGCTCGGTGAAGACCACCAGCGACGGAGTCGCGACGGGGGAGGCGCCCGGGTCGGGACGCAGGCGTGTGCGCCACCGCATCCGGCCTCGCTCGAGGTCCAGTGCCACGACCTCCTCCCCGGTGCCGAGGTAGACGCGCGGGGCACCGGCGGACGGGTTGGGCGCGGGTTGCACGACGCTCACCGCCGGGGCGGTCTGCACCCCCCGGCCGGGAGCGAACCGCCACGCCAGCACGCCGTCGGCGGCGTCGAGGACCGTGAGCGGGCCGTCGAGCGTCGCCGCCACGACCCGCCCGGCGGTCACGACAGGTGGCGGCCACGGGGACAGCGGTGGGTCGGGAGGCGCCGTCGGAGACGGCGGGGGGGCGGTGACCTCGTCGAGGACCCCGTCCGTGCCGGAGGGTGGGTGCGCGTCCGGCCTCGGCAGCGTCACCGTCCAGGCGACACCGGTCAGGTCCGAGACGCCGCCTGGTCCGTGGGACGACCGGAGGCCACCGACGGCGACCCCCGCGATCACCGCGAGGACCAGCGCTGCGATCCCCGCACCCACGCCCCGGGTGCGTCCCCGCCGGGGCCGACCAGCCGACGTCCCAGCCTGGCGTCGGGACGTCGGTGTGCGCCGTGCGGTCGGGGCCGGGTCAGCGGGCCCGGGTCGAGCAGCCGGTGGGCTCCTCCGCCGTCGCCGCTCCCGCCGCGGGGGCATCAGCGCGCCGCATTCACCGCAGAAGCGTGCGGACGATGCCGCGGTGGCGCCGCACACCGGACAGCGCACCCCGTCTCCGATCGGCCAGCCCGCCAGCCAACCACAGCCGCCACCGACGAGCCGGGCGGACTCGCGACGCCGTCCAGTCCGGATCGTGCGTGCTGCCGGTCGCCGGTGACCGCGAGGACGCACGATCGAGAAGGGCTGGTGACACGTTCCAGTGAGGGCCCGGCGACGGCCCTCAGGCGGCGTGACCCGCCCGCTTGCGACGTTCCCGCGCCTCGCGCTCCCGCCGACGGATGTCGCGGATCAACGTGCGCCGGTCCGACTCCATCATGCCGCCCCAGATCCCGTACATCTCACGGTGGCGGATGGCGTACTCGAGGCACTCCTGACGGACCTCACACCTCGCGCAGTACTCGAGCGCCTCCTGCTGATCCTGCTCCTCCACCGAGAAGAACATCTCGACGTTGGCGCCGCTGCACGCGGCGCGTTCCTCCCAGGGCTCCCCCGTCTGGAGGCGTGCGGCGAAGGTGTCGATGGACGCCAAGCTGTTGGCCTTCCGTCGTCGGTCAGGTGGGGACGCGTCTCGTTGCGGGGGCGGTCATCGCGGGTCGGTCCCGCGTCCGGGTCGCACGGTCCGGACCGCGCTGCTTCCATGAAAACGGCTCCCACCGGACAGGTGTTCCAGCCGTTCGTCCAACGTTCGGCCCGACAGCCCTGCCTGCGCGCGCGTTCAGCGCACGGAGGGCCTGTTCGTCCCGGGCCGGCGGGCGCTGCGTGATCGCGATGTCGCGCAGCGTCACCGCGGTGGCCGGCCGCCCTCCCGGGTGCCTCAGCGCCGCTGACACGCCGGGCAGTAGGTGGTGCCTCGCTGCGCGATCACCACCCGGCGCAGTGGGGCGCCGCAGCGACGGCAGGGCGAACCGGCCCGGCCGTAAGCCTGCAGGAAGTCGGCGTTGCGACCACTCTGGCCGTTGACCATGCGGTAATCACGGAACGTGGTGCCCTCCCGCTCGACCGCCTGGGTCAGCACCTCGCGGATGGCCCGGTGCAGCTCGCGGGCGCGCCCCCGACCCACCCGGCGTGAGCCCGGGTGGATCCGGGCCGTCCACAACGCCTCGTCCGCGTAGATGTTGCCGATGCCGGCCACCAGCCGCTGGGCGAGCAGGGCCGCCTTGACGGGGGCGCGCGTGGCGGCGAGCGCGGCTGCGAACCGGTCGCGGTCGAACCCGTCCGTCAGGGGCTCGGGCCCGAGACGCGCGAGCGTGGGGATGGCGCTGTGGTCGCCGGCCGCCACTACCGCGAGTCGCCCGAAACGGCGCGGGTCGCGGTAGATCAGCGTCCGGCCGTCGTCGAGCTGCAGCCGCGCCCGCGTGTGGTCCTCGGCCGCGGCGAAGCGCAGCGAGCCGGTCATGCCCAGGTGCACCACGAGCTCGCGGTGCTGGTCCAGCGGGCAGAGCAGGTACTTGCCGCGTCGGCCCACGCCCAGGATCGAGCGTCCCACGAGGAGGTGCAGGTCCAGGAAGCGCCGCTGCGGCTCGTGGTCCAGCGACGTGACGCGCCGCCCGATCAGTTCCGGCTCGAGCTGGCGGCGGATCGACTCGACCTCTGGCAGCTCGGGCATGGCCGGAGGGTAGCTTCGGTCGGGACGCCGCAGCACCGTGGGTAGCCTGTCAGCAGCCGCGTCGAGGGGAGCAGCGTGGGTAACGGGCAACGCGGTGTGGTCTCGTACGAGCGCGACCGCGACGAGCGCGGCCGTCCCGCCAACGCCCGTCCCCGCGACCGTCTGGGTCGGCCGCTGCCGCGGGGAGCACGCCCCGAGCTGACCATCGAGGAGTACTCGTTCGACGACCCGGACCAGGCGCTGGCCAAGGCACGGGAGCTGTGGGACGAGCAGCGTTTCTTCGAGGCCCACGAAGTGCTGGAGGACGTGTGGCACGCGGCCCCCGAGGAGGACCGCCTCTTCTGGCAGGGGGTGATCCAGGTCGCGGTCGGCTGCTGTCACCACCAGCGCGGCAACGTGCACGGGACCGTGGCGCTGCTGCGCAAGGCGGCCGCCAAGCTCGCCGCCTACCCCGACGTCCACCACGGGATCGACGTGGAGCAGCTGCGGGTGTTCGCCGAGGGGGCGGCCGCCGCGGTCGAGGAGGCCCAGGAGATCTTCGACATCGGCTACCCGGACCTCCCGACCATGGCCAGCGGACCGTGGTTCGCCACCGATCCGTGCCAGGTGCGCTGGCGGTGAGCCCGCGGGGCGGTGACAACGCCCGAGCGGAACTCCTGCGCGGTCTGGAGGTAGGCCACCGCTTCCGCTGCAGCGCCTGCGGCAACGTCACCCGCTTCGACGTGGTGGAGGCGGCCCGCACGCGTCGCTACCACCATTTCGATCTCGGCGGGGTCGGTCGCGTGGAGGAGGAGGACGTACTGGACCGCCGTGTCGAGTCGGTGACGTGTCGTTGGTGCGGGCGCGACGACGCGGTGGTGGTGGAAGCGGCCCCGGCGACAGCGGTGGGCGACGAGGTCTGACCCGGGCCCCGGTCGGATCCGTGGACGCTGCGGGGAGGCTCGAGTGCGCCCGTCCCTCCCGGCGCCGGTGTGCGCCGGACCGGTGGCCTGTACCTTGCCTGCCATGGCCGGGCGGCGCGAAGTGTGGATCCGCGTCGGGATGTTGCTGGGCGCCTCCGTCGTGGGTCTGACCATCACGTGGTCCGTGCTGGCACGGCGCCGTGGCGTGGCGATCGGCCCGGACGGTGTCGTGGACAGCATGCGGACCCAACGCATCGGCAGCATCGCCGACCGTGGCAAGGGAGGTCTGGCGATCGACATCGAACTCCTGCGCAGCACGGAGGGTGACGTCGAGCCGGTCGTGGAGTACCTCACCTACATCCAGTCCCGACGTGGCGTGGAGGAGCACCTGCTGTTCATCCGCCAGGAGGACATCGACGCGATCGCCGCGCTCGAGGGACAGGAGACGGACGCCTTCCTGGAGCGCCTCCAGCACCTCGGCGTCGTGATCTCGAACAACTGAGGGTGGCGGACGGCGAGCGGCCTGCCATCCCGGCCCCCGACGCCGCCGTGCTCCAGGATCTGCCACCCGACCAGTGGGCCGTGCTGCTGCGCCACGCCCGGGCCGCCCTCCACCGTCTCGATGAGCACCGGTTGACCGCGCGCATGGTGCAGCTGCGGGCCGCCCCCACGGGCCGGCTGGCAGGGGGACGGTCCCGTCGCGACCTGTGCCGGCTGCTGGCGGGCGGGGGCGCCCTGTGGCGGGAGGCGGCCAGCGGGCTGCAACGCGACCCCGAGGCGCGCGACCTCGTGGCCGTGCTCCGCGGCGAGGCCGATCCCCGAACAGCGCCCCAGCCCGGCCCGGCGGAGCCCGCCCCCGACACCGCCCTCCGTCGCGACCAGCGGCTCCGCGGCCGTCACCGGGAGCTGGTCGACGAACGCGACGCGGCTCGCCGGCGGGTGGCAGGGCTACAGGCGCGCCTGCAGGCCGAACACGAACGTGCCGCGGAGCTGGAGCGCGAGCTGGCGGAGGCGACCCGCGAACGCGACGACCTCCGTGCCCGCATGGAGCAGGCGCGCAGCGCTCAGGACCAGGCCGTCGAGCGGGCGCGTCGTCATCGGGAGGCGGAGCTGGCTGAGGCCCGCCGGCAGCTGCGGGCGCTGCGGCGCCGCGAGGAGGAGCGGCGACTGCGGCGCCAGCGACGGCAGGAGGCGCGCCGCGCGGCGGAACAGCGGGAAGCCGACCAGACCGCTGCCCGCCGCAAGGGACGCCGCGGCGGCGTGCGCCGCGCCACGCCGGGGCGCCCCAGCCGCCTCCCTCCGGGAGTCGCCCCGGGGACGCTGGAGGCGGCGCAGGCCCTGCTCGCCCCCGGCCGACGGGTGCTCGTCGACGGCTACAACGTGACGCGGCAGCACCGCGATCATCTGCCCCTCGAGCAGCAGCGCGCGTGGCTCGCCGCACGCCTCGCTACCCTCGCCGCCCGCACCCGCGTGCGGCCCACCGTCGTGTTCGACGGCGACGCCTCGACTGGCACGCACTTGGCGAGTGCACGCAAGGTCCGGCTGGAGTTCACCGCCGGGGGCACCGCCGACGACGCCATCGTGGCGGTGGTCGCGTCCCTCCCACCCGACGAGCCGGTGGTGGTCGTCACCGACGACCGGGAGCTGGCGGAGCGGGTAGCCCGCCTGGGCGCCGACCTGGTCGCCACACGGACCTTGCTGCAGCTGGGCTGAACGCTTATCCCCGGCGTGGTCCGCTGGCGGGCGACCTTCGCCGAGCCGCTGGCACGTGCAGCCTCTCCCGGCAGGGCCGACGATCGGCCCCGGATGTCGGTAGTTGCCCGATGGCCCGTCGACCGGCAGGATGCCCCCCACCGCCCGGGCCACCGGCAGAGACAACGTGATCGACGTGCACCTGATCGGCTACACGGCCGATCTGCGGTACCTCGTGCTGGACATCGAGCCGGCTTCCTCCACCGGTCGGTACCGGCTGGCACTGGACGAGGACCTGTTCCTCACGCTCGACGAGGTACGCGAGCTGCGGGGCGAGGCCCGGCCGGAGGCCGCCGCCGAGGCGGTCCACGACACGACCGCCGGCGCTGCGCTGCACACCTCCGAGGACGATCGCGGGGCGAGCCTTCCGGAGCCTGCCACGGCGGGGTCGGCCGGCGGTCGTGAGACGGACGCTGGCGACGACGGCCGTGACGTGGCGGAGGTGGGTGCACCCTCGCGGGCCCGCGACTCGTCGTCGGCGGTCCCCGCGGACGCCGCCATGCC
>DASZZX010000101.1:0-4053 GCA_036260415.1 Nitriliruptorales bacterium
CCGGTTGGAGGTGGCGGGGGGGTGCCACGACGTCCGGGTGGTGGGCGCTCCGCGCCCCGACGCCACAGTGGCCCTGGAGGTGGACGGGCGCCACGTCGAGGCCCGCGTGGCTGTGACCGACCACGACGGCCGCAGCCCCGACGGGGACCAGGCGGTGTGGGTGCACACGTGGGGAACGACGACGCGGTTGGCGGTGGTGCGTCCAGCGCACCACGTCGACCCGGGCGCCGCCGCGGCCGCGGCCACGTCGCGCTCGCCGATGCCCGGCACGGTGGCGGCGGTGCACGCGACCGTCGGCGACCGTGTCGCGTCCAACGCGGTGGTGGCGGTGATCGAGGCGATGAAGATGCAGCACCCGGTCCGTGCCCCCTCGTCGGGCACCGTCACCGCGGTGCACGTGGCCGTCGGCGACGCGGTCGAGGCGGATCAGCAGCTCGTGGATCTGCGACCGGACCGCGGCGATCGCGACGCGGAGCGTGGCGGGGCGGGTCCGGGGCGCGCCCCCGAGCGGGCCACGGACGGGAGCCTGCAGGCGCCGGGCGCGACGGAGGGGGAGCCGCCCGCGTCGGGCGCGACGGAGGGGGAGCCGCGCGCGCCGGGACACGCGCCGCCGGGCCGGTGAACGCGACCCGGACGCTGGGGGTGGCGACGCTCGCCGGCCTCGTGGTGTACGGGACGGTCGCGGCCCTGCAGACCAGCGGCAGTGGTCTCGGGGTGTACTGGGCGGCGGTCCTGGGTGGCACTGCGGTCCTCGCGGTTGGCTGGGCGGCCGCCGCCCGTGCGCCCCCACGCACCGCGGTCACCGCGATCGTGGTCGGTGCAGCGCTGTTCCGGGCGGTCCTCGTTCCCACCGCCCCCGCCCTCTCCGACGACCTGTACCGCTACCTGTGGGACGGGCGGGTCCAGGCGGCGAACATCGATCCCTACGCCCACCCGCCCGACGACCCCGCGCTCGCGCCGCTGCGGGACGGGGCCATCCACCCGGAGGTGAACCGCCCCCACCTCCGCACGATCTACCCGGGCGGGGCGCAGTTGGCCTTCGCAGCGTCGTGGCGTGTCGGCATCCGGGGGCCGGTCGCGCTCAAAGCCCTGCTGGCCGCGCTGGACCTCCTCGCGGTCGGGTTGCTGGTGGGCCTGCTGCCGCGCCTGGGGCGCCGCCGCCACCTCGCGGTCGCGTACGCGTGGAATCCCCTGGCGGTGCTCGCGGTCGGGCACTCGGGCCACGTGGACGTGCTCGTCGTGCTCGCCCTGCTGCTCGCGACCGCCGTCTGGCAGCGGGATCGGCCTCTCGCGGCGGGGCTGCTCGTCGGGGCGGCCGGGGCGGTCAAGCTCTTCCCCCTGCTTGTCCTGCCCGCCTTCCTTCGGCGCCCCGACGGACGGTTCGCGTGGTGGTTGCCGCTCCCGGCCGCTGCGGTGGTCGCCGTCAGCTACCTGCCCTACCTGCCGTCCTCCGGCCCGTCGGGCGCGCGGCTGCTGGGCATCCTGCTGCACAGCTACCTCGGGCAGGAGGGGTACACGTCGGGGCGCCGCTTCCGGGTGGCCTTCGCGCTCGGCGTCAACGGCTGGTGGCTGACCGCGGCCGTGGCCGCCGCCGTGCTGGTGGCGGTGCTGCGCTCGCAGCGTCCGGCACCCACCCGCGCGACCTGGCTGCTGGGGGCGGCGATCCTGCTGACCACCCCGTACCCGTGGTACGCGCTGCCGCTCGTGGCGCTGGCGGTCGCGGGCGGTCCGGGGCTCGCGGCGGCGCCACGCGCAGCCGAGCTGCTGTGGCCGCTGGTCGGCGTCGGCCTGGAGGCCGCGTACGTGGGCGCGCGTTCCGCGACCGGACCGGCGTCGTCCACCGTGCAACGCTGGGTCGCGGCGGCAGCGGCCGCCTGGATCGCGATCGCGGTCGCAGCAGGCAACCGCCGGCCCGCGGCGGGCGAGCTGCACGCGGTGGGCGACCGCTCGGACGGGGCCGGCGCCCTGCCCCCATCGAGCCGATCCTGACGGCGTCGGAGAGGCGGAACCCGCGGCTGATGCCTGCACCGGGCCCACCACGCGGCCGGGGTTGGCGGCGGACCTCTACCCTGCCGACGGACCGGAGGAGCGGCGGTGGACCTGCCGGACCGGGTCACGATCGTCGAGGTCGGGCCGCGCGACGGCCTGCAGAACGAGCCGGGAGTGGTGCCGACCGACGTGAAGGTCGGCTTCGTCGACCGGCTGTCGCGCTGCGGGCTGGGCGTCGTGGAGGTGACCTCGTTCGTGCACCCCAGGTGGGTACCCCAGCTCGCCGACGCCGCCCAGGTCATGGCTCGCATCGACCGCCGGCCGGGGGTGCGCTACCCGGTCCTGGTCCCCAACGAGCGCGGGCTGGACGCGGCCCTGGCCGCCGGCGCGCAGGAGATCGCGGTGTTCACCGCAGCCAGCGAGGCGTTCACGCGGGCCAACCTCGACCGGTCCGTCGACGAGAGCCTCGCGATGTTCCGACCGGTGGTGTCACGGGCACGCACTCTCGGCCTGCGGGTGCGCGGCTATGTCTCCACCGTCCTGGGCTGCCCGTTCCAGGGCGACGTGCCGCCGGACGAGGTGGCGCGGGTCACGCTGGCGCTGGTGGAGATGGGCTGCGACGAGGTGAGCCTGGGCGACACCATCGGGGTCGGTAGCCCGGGGCGCACCCAGGACCTGCTGGAACGGCTGTCCACGGAGGTGGACGTGAACCGGCTCGCCGTGCACATGCACGACACGTACGGGCAGGGCCTGGTCAACACGCTGGCCGCGTTCGAGGCAGGCGTGCGCGTGGCCGACTCGTCCGCGGGCGGGCTCGGTGGCTGCCCCTACGCACCGGGGGCCAGGGGGAACCTGGCGACCGAGGACCTGGTGTACGCCCTGCACGGTAGCGGGACCTCGACCGGCGTGGACCTCGACGCGCTCGTGGACGCCACCGCGTGGCTGGCCGACCGGCTCGGGCGCGAACCGGCCTCGCGGACCGCACAGGCCGTGCTCGCCGCACGCCGCGCCGCCCGACAAGGTGGTGCTGATGTTCCCGTGCTCACGGACGACCACGATCAGCCGTGGCCGAGAAGGTGGTCGTGACGTTGCCGTGCCCACGACGACCAGGTATCACCGGTGGCCGAGGGACCGGCGCTCCTGTCGACGACGATCCCCCGGGCCCAGACGAGAGGCCCGGGGGACGGTCAGCGGGCGCTCGTCGCGACCGGTGTGGACGGACTAGTGGTGGTGGCCCGGGACCAGGCAGGCCTTGTTGCCCCGCAGGTTCACGTCCAGGAGCTGACAGGGCTTGTCGGCGCTCGCGGGACCTGTCAGCGCAGCCAGCATCCCGGTGGCCAGTAGCCCGGCCACGACCAGTCGTCGGATCCTCACGGTTTGTCTCCCCCCTCGGAAGAACGGAACGTGAGCGACCGTAAACGTCCATCCGGAGTATCTTCATAGGCCGTTTGGCCGGTGAGGACCGCCGTCGTGTGGTTCCCCGACCCGGACCGTGGGCGTGACCGTCGGGCGTGCGGCTGCCCGACGCCAGGCCGCGACGGCGGCTGCGCCGAGCCGGGCCGGCTCCTCGCCGCCGTCCTGCAGGGACGTGACCGCCAGCTCCGCACGCGGCAAGGCCCGCGCCCAGTGCTCTGCGACAGTCAGCGGATGGGCGGCGTCGCCGGACCAGCCGACAACCGCGGCGGGGCACCACACACGCGCGAGCTCGGCGTCGGTGGGGGCTCGCCCCCCGTCCAGCGCCAGGAGGGACGCGGCCAGGCTGGCGACGTCGTGGGTCGGCCAGTCACGGGCCAACGTGCGCACGAGCCAGCCCGGGATGGACGGATCGGTCACCGCGCGGGCGAGCACCGCCGCCACGCCGTCGTGGCGTACCGCCTCCGCGACCGCGGCATGCACGCCCACGCCGGGCGCCGACCGGCCGGTCCATGCCGGCAGGCACACGAGCACCCCGTCGAGTCCGGAGCGTGTGGCCGCGAACGCGGCGGCCGCGTGCGCGCCCAGGGACACCCCGCCGACCACCCGCGCCCCGACGGCGTCCGCGACGGTGGCGAGGTCGCCGACGTG
>DASZZX010000102.1:0-13340 GCA_036260415.1 Nitriliruptorales bacterium
CGCGGCGCGCAGGGCCGCCTCCACCTCCTGCGGGGTGCCGCCGCGGGCGAACAGGAACCCCAGGTAACGCTCGCCCTCAGGCAGAGGCTGCACGGTGCGGCCGCGCGGGACGGTGATCTCCAGGCCCACGACCCCTGGAACCGCGCGAGCGTGGTCGGTGCCGCGCACCTCCTGCAGGACGCCGGCGCGCGCGATCGGCAGCATCATCACTCCCGAGGCCCCCGGCTCGCGGTGCAGCGTGGCCAGCGGCAGGCCGAGGGCATGGCGCAGGATCAGCTCCTCCAGGCGCACCCCCAGCCCGAAGCGCAGGGAGCGCGCACACAGACCGCCGATCGAGCGGGCGGCCAGCTCCAGGAAGGTGACCCGGTCGCCGTGGACCCGCAGCTCCGCGTGCACCGGCCCCTCACGGAGCCCGGTGGCGTGCGCGGCGGCGGACGCGGTGGCCACGATGCGCGATCGCACCTCCGCCGGCTCGCGCGAGGGGGTGACGTAGATGGTCTCCTCGAAGAACGGGCCGTCGAGCGGGTCGGGCTTGTCGAAGATCGCCAGGATCTCGAGGTGACCGCCGCGCAACAGACCCTCGACGGCCACCTCCCGGCCGGGGACGAACTCCTCGATCAGCAGGGTCTCGTCCCGGGATCGGCCTGCGCAGGCCAGGATGTCCCGCACCCGTGCGGCCGCGGCGGCCGCCTCTACGGGGGAGTCGGCCCGGATCACGCCCCGGCTGGCCGACAGCGACAGAGGTTTGACCACCACGGGTAGGCCAAGCTCCCGCGCCAGGGCACCCACGTCGTCGGCGGGATCCGCCACGCGGAACCCGGGCTGGGCCACGACGCCGGCGAGCGCGCGCCGCAGCGCCAGCTTGTCGCGGGTGCGCGCGACCGCTGTGGGCGGGTTGTGGGGGAGACCCAACTGCTCGGACGCCAGGGCCGCCGCCAGCACGCCCTCGTCGTCCACCGCGATCACGGCGTCGAACGGCAGCTGACGGGCGTGGGCCATGATCGCCGCTGCCGCCCGCTCGGGCCGGCGGAGATCGACCCGCAGCGCTCTGGCGCCCATCGACCGGGCCATCGCCTGGCGCCGATCGGAGGCGACCACCACCTCGGCACCCAGCGCGCCGGCGGCGTCGATGAAGTCCGACGCCCGGTACGTGGACGTGGGCAGTAGCAGAAGGATCCGGGCCACGGCGGTACGGTACGGGACAACCGGTGGGTTGCCCACGCCACGGACGTCGACGGAACAGCCATGACCACGGAACCGATCGTCCAGATCACGCCCAACGCCAAGGACAAGGTCCTGCGCGTCCGCGCGCAGGAGCTCGATCCCGAGTCGCTCGCGCTGTGGGTCGGCGTGACCGGTTTCGGCCCGAGCGGCTACCAGCACCAGATCCGCCTGGCTCCGTTGATCGAGGCCGGTGACGACCACGTGGTGCAGCACCACGACGACCTGTCGGTGGTCGTCCCCGCGAGCGATGTCGACAAGCTGCGTGGGGCCACCGTCACCATCGAGGGGGACCCCGCGTACGGTGCGGTCGTCGTGTCCAACCCCAACCGCCCGACCAGCCCGACGATGCGCGGCGAGGCGGCGGACCTCACCGGCGACGTGGCTCAGCGCGTCGCGCAGGTGCTGGACACGGTGGTCAACCCCAGCATCGCCGCCCACGGCGGCCAGGCCGAGCTGGTCGCGGTCGAGGACGACACTGCGTACCTGCGCCTCTCCGGTGGCTGCCAGGGTTGCGGGCTCGCCAAGGTCACGCTGTCCCAGGGGATCGAGGTGGCGATCCGCGACGCGGTGCCGGAGGTGCGCAACATCGTGGATGTCACCGACCACGAGGCCGGCGACAGCCCCTACTTCGAGGCGGCCAAGAAGTAGCCACGCTCAGCGCCGGCGCGCCGTTCCTCCCGCAGGGCACGCAGCAGCTGGGCGTCCTGCACGGTGCCGACCCCTAGCGCCAGCTTCGCGGCGAGCAGCATCACCGGGTCCCCGGCCGTGAACTGGGATTCCAACGTGGTGCTCCCGTGCGCGTGCCGCCAGCATGGACACCGGTGCGGCCACTGGGCAGCCCCGAGGGTGCGAACCGTGCGAACGCCGGGAGGGCGCACGTGGACCTGGAGGAGCTCGAGCGCATGGCCCGGTCTGTCATGGGAGCCGCCGCCTACGACTACTACGCCGGTGGGGCCGACGACGAGCTGACCCTGGCCGACAACGTGGCGGCCTGGGGCCGCCTGCGTCTGCGACCACACGTGCTACGCGACGTCAGCACGGTCGACACGTCCACGACGGTGCTCGGCACGCCGGTCCGACTGCCGGTCCTGGTCGCCCCGACCGCCTACCAGCGCCTCGCACACGACGACGGTGAGGCGGCGACCGCGCGGGGCGCCGCCGCGGCAGGCACCGTCATGGTGGTGTCCACCCTCGCGACCGTGTCGCTGGAGGAGGTCGCAGTGGCCGCCCCCGACGCGGCCCGCTGGTTCCAGCTGTACGTCCGCAAGGACCGGGGCTGGTCCGGCGAGCTGGTCGCCAGAGCGGCGGCCGCCGGCTACCGCGCGCTGGTCTTCACCGTCGACCTGCCCGTCCTCGGACGACGTCGCCGCGACGAGGGTCACGGGTTCAGCCTCCCCGAGGGCATGGAGATGGCGAACATCGGCCAGCGCCTCCCCAGCGTGGAGGGATCGGGCATCGCGGCCTACGCCACCGATGAGCTCGACCCGGCGCTGACGTTCGACGACATCGGGTGGGTCAAGCAGCGCTCCGGCGGGCTCCCCGTGCTGGTGAAGGGGGTGCTACGCGGCGACGACGCCCGCGACGCGGTCGCGGCCGGCGCCGACGGGGTGATCGTCTCCAACCATGGCGGTCGCCAGCTCGACGGTGCCGTGGCCACGGCGGACGCGCTGCACGAGGTCGTCGACGCGGTCGGGGCGCAGGCCGAGGTGTACGTGGACGGCGGTATCCGCCGAGGGACCGACGTGGTCCGGGCGCTGGCGTTGGGAGCCCGCGCCGTCCTCGTCGGACGACCCGTGCTGTGGGGGTTGGCCACCGGCGGCGACGCCGGCGTCCGGGCGGTGCTCGAGGAGCTCGGCGACCAGCTGCAGCGGGCACTGGCCATGTGCGGGCTGACGACCGCGACCGGCGTCCCACCCGACCTGGTGGTTCCAACCGATCCGTCCTGGTAGCCGGTCCGGCGACGACCGCCGTCGATCCTGGTGGCGAGCCCCCGGTGCGACCGCTTCCGGCGACGGAGTGGCTACACTCGCCGGCACGACAGAAAGGAGGTGGTCCAACATTGCATAGCCATGCTGCCGTGACCGTCGAGGTGACGAGGCGTTAGGAGCCCGTCCCAGCCCTGAACGAATCCCACCTCGTCATCGGCTCGTCCGTCCGTGAGAGCTGGTCACACTCACCTCCCGCGGCGCTGCCGCGGGCGACCGTGACGACGGGTGACGGGACTGCAACGCGAGGAGCCGCCCGGGCCCACGGCCCGGGCGGCACCGTTCCGGGCGCCCTCAGATGATCCAGCGCTGCTCGCGGTACCAGCGAACCGAGGCGCGCACGTTCGCGGGGATGTCGGTGACCTGCGGCCGGAACCCGGTGGACTCCAGCGCGTCGAGGCTGAGCCGGTTGTTCGGGTTGGCCTTCTTGAGGAAGCGGATGCGCTCCTCCTTGAGCAGGATGCCCTCGGTCATGCCGGCGGCCAGCATCTTGTCGCGCTCCTCGGCGCGCCGCTCGTAGCTCAGGCCGGCATCGGGGTCGTCGGTCAGCTCCAGCGCGATGCCCACCTCGTCCGCCAGGGGCTCGGCGACCACGTGACTGCTCGGGTACACGCCGGCGGCGAGGTTGAAGGCGCGGCCGACGGCCTCGTCGCTAGCGGCCAGGTGCGAGCACGCGGCCACGACGTCATCGACGTGCACCAAGCGCAGCTCCACCGGCTCACTGGGCACGGCGAACGCGTCCAGCCCGGCGAACCGCTCGATGGCCGCGTCCAGGATGGTGCTGGCCACCAGCTTGATGGCGCCCGGCCCGTACACCGTGACCGGCCGCAGGACCACCACGGGCAGGCCCTTGTCAGCGAACCCCCACGCCACCTGCTCGGCCTGCCACTTGGTCTCCGCGTACCCGGGGCTGGGATGGCACTCGGCGTCCTCGGGGACCGGCTCGGGCAGCGACACCTCCTTGCCGTACACCGACGAGGTGCTGACGTGCACGACGCGCCCCACCCCCGACTCGTAGGCCGCCTGCAGGAGCCGCTCGGTCCCCGTGACGTTGACACGCTCCATCTGCTCGGGTGTGGACGTCGAGCTGGACGCCCCCGCGAAGTGGAAGACGTCGCCGACCCCCTCGAACAGTTCATCCAGCGACTCGTCCGAGGTGAGGTCGACCGTGCGGTAGTCGACCCCCTCGGGGAGGTCGTCCGGGCGCGGACGTCGCCCGCAGGTACGGACAGGGCGGCCCTGGTCCTGCAGCGCCCGGACCATGTGGCCGCCGACGAAGCCGGTGCCGCCGGTCACCAGCGCGGTTGTCTGCCGGTCGTCGCCCACGTCGTCCCTCCTGACCCTCGCCGGCGCGACTCCCGCCGCGCCGTCGTCCTCGTGTCTCCACCGTACGGCGTCCGCGGCGTGGGGCAGGCTCCTGCTCCGTCCGCGCGACGGGGCCGGCACGAGGCCGCGGGCCGGGTGGACGCCGAGGGCCCGGGCGGTCCCGGGTCGTGCGTCCTGGCGGTCACCGGCGCCCGTGAGCACGCACGATGTTGGAGGAGGTACCCCGAGCGGTCCCGGATCGTGCGTCCTGGCGGTCACTGGCGCCCGCGAGCACGCACGATGTTGGAGGAGGTACCCCGGGCGGTCCCGGATCGTGCGTCCTGGCTGTCACCGGCGCCCGCGAGCACGCACGATGCTGGAAGGTTGAGCGCCCCAGCCGCTTCCAGCGCGGCTGTTCAGGACCCCAGCACGCCTTCCGAGGTCGCCTCGACCAGGCCGCGCAGCCGCTGTGAGCGCGCTGGGTGACGCAGTTTGGTGAGCGTCTTCTTCTCGATCTGCCGGATCCGCTCACGGGTGACGCCGTAGTGCTCGCCGATCTCCTCGAGCGTGCGGGTCTGACCGTCGAACAGCCCGAACCGCATCATCAGCACGCCCCGTTCACGCTCGTCGAGGCTGGCGAGCGCGGCGGCGACGTCGTGCCGGGCGAGCTGGAAGGACGCCGCCTCCTCGGGGTCGACCGCCTCGTCGTCGGCGACCAGCTCTCCCATCGTCGTGTCGCCGTCCTCGCCGACCGGCCTGTCGAGGGACGCGATGGCGCTGGAGGCCTGCTTGATCTCCCGCAGCCGGTCGACCTCCAGGTCGAGCGCCTCGGCGACGTCATGCTCTGTGGGTTCGCGACCGCTGGCCTGGAGGAGCTCCATCTCCACGCGTCGGATCTTGCCGACCATCTCGTGCACGTGGACCGGGAGCCGGACGGTACGAGCCTTGTTGGCGGTGCCGCGGGTCAGGGCCTGGCGGATCCACCATGTCGCGTAGGTGGAGAACTTGTACCCCTTGCGGTAGTCGAACTTCTCGACCGCCCGGATCAGCCCCAGGTTGCCCTCCTGGATCAGGCCCAGGAGCCCCAGCCCCCGCCCGCGGTAGCGCCGTGCCACCGAGACGACCAGACGGAGGTTGGCGCGGATCATGTGCTCGTGCGCGCGGTCGCCGTCGCGGGCGACCTGCCGCAGCAGCGCACGTTGCTTGGGGGTCAGCCGGGCCGTGTCGTGGCTGAGCAGCGCCCTGGCGGCCCGCGCCGCGTGGTCGCGTTTGGAGAGGTCGATCTCCTCCTCCGCGGTGAGCAGCTGGGTACGGCCGATGCCGTCGAGGTACTGGCGGATCGAGTCGGTGGACGCCGACAGAGGGCGGGGCGCCGGCCGCTCGCCGTCAAGGCTGTGGTCGTCGACCACCTGCATGCCGAGTTCGCGGGCACGTTGGGCGATCGCGTCGACCCAGTCGTCGTCATCCACCAGCGCGTCGTGCAGCTCGTCGAGTTCCGACAGGAGGACGTACCCGCGCTGGATCCCTCGGTCGAGCAGCTCCTGCAGCTCCGGTCTCGCCCCGGGGATCTCGACGTCCTCCACCCGTTGTGTCCCTTCCCCTGAGCGGATGCCGGCCTGCGGTCGTCCCGGCCCGCCTCCACGACCACCGCGCTCGGCGTACACCCCTACCGTAACGGAGGGCGCGACAACCGTCGCAGCGCAGCCAGTGAGCGGTGGCCCAGGCGCCGGGAACGGGTCAGCGCGCGGTCGCCACCATGGGGTCTCCCGAGCTGCGGGAGGTTACGAGTAGGCGGTGCCTCCGGCTGCCTCCAGTGCGTCCGCGAGCGGGTGCTGGCCGGCTGATCAGGCGCCGGTCGCAGCCCAGCGCGGCGGGAGGTGCTGGCTAGCCGATCAGGCGCTGGTAGTAGCCCAGCACCGCCAGCACGTAGTAGCGGGTTTCGGCGTACGGCGGCACGCCGCCGTGCCGCAGAACCGCCCCGGGACCGGCGTTGTACGCGGCGAGGGCCAGCTCCACCGAGCCGAAGGTGGCGTGCTGCTCGGCCAGGTAGCGCGCCCCGCCGGCGAGGTTCTGCAGGGGATGCTCGGGGTCCACCCCCAGACGGGCGGCCGTCCCGGGCATGAGCTGCGCCAGCCCGACCGCCCCTGCGTGCGACAGCGCACCCACGTGGAACGACGACTCCGCCCACACCAGGGCGGCGAACAGCCGGGGGTCGATGCCGGCCTGCCCGGCGGCCTGCGCGATCGCGGGCGCCCAACGGCGCCCGTGCGCGGGCAGCCGCTCCGCCCAAGCGGGCATGGGGCCGTCGATCACCAGGTCCTGCCACCGCACGTGGATCGCCGCCCGCAGCTCGCCCGCGAGCTGCGCCGCCAGCGCCTGGAGCTGCTCGACGAGGACACGCGCCTGGTCCCGGTCGGCCTCGGTTCGCTGCAGGATGGCGGCTCGCCGGTCGCGCACGGCCTGGACCTCCGCGGTCAGCTGCGCCTGGCGCCGTGCCAGAGCCTGCGCACGGTCGCGTGCGTGCCAGGCGGCCGCCTCCTCAGCCTGCCGCTGCGCTCGTAGCGCCGCCACGTCGCGGCGGGTTCGGGCGGCTCGCAGCGCCAGCTCCCGCGCGGCGGCCGCCAGCGCACCGTCGTCGTCCAGCGAGCGTTGCACCACCCGCCGGCCCATCTCCAGCTCGTGCAGGTCGTCGGCACCCAGCAGGGCTGTGTACATGCCGGCGGGGCGGGTGCGTCCGCCGTGCATGTAGGTGGTCGCGGCGTGGTCGCCCAGACGGTGCTCCGTGCCGCGCTGGCGCTCGACCAGGGCCGCCAGCTCACGGTCGCCGGTACGCAGCCGCGCCTCCACCTCGACGGTGCGTGTCCGGGCGGCGCGGTGGGCGGCCTCCGCTTCGGCCAGCTCGACCTCGAGGCGGCGCAGCTCGGCGGTCTGGGCTCCCAGGTTGGCCTGGATGCTGGCCAGGTCGGCACGCGCCTGGGTCACCACACGGTCGGCCTCTGTCAGCTGACCGCGCGCGTCCTGCAGGCGGCCGCGCGCCTCAACGAGGCTCTGGCCGGACCCGCCCGCGGGCGGTTGGGCGGTGGCGGCGGTGGGTCCCGCCGACGACAGAACCACCGTGACGACGACCGCCACCCACCACCGTCGCCCCGTGACGGCCACCGCTGCCTCCTGCCCGCCCCGGGCGGTCGTGGCACACCCGTAGGAGCATCGGCGGCGCGGACGGGCCGCTTGACCGTTGCAGTAGCGTCGGGCTGCCGACCGTGCGTGTCGACCCGCCGGGGACGGAGCCGATGAGCGTGAGCGACCGCGGAACCATCCAGCGGTGTCGCCGGGTGCTGGAGGGACTGCTCGGCGTGCCCGCCACCGAGGGCAACCGCGTCGACGTGCTGCGCAACGGCGACGAGATCTTCCCGGCCATGCTGGACGCGATCGGGGACGCCCGTTCCACCATCGACATGCTGACGTTCATCTACTGGACCGGGAGCATCGCCCAGCGGATGGCCAACACCCTGACCGATCGGGCCGACGCGGACGTGCGGGTGCGGGTGCTGCTGGACGCGTTCGGTGCCCGCCTCATGGACCGCGACCTCGTGCAGCGCATGGAGGGGGCGGGCGCGACCGTGCGATTCTTCCGTCCGCCGACCTACTGGGCGAGGATCAGCGACTCGATGCACCGCACCCACCGCAAGGTGCTGATCTGCGACGAGGAGGTGGCGTTCACGGGCGGAGTGGGCATCGCCGAGGAGTGGGAGGGCGACGCCCGCCATCCGGGGGAGTGGCGCGACACCCACTTCCGCTTCCGCGGCCCGGCGGTCGACGGGTTGCGGGCCGCGTTCGCGAACAACTGGGCCGAGACCGGCCCCTTCTTCGATGACCGTGACCGGTTCCCCGAGCAGCCGCGCTGCGGAGATTCCGTGGTCCAGATCCTGCGCGGCGAAGCGCAGTACGGCTGGAGCGACGTGACCACCCTCAAACGCACCCTGGTCGAGCTCGCCCAACGGCGGCTCAGGATCACGTCCGCCTACTTCTCACCCGACGACGTGATGGTCCAGCTGCTGTGCCGTGCCGCGCAACGGGGGGTCGAGGTCGACGTGCTCGTCCCCGGCCGCCATGCCGACAAACGGGTCGCCCAGCTCGCCGGCGAGCAGGCCTACGAGCGCCTGCTCGACACGGGGATCCGCATCTGGAACTACCAGCGCACGATGCTGCACGCCAAGATCGTCGCGGTGGACGGGCTGATCGCCGACGTGGGTTCCTCGAACTTCAACAGCCGCTCCTTCTCCGAGGACGACGAGGTGGACGCGGTCATCTTCGACCCCGAGGTGGCTGGGATCCTCGACAGCCACTTCGATGAGGACCTGCGTGACAGCGAGGCCATCGAGCCCGGTCGGTGGGACGACCGCAGCGTCAAACAGCGTGCCCTGGAACGACTGACCGCGCTGATCGCCGACCGGATCTGAGCCCGGGGCCGGGGGTTCCTCACGGATCAGGCCACGCCGCCACCAGCCGGTCGCGGTCGCCTCAGAGCAGGGCGCTCCACAGGTCGATGGCTGCGCCGAAGACCCTGTCCAGGGCCCCCGGCAGCAGCAGCACGACCAGGAGCACCACGCCCATCGAGTAGCGCCGCAGCTGCGCCCAGGCCTGGAGCCAACGGCGCGGCAGGAGCCGCTCCACGACCGCCGAGCCGTCCAGAGGCGGCAGCGGGATCAGGTTGAACGCGGCCAAGATCACGTTGATGACCCCGAACGCCACCAGCACCTGCACCGCCAGTGCGTCGCCCGGCACCGCGCCGGTCGCCTCCGCACGGCCCACATAGGCGCGCAGGGCGATCGCGGCGAGCACGGCCAGGACGACGTTGACTCCCGGCCCGGCGAGGCTCACCAGGACGCCGTGGTCACGCGGGCGGCGCAGCCGCGCGCGGTCCACCGGCACGGGCTTGGCGTAGCCGAACGCCAGGCCGGCGGTGAACGTCAGGATGATCGGCAGGATCACCGTGCCGAACAGGTCGATATGGCGGATCGGGTTGAGCGTCAGCCGACCCGCGCGTTTGGCGGTGTCGTCGCCGAAGACCAGCGCGACCGCCCCGTGGGACACCTCGTGGAGCACCACGGAGGGCACGAGGACAACGAGGATGAGCAGGATCCTGTCGAGCACAGGGCCTCCGCCGGTCGCGAGCCGGTCGACGGGCGCACCCGCGGACGGCCGGAGCGTACCGGCGGCTGACGGATCTCCACGGGGAGGGCCGCCATGAAGCTGTACGCCGAGCTGCCGGGCGCGCGTACCCGTCAACTGGCCGGGGACGTGGCGATGCTGGTGTGGGCTGCACTGTGGATCGCGGTCGGCCGGTGGGTCCACGAACTGGTCGCACCTCTGGCGGGGCCCGGGGCGTCCATCGAGGACGCGGGCGACCGGTTCGCCACCAGCCTCGAGCGGGTCGTCGCCACGGTCGAGGGCGTGCCGGTGGCGGGCCGGGCCCTGCGGGCCCCGTTCGCTGCGGCGGCGGAGGCCGGCCGCGTGCTCGAAGCCGCCGGCCGAACCCAGCAGGAGACCGTGCTGGCCCTCGCCTGGTGGCTCGGTGTGCTTCTCGCGGTCGTACCGATCGTCGTGCTGGTCGTACCGCACGTCCGCGACCGACTGCGATGGGCCCGTGAGGCAACCGTGGCCGCGCGGCTGCGTGACGAGTCCGCGGACCTGCGGCTGTTCGCGTACCGGGCTGTGGCCAACCGCCCCCTGCAGGAGCTGCGCCGTGCGGTCCCCGACCCGGGCGGGGCACTGGCGGCCGGTGACTTCACGGCGCTCGCGGCGGTGGAGCTGCGCGGCCTCGGCCTCGAGGCGGTCCGGCCGCATCCGCACCCGATCTCCGGCGGTGCCTCCCCGCCGAGCTGACCGCGCCAGGTCGGCGGTGCCGCGACGATCCATGCCCACCAGCAGATGGTTGGTGTCGACGGGGTGGTTGGTCGTGAGCCAGGCGTTGGTGCGCCGCCCGGCCGGGTTAGAGGCTGGTAATGGCTCGGGTGGCGATGGTGACGCCACCGAGGACGATCAGGCCCGCGGTGGCGACCGGGAGGTTGGTGGCCCAGCGGGCTGCTCGGGGGTGTCGGCTTCGGCCTTTCCAGCGGTCGAGGCGCTGTCGGCTGCCGGCGAGGAGCCAGCCGGTGATGACGAGCACGGTGGCCATGCCGACGCCGTAGATGGCGACCATGATCAGGCCGAGCCAGGTGCGCTGGAGCGCCATGGCACCCAGGAGCACGATCAGTGCGGATGGGCTCGGCACAAGTCCACCGGCGAACCCGAGGGCAGCGAGCTCCCGCCGTCGCGGGATACTTCCGGGACCGGCGACCAGGTGGTGGTGACCGCTGTGCGTGTGGGGGTGCGCGTGGTGGCCGGTGCGGGTGCGGATCGCTGTGTGCAGGAGGGCTGCTCCGATCGCGGCGACGGTCAGGCCGCTGATGGTGGTCAGCCACGGGTAGAGGCGTTCGGGGACCAGCGTGTGCGAGGTGGCGATCAACAGGCCGAGGGCGAGCACGCCGGCGGTATGGGTGGCCGCGACGGTCGATCCGATCCATGCGGCGTGCCGTGCACGGCCGTGCTGCCCGATGAGGTAGGCGGCCATGATGGTCTTGCCGTGGCCGGGTGCCAGCGCGTGCACGGCTCCGAGCAGCAGCGCCACCGCCGCGGCGAGCAGCACGGTGGTCACGGTGAGCCGGCGGCCGGTCAGCAGACCGGTCAGGGTGCGCAGCGGCCCGTTGGCGGCTGGACCGGCCGCTGTCCGGGCCGGCGAGCTGTGCGGTGTGCTGGCAGTGGGGTCGGCGGTGAGCGTCAGGGTGGCCTGGCGCGTATCGGGTGGTGATCGCAGCAGATCCTCCGGATAGTCGGTGAGCCGGTCGCTGATGCTGCGGTTGGGCACGTCGACGTCGACCAGGGTGGCGTGTCGTGAGGTGGCGGTGATCTCGCGCCAGCCGATGCGGTCGGGGTTGTTGGTGTCGGTGACCGCAAGCGTGTGGGGCTGCCCGTCGGTGAGGTCCAGGTCGGTGTGGTAGCGGCACTCGAGCCGCAGCGTGTCGAGACCGCCCTGACCCGGCGGTGCGGTCAATCGCGTGCCGGTCGTTGCCAGTGCGAGGAGGGTCCCGTCGCGCTGGACGCGCAGGCCTCGCGCGAGGCGCTGGCAGCGGGTGGTCCGGTAGGCGACGAGTTCGGCCGGGACCAGCTGCCCGTCGCCGTCCCGGTCGATGCTCGCGCGTTCCTGGAAGGCGGGGATCTCGGCGAGGTCGACGACGTAGTCGACCGCGAGCCCGTCGGCTGCGACGGTCAAGCCGGCGTAGTGGTTGACCGTGAAGTTGCCGAGCGGATGCGCCCACGCCTCCGCGGGCGCCAGCAGCCACAGGGCCGCGACGAGCGTCGCGCCGGCGACGGCGGCTGTCCGTCGCCGTCTCATCGGGAGCCCACCCGCTGGAGCCGGTCGAGACCGGCGAGGGTGGTGCGAGCACGGCTGGCCTGGAGCGGGTCGAACTCGGGGCTGAGCTCGAGGGCGTGGGCCAGTTCTCGACGGGCACGGTCGTGCTGGCCGAGTGCGGCCGAGATCATCCCGGCGTGGTAGTGCAGCGCTGCGTCGGGCGCACCGGTTGCGAGCGCTCGGTCCGACGCGGCCCGCGCGTCGTGGTGTCTGCCGGCGGCGTGCAGGGCCCACGCGTAGACGTCGTGACCGTAGACGTCGGGGCGCGCTCTCAGGGCGGCCTCGGCGATGGTGACCGCTCGGTCGGGGTGCAGCCCGTGGTTGACGTAGAAGAAGGCGAGCTGCCGGTCGAAGACGCGCCGGTTGACCTCGGACAGGGTGGCGATGACCTCCACCGTGTCGTACTGGACCCGGGCTTGGTCCTGCCTTCCTGTCAGCGTGTACAGGTCGCCCAGCGCAGCCACGGTCTCCGGCTCGGGCAGCGTCGCGACCGCCTCCTCGTACAGGCCGATGGCCTCGTCGTAGCGGCCCTGCGCGGCCAGTGCGCGGGCCAGGCCTGCGGTGGGGACGTGGTAGCCGGGAGCCTCCCGCAGCGCCTTCCGCCAGCCGCGCTCCGCGGCGGTGTAGTCGCCGAGGTCGTAGTCGAGCTGCGCGGCGAACGACCGGTACCAGGCCAGCTCGTGACCGCGCACCCCAGCCTTCCGGGCTGCCGTCAGCGCAAGCGCGGCCGACGTGGTGGCCACCGGCACGTCGCCCCGCAGCCACGCCAACCGGGCCAGGCGCACCTGCACAGCCGGGCTGTCCGCTAGCGCCTCCTCCAGCCGGCGGTAGGCGTGGGCCGCTTCGTCAAGCTGGCCAAGTGCAAGCTCGGCGTCTCCGACGAGCGCAACGGCATCCAGACGGCCGCGGTCCCGTGCGACGACGCCTGCGGCCAGCTCCCGGGCCCCCATGAAGTCGTGGGTGTGGTGGCGCACCGCGGCCAGCAGGTTCTGGGCGTCCAGGTCGTCGGGGTACAGCTGCAGCGCACGGTTCAGCGCCGTCTCCGAGCGGATGTAGGCGGTCACGTCGCCGGTCAGCCGGCCCCGTTCCAGGTGCAGACCACCGAGGATTCGGTAGTCGCCGGGGGTGGTGTGACGGGTGATCCGTTGCTCGTAGGCGCCGATGAGACGGTCGATCTCCGCCAGCTCACCACGTGGCCCCGGCAGGCTCAGGGCCGCCACGGCCTCGTCTGCGGTGGCATCGGCCGTGCCGCTCGGCGCCGTGCCCGCGGCGGGCTGGTCTCGCACGGTGTAGGTAGCCGCCACCACGACCAGCGCGGCGGCGATGACAGCCAGCGGTCGCAACCGGCGCATCAGCATCTCCTGCGTCGCGCC
>DASZZX010000103.1:0-12875 GCA_036260415.1 Nitriliruptorales bacterium
GCGAGTTGCGGACGTAGGGCTGACGGCTTCCGTTGACCAGGAAGGCGTCGCCACCCACCCAGATACGCGCGTCAGGGTGATGCTTGGCGTTGACGGTGAACACCCCGCCGGGGCCAACCACGAGGTGGTCGATATCGGATCCCTGGGTACCCACGGGAAGGGCATGCAGCACCTTCCACTCGTCGGAGAGTCGGTCGAGACGCGCGGCGACCTTCTCTTCGCCAACGGCGCCGATACGCCAAGCGCGTTCGTCGGTGTGCAGACCCAAGGCGCGCGCCGCAAGTGTTCGGATCGGCGCAGCGCGACGGCGAGCGTCAGCCTGCCCGCGCGCTGACTGACCGGGTCGGTGGCCGGCGAGGTCTCGCCAGTCGACCTGTACGGCGTAGGCATCCGGGTCATCGGCAGGTGACTCGTTGTCGTCCAAGGCCGCCGCCTGCCGTGTCGGACGGGCTTCGGTAGTCCGTACTTGGTGGGGAGCTTCGCCCGCCGCGCGATGTCGTCGAAGAGCAAGTTCGAAGGCGGCACCCAGATCCTCGCGCTCCAGCGTCGCTTGGCCTGTCTGAAGGTCCAGCCAGCCCACGCGGGTGCCGTCTTGCAGGTTGACGTACAGCCGGTCCTTGCCGTATCGGCGCCAGTGGTTCACGGTCAGCTCTTCCATGACCATTCCATCGGTACGACGTCGAGCGCTTTGAAGCACCACCACTCGAATATTGCCCGATGCGCCTGCCCCTGTCAGTCGGAACTCGGACGTGCCTCAATAGCTACGCGACCTCAAGGAGCGTTGTGGGCGGCATGATCTGCCTGGAGACATCCTGCCAGCTGCACACAACCACGGCTCTGTGACTGTCCCAGGAGGGCTGCACGTAAGGGATCGGCCGTGAAGGCTCACGATCCCGCCTGTAGGCGACCACCACGAGCTTGGCGCGGACGCCGAGCTTGGTCATCGAGCGGCTGACGTGGGTGGTGGCCGTGGGTGGGGCGATCGTTGACCCCTCCGGGCCGTCGCGGGGCCGGCCGGGCACGGTGGCCCCACACCACCGCGCCGGAGGGGGGTATCGCGCCCTGCTTTGACATCAGCGGGTCGAGGCCCGCGGCCGCCTCATCGAGCTGAGCATGTCAACCTCGGAGGAGATTGCGGCGACGATCGGGGCAGTACGCTGCGGCTCCGCACGGCTCCGGGAGGCATCCGATGAATTGCCCTGTCGACGACACCGTCTTGCAGATGACCGAGCGCAGCGGCATCGAGATCGACTACTGCCCCCAGTGCCGCGGTGTGTGGCTCGACCGCGGGGAGCTTGACAAGATCATCGAGCGCTCCGAGTCCGACGTACCCCCTGACGACCGCCGGTACCGCGACCGTGACCGCCGCGAGCGTGACGACCGCGGCTACCGCGATGACTACCGCGGAAAGTCGACCCAGCGCGGCTCCCGCAAGAGGAAGAATCTGCTCGGCGAGCTGTTCGATTTCTGAGCAAAAGGCGACGGGCGCCACACGGGGACCAGTCCATGCGCGGCTCGACGCTGTGTGACGCGTCAAGCTCCGGCCACCGCCCCGACCATGGTGGGGGACACCGCTCCCCCACGCGACAGCGGCTGGCAGCGGCGCTGCGGTCGGCTCCGCAGCAGCCGAGAGGCCTTCGGCGGGTTGTAGGGAATAGGGCAGCTGAGAAACCCTGAATCACGACGGTGTGACTTCCCCCGCACTCAATCTGGTTAGCCGATGGCGGGAGGAGGTTCAGCAGATGGGCGTCGCGGGGACGACGAACCCCTCCTTCGTCGCGTACTCGACGAGACGAACCGGAACCTTGGCCGATACCGCCGTGGCTGTTGTGTCAATGCCCGTCGAGGTCTCTCACTTCATCGGCCCGCGTGTTCGGGATGCTCTCGCCGTTTGTTTCAGCGAAGCCAAGTAGTCCAAGTTCAAGAGCCACGACCGCGCCCAGGTTAGTCTCTCCACACTGGAGATCGTCCTCGACACTGCGCAGGCGGAGGATCTCCGCATCGACGCCTTGTCGTGGGATGTCCAGGATTCTCGTCATTCGGTCCATGGCCGTTGCGACATCGCGAACCTAGGTCGCATGCACCACTGGGCACTCCGCAAGACGATGGAGCGTTGGCCTCCCGGTCGCCGGTTCCTTCACCCGGATCAGCACGTCAGACGGACTGGTCCGCACTGGAGCAGACGGTGCACGCCATCGGTCGTGGCGCACCTGAGCACACCCAGCTCTGGCGCGGTGCCAACGAGCGCACGGTCGTTCAACTCGTCGAGCGGGATTCGGCCGACGCGCCGCTCGTCCAGCTGGTCGATCTCCTCGCCGGGCTCGCCGCCTACTCTCGCGCCGCGTACGCAAGGGCTGCGCCATTCGGGAGGAGACGAGTGCGCAGACGTCGCTGTTCCATCTCGACCCGATAGAGACCGTGAGCAGGCGCGACCGCGCGAGATGGACGGTGATCCACGCCTTCGCCGCGAGCTGCCGTGCTCGGAACTTGGGTGTCACCCTGGACAGCCATCGGGGCTCAGGACGATGAACCCGAAGAACCCGGTGAACTTCTGGTGGTGGACACCGCAAGGTGACTACGACAAGGCGCCGGTGAAGCCTGAGGAGGCGCCGGGCCGCGGGCAACTGGCTGGTTGAGGCCTTCGGCCTGCCGTGCCGGCAAGGGTGTCATAGTTAAGTTAAGGGTTCGGCCGCTTCAGAAGGACGCAAATGCGACCCCTTCGGTATTCCATCAACGTCACATTGGACGGGTGCTGCGATCATCGTGCAATGCTCACGGACGAAGACATGCACCGTCACGCGGCCGACAACCTCGCCCAGGCCGATGCCCCTCCTCTTTGGCCCGGTTACTTATGAAATGATGGAGGCAGCGTGGCGGCCGCTCGCACGGACGGGGGCGAGCCTGATTGGATGGAGCCATGGAGGAACGCTTCGCCCGGACGATCGACACGGCGAAGAAGTACGTCGTGTCGAGCACCCTGGACCGGGTCGACTGGAACGCGGAGCTCGTGCGCGGAGATCTGGGAAAGGCCGTTCAGCCCTTAAGCAGGAGTGGGGTAAGGGCTGTTGGTGGGAGGCGTGACGCTACCGCTCATCCGCCTCGATAGTCCACCACCATCAGGAGGCGCCGAGAAGAAGGTTGTGGACGACGATCATCGTCCAGCGGTCGCCGAGCACCTCGGCGGCGCGTGACCCGGGCAGTATGGCCGTAGCTCGTCATCACCGGTCCTCGCGAAGCCCTGGCACATCAGTACAGAATCAGAACTTGCCCAGCGGCGCGGGCATGGCCCAGATTCAAAGCGAGCAGTGGAAGGCAGCGCTGTGCAGATCCGGCACTTCTCGGGGAAGCTCATCACGCCGGGCAACCCCGACTACCACGAAGCACGATCGGTGTGGAACGGGGTGATCGATCGCAAGCCTGCCGCCATCGCTAGATGCCACACCCCCGCCGACGTCGCGGTCGCGCTCCGTCACGCTCGCAACCAGGGGTTGAAGATCTCGGTGCGAGGAGGGGGCCACAACGTCGCTGGCACGGCTGTCTGCGACGACGGGATGGTCATCGACTTGTCGCACCTGAAGGCCATCGACGTGGACGTTCGCGAGATGACAGCGTCTGCACAACCTGGGGTGCTGTGGGGAGAGCTCGACGAGCAGACCCAACAGCACGGCCTGGCAACCACCGGTGGAGTCGTCAGCCACACCGGCATCGCCGGCCTGACGCTCGGCGGCGGGATCGGCTGGCTGATGCGCCGCTACGGCCTGACCGTGGACAACCTGCTGTCGACCGAGGTCGTTCTTGCCGACGGCGAGGCCGTCACCGCATCGACCGGCGAGCATCCCGAGTTGTTCTGGGCCCTTCGAGGAGGCGGCGGCCGCTTCGGCATCGTCACCCGGTTCAACTACCGCCTCCATCGCGTCGGTCCGGAGGTCCTGGCCGGACCGGTGCTGTGGCCGATGGAGCAGGCTCCGCAACTGCTTCGCCACTACCGCGATTGGACTGACGCCGCGCCGCCCGACGTCGCCACCATCGTCCATCTCCGGAAAGCGCCGCCGCTCGCGCCCGTCCCAACCGAGCTGCACGGACGGCGGGTCTGCATCGTTGCGATGCTCTACACCGGACCGATCCGCAATGGCCCCGACGCGCTGGCTCCGCTGCGCAACTTCGGCTCGCCCCTGGTGGACCTCGTCGCTCCCCGCCCTTACCTGAAGCTGCAGTCGATGCTCGACCCCACGGTCCCGCATGGATGGCACTACTACTGGAAGTCCGCAGAGCTCGACCGGCTCGAAGACGCCTCCATCGACGCCATCGTCGAGCACGCCGCTACGGTGTCGGAACGCTCATACGCGGTCATGTTCCACCTGGGAGGCGCCATCCAGCACACGGCCGAGGAGGCCACCGCCTACTCCCACCGCGACGCCCGCCACAACCTCAACATCAACGGCGTCTGGACCGCGGACCAGAACAACGCCGACCGGGAGATCGCCTGGACACGTGAGTTCCACGCCGCGGTCCCCCCGTGGGAGAGCGGGGTGTACACCAACTTCCTCGACCACGACGAAGGCTCCGACCGACTCGTGCAAGCATTCGGTCATCGCGCACTGGAAAGACTGGCCGCCGTCAAACGCGACTACGACCCTGCAGGAGTCTTCGGTCAATTACCACCGTCCTGACCCGACAACCTGGCCACAGCCAGAAGCGGGGCACTCCCCACCGGAAGCCTCAGACACTTATGGGTCGTGGCAAGCCCCCGGTGCCGTTCCTCTGTCGTTCACGGATCCGAGATCGCATGACAACGGTTGCTCAGCCCACCGTTCAGCGTGCCTACAGGCCGGTAGCCGCGCTGCTCATACCAGCACTGCAGAGTCGCGTTCGACGCGACGACGTCCAGACGGGCGAGCCTGCCACCGTGATCACGGATCCCCTGTTCTGCGTAGGTGACGGCAGCGTCCCCGAGTCCGGACGCGGCATGCGCGCGGTCAACCATCAGCAGGTGGATGTAGCCGGCGTCACCGCGGCGGTCGCTCCAGAAGGCTGGGTCGTCGCCGAGGACGGCGACGGTGGCCACGATTTCGCCGCCTCGACGGTGAACGTGGAGCTGGACCTGCTCGATCCAGGCGCGGAGGCGATGTCGCGGGAAGTCACCGCGAAGCCACTGGTCGACCCCACGTTCGATCAACCACTGGGCGATGCTGTCTCGCAGTGCCATCACATCATCGGCCTCGTCGAGATGTGCGGACTCGAACACGATTCACTCCGATTGGCTGGCGGAGTCCGACCGGCTCGCCGCCGGGCTGAGCCGCCACGTGCGGGCGCGGCGCCGGGTACCGGCACGCTGGAGCGTCAACACCACGACTCGGCCCTTGACCGAAGCGACTCGGCGCTCTGCTCCACGTCCAACGCCGTGGTTATCGCGTGGGTCCCGTTCGCCGTCGGGCGCACGCAAACCGCGCCCGGAACGGCTCAAGGTTCTGGCGTCGGCTACGGGCCGAGTTCGGCGGTGAAGTCTGCCGGGGTGAGGATCCGGACTCCCTCCACGACCTGGAGGTCCAGGAGGTCGGCGTCGCCGGTTACGATGACGTCGGCGCTGCCGGTGATGGCGGCTGCCAGGACGCGATTGTCGTCGGGGTCTCGAACCAGGTCGAGGGTCAGGTTCGGGCGGACGACGTGCGAGGCGAGGGTGATCAGCTCGACGACCTCGTCGACATCGCCGAACACCTCCGCGAGCTTGGGTAGGCCAGCACGCGCCGGAGTTCGTCCAAAAGCGCGGGGCTGGTCACGATCTCGAACCGTCCGGCCAGCGCTGCCTCGACGACGTCGCCGGGTGGGCCACCCCAGCCGAGCCCGGACACCCATGTGTTGGTGTCGAGCACGGCCCGGTCACGACACCTTCCGGGCCGCCTCGATCGCCTCATCGACCGTGGTGGGATCCATGCCCGCAGATGCGACCCGTCGGCGGACCTGCTTGAGTCGCCGTCGTAGTTCGTCGCGGGCTTCGGCCCGAACCAGCTCGTGGAGCGCCTGCCACTCGTCGCGGCTGACCAGGACAGCCAGGGGCTGGCCACGCTTGGTCAGCGCGATCGGGTCGGCCCCCTCGGCGACCTCCTCGACCAGTCGACCCAGCTGGCCACGTGCCTGTTCCACGCCGACGAACCGTTCCGCCATCGCTGCTCCGAACCTTACGGTTGACCTTAAGGGTACCCGGATGGCGGTGGGCTGGGCTGACTGCCACGCCAGGGCGGACGCTGACTCGGCGGCGTGACCGGTAGCGCCGACCAAGGAGGTGGTTCTCATGTCCACGTTCACGCTCGAGCTCCCGACCGGCCAGGAGCACGACAGAGGGAGCTGGGCGGCGATCGCGTTCGTCGCCAGCTTCTCGTCCGAGGCGACCCGACGCACCTACACCGCCCAACTCCGGCTGTGGCTGGCATGGTGCACCGAGCATCGCCTCGATCCGCTCGACGACATCCGTCGCCCGCACGTGGAGCTGTACGCCCGCGAGCTCGAAGCCCACCGACTCGCCCCAGCCACGATCGCGTTGAAGCTGGTCCTGCTCACCGGGTTGTACCGCTACTGCGTCGAGGAGCAGCTGTGCGAGCACTCGCCTGCGGTCCACGTTCGCCGCCCCAAGGTCCCCTAGGAGTCGACCCGGATCGGGCTGGACCGCAACGAACTCGGCGCATTCTCGTCCAGGCCGGACTGTCCGGCGGCAACGACCACGTTCTGGCGTGCCTGCTCGGACTCAACGCCCTGCGTGTCTCGGAAGCCTGCGGCGCCGATCTTGATGACCTCGCGATCGCCAACGGGCACCGCACCCTGCGGATGGTCGGCAAGGCCTGCCAGCCCGTGGCTCATCTACTTCGTGTTGATCACGCTCGGCGGTGAGGGGCTCATGGGGCTGACCCGCCGGCATCCTCGTACCGACGGGTATCGATCCCGAGCGGATCTTCGAGCGGCTGGTGCCGTCAGGGGCGGCGGGTGCCCTGGTCGTCGCGGCGTGGCTCGTGGAGTCCAAGCAGCGGGTCGTGGAGAACATGGCGGCCGTGCTCACCATGATCTTCACGCCGCTGTTCGCGGTGATGCTGACCGTCTCGGCGGTCGTCTACGCGGTGACCGGGCTGGGCGGCGCATTTGACCGCGAACTCCTCATCGTCTTCGACGCGCTGATGGTCGTGGTCCTCGGGCTCGTCCTCTACGGCATGTCCGCCCGGGAACCCTCACACGCGGCGGGCTGGATGGACCGCATCCAACTCGTCGCCGTGGTCGCCGCGCTGATCCTCGATGTGATGGTGCTCGGCTCGGTGGTGGCCCGGATCGGCGAGCTCGGGTTCACCCCCAACCGCACAGCAGCGCTGGGTCTCAACCTCTTGCTGCTCGTGAACCTGGCCGGGGCGGCGTGGCTGTCCACCCGGTTCCTCACCGGGCGCAGCACGCTCCACCGGCTCTAGCGCTGGCAGAGCGCCTACCTGCCCGTCTTCGCCCTCTGGGCTGCCACGGTGGTGGTCATCCTCCTCCCGCTCTTCGGCTTCAGCTGACCGGATCGACCTGACCACACGGGTCGCCGTCGACGCCTGACCTTTGAGGTTGGACAAGGCGTCGTGACCGGGTTCCTCGGTGCGAACGGCGCTGGGCACTCCACGACGATGCGGATGATCCTGAGCTTGGACGACCCCACGGCTGGGCAGCGTTGATCAACGTCGTCGTGGATCGCGGTCCGGGCTACCCCACGGGTCGACCGGTGGTCGGCCTCTCAGGCGGACGGAGTCCCGGATCACGTCGCCGTCCTGCTCCAGCGTGGCGGCGCCGTAGACGGGCCGGCCGTGGCGCCGGTACACGTGCACGGCGACACCGGTCGAGGTGACCTCGCTGTCGACCGTCTCGAAGGCGACCGGGACGGCCTCCTCACCGAACAGGCGCTGGCCCTCGCCCAGGACAACCGGGAAGATGAGCAGGCGGTACTCGTCGACGAGATCGTGGGCCATCAGCGTGCGGGCCAGGTTGCCGCTGCCGTGCACTTGAAGTTCACCACCCTCTTCGCGCTTCACCTGGGCGACGTGGCCGACGACGTCGTCGATCACGATGGTGCCAGCCCACGTGGGGTCTCTCAGCGTGGTCGACGCCACGTACTTCGGCAACTTGTTGAGCTGGGTGGCGACGACATCGTCGGGGTCGGTCACCTGCGGCCAGTGGCTTGCGAAGATCTCGTAGGTCTTCCGGCCAAGCAGGAAGGCGCCCGCCTGCCCGAACCAGTCCGAGATCCGCCGGCCGAGCGCCTCGTCGAACAGCGGGATCACCCACCCGCCCTTGTCGAAGCCGCCACGTGTGTCCTCCTCCGGGCCGCCGTGAGCCTGCATGACCCCGTCGATCGTGACGAACGTGGTGACGGTCAGGCGCATCGGTCCTCCTCCTTGTTGTCTGGCTCGGCAGGCGCACACCCTGTCTGACGGTCCCGGACGGGCAACTTCATCGGTGGCATGGGGCCGACGCAGGAGATGATCGTTCCACGCCGCGCCACCCAACCTCCACGGCACCTGCTCGACCGTGCAGAGTGCTTGCTGCGTCCAAACCGGGCCGCGCTTCGGCCCACTCGGCGGAGGGCACCGCGTGTGCTGCGACACATGACCTGAGCGACGCAACCCGCGCATTCATCGACCCCGGCCGATGCTCGCACTCACTCACGGGTGGATGGGGTATCGACCCGCGCGGTCGATGGGGCTCCGAGGTCCATGCCTGTGACGAGGACCAGGGCGGTGGCGGCAACCACCACCACAGCGAACTCGAGCCTGATGTAGGCGGCGACGTCCAGCCCACCTTCCAGAGCAAGGACACCCACCGCGTTGCCGGTGGCGTGGAACACCGAGACGAACAGCACACTGCCTGCCGTGCGGTTGTACAACCACCCGTAGATCACCGACACGACCGGTAGTTGGAGCAGGAACAGCACGGGCGCCTGTGCCGGTGGGCTGTCGACAACGAACAGCACGGGGATGTGCCACACCGCCCAGGCGGCTCCGACGAGCACGCTGGCGGTCAGCGGACGGAACGTCGCTGCAGTTCACGCTGCAGGAACCCGCGGAAGCCGAGCTCCTCCCACAGCTGGAAGGCGAACAGGGGCACGACCACCAGCACCGCCAGCGCCGCCCAGTCCACGGTCGCATCGCCCGCCCCCGTTGCGACGATCAGGATGAGCAGAGCCAGTCCCGACAGCAGCGCTTGGGCACCGAGCGCCAGCACGCACCACTGCAACCGACCGGCACCGCGGAACAGAGCGCTCAGCAGCTCCTGGACACCGTCGCGGCCCCACGCGACCCCCGACACGACCACCGCGGCCAACGCGGGCACCACCGCCCCCAGGATCCCGAGCGCCCCGACCACCGGGTCGCCCCCGGTCAGCGCTCCGCGCGAGACCGCCGCTTCAGGCACTCCGACCGCGACCGCGAACGCCACGAACAGGAACGCAGCGACCGGACGATCACTCACGAGCCGGCGTAGCCGGGCCGCTCGCACCAGTTCGTCGTGCCGCAGCGTCAGCTCCCACCTGCTCGGACGGACCATGCCTGGCTGAGGTCAGCAGGTCAACACGCGAAGCGCTCGTCGCCGGGCTGTCGAGCTCAGCTCATCACTGAGGCACGGAGGCCACCACGACAGGCCCTCCTCCCCGACCGCGGCACGCTCCCCGCCGCCGACTCCCCACCCGATGGGGCCCTTGCGGTTGGAACGGCGGCGGGCACCAGCGATCCGGTGCCTGCCGTACCACCTGACGTGATCAGCTGGGACAGTCGAGGGCCTCTGCGGCCTGTCAGTAGCTGGGATCGTGTCGAAGATCCACAGGCCGGTGCCCAGCGAGTACCACGAGATCCAGGCGACGTCTGGGTCCTGACGCGCGCCCTCGACGTTGTGCACGGTGAGGTCACCGAACCCGCTGGCGTAGTCCGGGTCGTTGACCTGGCCGGGCGTAGTAGCCGGCCTCGGACAGCGAGGAGCGGTCGAGCAGATGGAAGTAGCCCCACCCGTCGAACTGGGCCGTGGCCGCGACCGGCGCTCCGGCCTGACCCGGTTGGAGACCCTCGGCCGACTCGGCACCGAAGATTGCCACGCCGGTGGCGTGGCCCACGAAGACCCCGGGGATCTCGCGGCGCTCGCCGATCATCCTGACCAGCGCGTCCCCGCGGGCGGCGTCGTTGAACACGACCAGACCTTCGTAGCCGTTGTTGAGGGCCGTCAGCGCCTTCGTGGCGAACGTGCAGTCACCGCGCTGGACCACCGCGATAGCCTCCGTGTCCGTATCGGTGGCTGGCGGGCCGGGTAGGTCGGCCTTGGGATCACAGCCCAAGCCGAGGTATCCGCTACACCGAACGGCTCGCCGAGGCATCGAACCCTCGGTCGGGTCGGTCGGAGACTGCCTTCGACAACGCGCTGGCCGAGACCGTCATCGGGCTGTTCAAGACCGAGGTCGTCCGCCGGCGCGGTCCATGGCGCAACATCGACGACGTCGAGTTCGCCGTCCTCGAGTGGGTCGACTGGTTCAATCACAGGCGACTGCTTAAGCCCACCGGGATGATCCCACCCGCTGAACACGAGGAGGCCTACTACCGTCTGACCGCTTCCACGCAAGCAGCGACAGTCAACCCCGCGAGTCTCCGGTAATCCCGGTCCTGTTCACGACCGTGGTCGCGTCCCGGTGATGGTGTAACAGCGGCATCGGTCGCGGTTCCTGTTTGGGACTCTACGCGGCGGCTGTGACGTCGCCGCCGGGGTCGGGTTGCGGGCGGTTCTCCTTCCGTCTGGTCAGACCGAGGTCGCGGCGGATCATCTGCAGGAGCCGGACGTCAGCGGGGGTGTAGGTGATGCCGCGCCAGCCGCCGGCGGCTCGGTCGAGGACGGCCCACAGCAGCGAGAGCGCGGAACGTTCGCCGGGCAGCCGGCCGATGACCTTCACGCGCCGGCGGGTCTCGCCGAAGGTGCGCTCGATCAGGTTCGTGTGGCGGATCCTGGTCCAGTGGTCGCGTGGGTGGTGCAGGTGGCTGGTCAGCAGCTCGAACCCGTCGAGCAGGCACTCCACGGCCCGTGGGTAGCTGCCACGCCAGGTCGAGGCGAACTGCTGGGCGCGGCGGGTCGCCTCGTCCACGGCGGGCTGGCCCGGCTCGGTGTCGTCGGGAATGTCGAAGATCTCCCAGAAGTCGGCCCGGACGGCGTCACGGTCGATCTCGGAGACCTTGGCCAGCACGTTGCGAGCGCGGTGGATCAGACACCGCTGCCGGCGCGCGTGCGGGAACACCTGATCGAGCGCGGCGCACAGCCCCGGCGCCCCGTCCGAGACCGTCAGCACCGGCGGCACGGCCAGCCCACGCGCGACGATCGACTCGAGGAAGCCCACGCACGCGTCGATGGACTCGGCCGACACACCGTCCAGATGCACGAAGATCGGGTTGCCTTCGGTGGTGATGCCGTAGGCGACCAGCACCGGCTCCGAGCCGGCACCGTCGTGCATCTTGAAGTGGCTGGCGTCGACGAACAGGTAGTCGAGCTCGACGTCGGACAGGTCGCGGGTGCGCCACGCGTCGAACTCGTCCTTGATCTGCTCGCAGATGCGGCTCACCGTCGACTTGGACACCGTCGCGTCCGGGCCCAACGTCTCGCGCAGTGCCGCTTCGATGTCGCGATCGGACAGTCCACGGACCCAACCGGAGATGACCAGGCTCTCGAGCGCGTTGGTGCGGGTGACGTGCTTGCCCAGCAGCCGCGAGGCGAACTTCTCCAGCGAGCCGCGGACCTTCGGGCGCGACAGCGTGATCGGCCCGGCGGTCGTCTTGATCGTCGTGGGCGCGTAGCCGTTGCGGTGGCCTTCGCGGGCGCGGTCGCCGCGGGCATACCGGTCCCGGCCGAGGAACTCGGTGACCTCGGCCTCCAGCGCCGCCTGGAACACCAGCCGGACGCTGAGCTGCGCGACGGTCTCGAGGATCTCACCCAGCTCACGCTCGGGATCTGCGAACAGCGCGTCGATGTCGGATCGGACCTTCTCGGTGGCGGTTAGTCTCGGTATGGACACGGGCGTACTCCTGATCGAGTTGGTAGCTCTCTCAGGAACCTACGTCCGTGTCGCTGTTACACCACGGATGGGACGTCACCCACGACCGTCACCGACCAGCGGCTGTCCACCCCCGAAATCACCGTCGCCAGAGACCGCCACGGCGACTACACCGACGCCACCGGCCGGGTCATCATCTTCCGCATCCACGGTGACCCCCCGTGGCTGCTGATGATCGACCGTCGCTGCATCAAACGCACCCACACCCTCACCCAAGCCCGACAGGTCGCCTGGACCGTTCTCCACCCACCCCAGCAGGCCACCAACCGCGCCCACCGACGGGCATGACCCGCGCACAGCATCCCACAGCAACGCAACGCCCCCGGAAGCGGTGCCGGCGCCAAGGCGGGCCGCTGATCCTCGCGAACGTGTCGCCGCGTCCGCACGCCCAGCGCGATGCGGCGTGCACCCAGCGAAACTGCTGTCACACCGGACGGGTCCTGCGGGTGACTCCCTACCCGCAACTGCACGTCAACGGCGCAACCACCGCCAACCGCGGCCACCCATCGTGCCGATCAGCGTCGGCGGCAGAGCGGGGACGTGACGGGGAACGGTGCGAACGGAGCAGGTCCATGACCCACCGCGGGCCCCCATCCGAGTCCCGCTCCGACGTGGCCGTCGACGGCGTGGAGCACATCCGCGACGTCCTCCACACGTACGTCGAACAGCGAGGCTGGGACCGTCTGCAACTTCCGACGACGGCCCAGGGCGACACCCGCCCGGACCGCGCCCCCACAGGCGACGTCGCGCCGCTGCCGCAAACGGGTGCGCCGCTCGTCGCCTGCTGTCC
>DASZZX010000104.1:0-7413 GCA_036260415.1 Nitriliruptorales bacterium
GGCCACGTCCCCGGCGGGCGCGGGTCGCTGGTCGGCGAGGCCGCGGTGGTCGTCCAGACCCGTGATCCGGGCCACCACGCGGTCCAGGCGCTGGTGGGATGGGATCCCGGCGGCTTCTGGCGCGCCGAGCTGCCACGGCGCGCCGAGCTGCGTTTCCCGCCGGCCGCCCACGCCGTCCGCCTGGACGTCGGGGTCGGGGTCGAGCAGGTGGTGCGAGAGCTGTCGGCGGCGCTGCCGCAGGCCGACGCCCTGCTGGGTCCCCGTCCCGCCGGCAACCGCAGCGGACTGCTGATCAAGAGCGCCGACCGCGGCGCCACGCTGACTGTGCTGCGACCGCTGCGCGCGGCGTGGAGCCGCGACGGCCTCGACGTGCGGGTCGACGTCGACCCGGTCGACGTGCTGTAGGGGTCATCGATCGGGGTCAGCCGCCTCGCTCGACAACTCCTCCAGCAGCCTGCGGCCCCTGCGCGCGTGGACCACGTCGCTCTTCGCGTCCGCCAGCCGGATGGCCTCCTGCAGGGCTGGTACCGCCTCCTGCGGCCGGCCGGTCACGGCCACCACCTCGGCGAGGCCGTGCAGCGCGTGGACGCGGAGCATCGGGAACTGGGTCGGCTCGGTCAGCGCCACTGCCTCCCGGGCCACGCTGCGCGCCCCATCGGCGTCGCCTCGCCGCGCCAGGACCTTCGCCCAGACGCTGCGCCACAGCACCTGCGAGTAGGCGTCGTCGCTGGCGGCCGCCTCGCGGCTGGTCTCGACAAGCTCGTCGGTCTCCTGGTAGCGCCCCTGCGCGTACAGGGCCTCGGCGAGGAGCGCCGCGGTGGTGGACAGCCAGGAGAACTCCCCGATCTCGTTCAAGGTCGTGACGCCCCACCGCAGCTCCCGCTCGGCCGCGCCGGGGTCGTCGGCCAGCAGCTCCACCCAGCCCGCGATCTGGGTCAACGGCCCCGCCTCCCACACGGTGAGCGCGATCTCGCGGAGGAGTTCTCGCGCTCGTGCCGTCCTCGCGCGAGCCGCCTCGAAACGGCCAAGCAGGGCTTCGAACCCGCCCTGAATGAACAGCGCGCTGGACATCGCCTTGCGGTCGCCGCTCGCCCGCTCCAGCAACTCTTCGCAACGCCGCAGCCCCTCGTCCGCGGGGGTGGGTCCGGCCCAGACGGTGAGCGGCACCCACGACAGGTGTTCCAGCTCGTCCCGAAGGTCGCGGGCGGCGTGGGCGTGCGCGATCGCCTGCTCCAATGCCTCCTCGGCATCCCCGAACTCGGCCTTCAGGGTGTGCACCAGACCGAGCAGCGCCCACCCCCCCGCCAGGCCGCGCTCGTCGCCCAGCCGTTCGAAGATCGCGGTGGCCCGAGTGGCCTCCCGCTCGGCCTCCTCCGCCCACCCCTCCGGATCGGTGAACAGCCGGATCCACAGCCCCAGGATGACGGCGTGGGCTTTCAGGCCGGGGTCGCCGGAGGCCGCGGCAGCCTCGTTGGTCTCCGCCACGGCCACCTGAAGCCTGGAGAAGTCGCCCGTCTCCAGCAGGGCGAAGGCGAGCGGCGGCAGCAGCCCATGGCGCGCAGGATCCTCCGGCGGGAGGACCGCGATCGCACGTGACAGCAGGCTCACGGCACCCGGCATGTCCCCCCGGTCGTAGGCTCGCCGGCCCGCGGAACCGAGCGCGGCCCCTGCCCGCGTCCCCAACCTGCGCGCCCGCTCGCTCGGCGGGCCCAGCTCCAGCAGCGCGCGGTGAGCCTGCTCGAGATGGTGGCCCAGGATCTCCTCGTCGTCCCCGGCTCGGTCGCGCAGCCGCGCCTCGACCCAGTCGGCCGCGCGCTCGTGCAGGTCTGCGCGCACGGCCGTGGGCAGGCCCTCGTAGGCGGCGTCCCACATCAGCACGTGGGTGAACCGATAGACGTCCTCGCCCCGGATGTCCGACCTGTCGGGCCGGATGAGCTCCTTGCGGACAAGCGACTGCAGGTGGCTGCCCACGTGCGGCCGCAGCTCTTCAGGCGCCAGTTCCGCGACCGCTGCCCACCAGAACACGCGTCCCAACACGGCGGCGCGCGCGATGACCGCGCGCTCCCCCGGGTCCAGACGGTCCAGACGTGCCGTCAGCACAGCATGGATCGTGGGCGGGACCGGGACGTGGGAGAGGTCCCCCGCCACCGCCCACTGCCCACCGTCGCGACGGAGCAGTCCGTCGTCGACCAGCATGCGCAGCATCTCCTCCACGAACAGGGGGTTGCCCTCGGCCTGCTCCGCGATCCGGGTCTTGGCCTCGCTCGGCAGGTCGGCGCCGCCCACCAGGTTGACGATCAGCCCGTCCACCTCTGGTTCGTTGAGCGGGCGGAGAGGGATCACTGACGTGTTCGCCCTGGCGGCCGCCAGTGTGGGACGCGCCTCGAGCAGCTCGGGGCGTGCTAGGCAGAGCAGCAGGACGGGGACGTCCCGGATCCAGTCGACGAGGTAGTCGAGGAGGTCGAGGAACGTGGGCTCCCCCCAGTGGATGTCGTCGAATACGACCACCAGCGGCCGTGCCGCGGCCAGGGCCTCGAGCAGCTTGCGCACAGCCCAGAACGTCTCCTGGATGCCGGGGGTGGTCTCGGCCAGGCGCAGCAGCGGTGCCAGCCGGTCCGCGACGGGCGTCCACTCCTCCCCGGCCGGCAGGAGCTCCGTCAGCCGGACGCGGGCCTCCTCCGGTGAGTCGCCCTCCTTGATGCCGGCCGCGTCGCGCAGCACCTCGACCACGGGTCGGAAGGTGAGTCCCTCACCGTACGGGAGGCAGCGACCCTCGAAGCGCTGCGCGACGTCACCCACCTGTTCGAGGAACTCGTTGGCCAAGCGTGACTTCCCGACCCCAGCCGGGCCAAGAAGAGTCACCAGCTGGCACCCGGGGGCGCGTACCGTCCGGTCGAACTCCTCCCATAGCAGCTCCAACTCACGGTCGCGGCCGACGAGCGAGGAGTCCAGCCGGCGGCTCCACCCGGGTACGTCGGGCGTCACGCTGAACACCCTCCACGCCTGCAGCGCCTCGGCCTTCCCCTTGACCGTGAGTGGAGGGAGCCGCTCGGCGGTGACCGCCCCGCGGACCAGCCGGTAGGTGGCTTCGCCGATCATGATCTCCCCGGGCGACGCCGACTGCTGCAGCCTGGCCGCCACGTTGACCGGGTCCCCGGCCACGAAGGACCCTCCCCGGCCCGGATCGCCGGCCACCACCTCTCCGGTGTTCACCCCTGTCCGGGTGACGATGCTCGTTCCCCACGACGCCTGCAGCTCCTCGTTGAGGGCGTTGAGCCGCTCGCGCATCTCGACCGCCGCCCGCACCGCCCGCAGCGCGTCGTCCTCGTGGACGCGCGGGACGCCGAACACGGCCATCACCGCGTCGCCGATGAACTTCTCGACGCTTCCGCCGTGCCGTTCGAGCACCACCTTCATCTCTTGGAAGTAGCGCGACATCAGGCGGCGCAAGGACTCGGGGTCGAGCTCGTCGCCGAGCACCGTGGAGCCGACGACGTCGGAGAACACCACGGTCACGACCTTGCGGGCTTCCTGCGTATCCACGCCTCGCCCTCGCCAACGGCGTCTGCGGCCGGTGGGCCACCCCGGCAACGCGCCACCGAGCGTGATCGGCGGGCCTCCGCATGCGAGGCAGCGCGAGGGGTGCCGGGATGTACCCGCCGCATTCTGTCCGTGACGGGGGGTGATTGGCAATGGTGCGGCTGGCGGGCCGGCGACTATGGTGTCGCCGCCCGTCGCCGGAAGGATGACCTGTGGAGCAGGACCAGGACCTGGGCGCCAGCCCTGAGATAATGGACCAGCTCGATGCGGTGCTGAAGACCATCAACCGGCCGGCGCTCCGGAGGTCGTTCCTCAGCGATCCCGAGCGCATCCTGAAGGAGCAGGGGGTGGACCTGGAGGTCTTCCCCCGGGAGCTTATCGACGTGCTCGCCGACATGTCCTACGACGAGCTGTCGGTGGTTGCCCGTCTCTACGACGAGGGCTGCGAGCACCGGCTGGTCATCGGCCGCACGTCCATGGGCGGGACCGTCTGCTTGTTCTGACCGCGTCTCGTCACGCCGCCCGCGGGCCGGGAGAGGACGCCTCCGCGTGGAGAGCGAACGCCTGCGCCGGAAGCTGGAGTTCCTGCTGCCTGTCGTGAGGGCGGCGGGGCGGCGGTTCCTCGGCCACCCACGTGTGGCCGACCTCTACCCCGAGTACCTGTTCACCTCCCACTGCATCGTGCGCGCCAGCGTCCCCCTCATGGAGGCGGCCGTCCGACAGGCCACGGCGGGGTCAGACCGTGACCCGGTGGCCGACGGCGTGGCGCGGTACCTCGAGGAGCACATACCGGAGGAACGCGACCACGACGAGTGGCTGCTGGAGGATCTGGAGACGCTGGGGATCGACCGGGCCGCGATCCTGTCGCGACCGCCCTCCGCGACCGTCGCGGCGCTGATCGGGGCGCAGTACTACTGGGTCCTGCACTACCACCCCGTCGCGCTGCTGGGGTACATGGCACTGCTCGAGGGCTACCCGCCCCGGCGTGACGAGATCGAGGTCCTGGCGGCGCGCACCGGCTACGACCGGGCGGCCTTCCGCACTCTGATGGCCCACGCCGAGCTCGATCCCCACCACCGTGACGACCTGGACCGCACGCTCGACGCGCTGCCGCTCTCACCCGCGCAGCGCTCGCTCCTGGGCACGTCTGCCCTGCACAGCGCCCGCCTGTTCGCGCGCTGCGTCGAGGAGATCGTCGAGCCCGAGATCGCCTGGCCGGACGGGTCGCGGCCGCTGCAGACGATCGTCGGACACCCGCGACCGTAGACGGTCGCCACCGGGCATGACGATCCATGGCGCCGCACGCCGTCGGTAGCCTGTGCGGCACGCCCGCCGAGGAGATCCGTGGCTCCCCTCGAGATCCGTGTCTTCGGCGACCCCGTACTGCGTCAGCACGCGCGTGAGGTCGTCGACTTCGACGCGCGCTTGCGCCGCCTCGCCGACGACATGCACACCGCGATGCGGGAGGCGGCCGGCGCCGGGCTGGCCGCCAACCAGGTCGGCATCCTCAAGCGGCTGTTCACCTGGAGCGTCGAGGACGACAGCGGCACCGTGGTCAACCCGGTGGTGGAGGAGACATCGGAGGAGATGCAGGAAGGCGACGAGGGCTGCCTGTCCTTCCCGGGGCTGTTCTACCCCTTGCAGCGACCGCTACGGGCGCGGGTCCGTCACCGCGACCTGGACGGCGAGGAACACCTCAGCACGGTCGAGGGGCTGCGGGCACGGGTGTTCCTGCACGAGGTGGACCATCTGGACGGCATCCTCTTCATCGATCATCTCGCCCGGCACGACCGACGCGAAGCGATGAGCCGCATGCGCGAGTTCCGCCTCGAGCACGGCATCGACGCGCCGGTCGCCTCCCAGCCGAGTGGGTTCCTGCTCGGTCGGCGCGAGGCCTGACGGGGCGCCGGTGCGCCGCCCCCTGCGCGTCGCCTTCTTCGGCACCCCACCGGTCGCGGTGCCGTCGCTGGAGGCGCTCGCTGTCGCCGACGACGTCGAGGTGGTCGCGGTCGTCACCAACCCGGACCGGCCGCGCGGGCGCTCGGGGCGCCCGGTCGCCCCGCCGGTGAAGGTCGCGGCCGAGCAGCGGGGTCTCCCGCTGCTGCAGCCGACCCGTCCGGTGGAGGTCGCGGACCGGTTGGGCGCTCTCGAGCTGGACGCCGTCGCGGTCGTGGCCTACGGGTCGATCCTGCCGGAGCGCCTGCTGGCGGTCGCCGAGCAGCGCTACGTGAACCTGCACTTCTCGCTGCTGCCGCGCTGGCGCGGCGCCGCGCCGGTGCAGCACGCGCTGCGTGCCGGCGACCGCACCACCGGGGTCACGACCTTCGTGCTCGACGCCGGCATGGACACCGGCCCGATCCTCGACCAGGTGACGGTGCAGGTGGCAGCCGACGAGACCGCGGGCGAGCTGGCGGAGCGGCTGGCGGTGATCGGGGCGCCGGTGCTGGTCCGCGGCCTCCGGCGGCTGTGCGACGGCGCGACCCCCACCCCTCAGCCCGAGGTGGGGGTCACCTACGCCCCGAAGGTCCGTCCCGAGGACGTCGCCATCGACTGGGAGTCACCGGCACGCACGATCGTCGACCTGGTCCGTGCCGCCAACCCCTCGCCGGGCGCCCACACCGTCTTCCGCGGGGAGCGTCTGAAGGTCTGGCGGGCGCGCACCACCGAGGGTGCCGGGGTGCCGGGGGAGCTGCTGTGGGCCGAGGGCACGGGTCCGGTGGTCGCCGCGCGCGACGGCGCGGTCGTCCTCGTCGAAGTTCAGCCGGCCGGGAGGGCGCGCATGGACGCGCGGGCGTTCGTCAACGTCTACCGCCCGCAGCCGGGCGAGCGCCTGGGAGCCTGAGTGGCCGGCCCGGGCGTCGCCGCACGCCGCGCCGCGCTGGACGCGCTGACCGCCGTTGACGAACGCGACGCGTACAGCAACCTGGCGGTGCCCGTGGCCGTCGCCGACCTCGCGGACGCTCGCGACCGCGCCCTCGCCAGCCACCTCGCGTACGACACCTTGCGCTGGGAGGGGACGCTGGACTGGGCGCTCGCGCACGTGATCGACCGCGACCTGGCCGACGTCGAGCCGGTCCTGCGCCGGGTCCTTCGGTTGGGTGCGCTGCAGCTGCTGCGCACGGACGTCCCGCCCCGGGCGGCCGTGTCGACCGCGGTGGCGCTCGCACGCGGGGCGGTGCCGGGCCGGCGTGCGCGTGGCGCGGCCGGCTTCGTCAACGGCGTCCTGCGCGCACTCGCACGGCGGGTGAGCGACCTGCCGTGGCCGGCGGAGGCCGACGATCCCGTCGGGCACCTGGTGCTGACGACCGCCCACCCGGCGTGGATCGTGACCGAGCTCCGTGACCGCCTGGGCGGCGAGGCGAGAGCGGCGCTGGAGGGCGACAACCGCCCGCCCGGCCTCACCCTGCGCGCCACCGCCGATCGAGCGGCGTTGCTCGCCGAGCTGCACGCCGAGGGGATCGACGCGACGCCCGGTCAGCTCGCCCCGGAGGCGGTGCACGCGCCCGGTGCCGATCCTCGCCGGCTCGCAGCGGTCACCGCGGGGCGCGCGCTGCCCCAGGACGAGGCGTCCATGCTGGTGGCGCACGCCACGCGCGTGCGGTCAGGGGACCGGGTCCTCGACATGTGCGCCGGCCCTGGTGGGAAGTCGACCCACCTCGCCGCGCTGGTTGGCCCGACCGGGGAGGTGACCGCGGTCGAGCTCCACCCCCACCGCGCGCGCTTGATCGAGGACACCGCCGCGCGTGTCGGCGTGCCGGTCCAGGTGGTGGTGGGCGACGCGACCGACCCGCCGGTCTCCGACGGTTACGACGCCGTGCTGGTGGACGCCCCGTGCACCGGGCTGGGCACCGGGCGGTGCCGCCCGGAGGTCCG
>DASZZX010000105.1:0-4801 GCA_036260415.1 Nitriliruptorales bacterium
CTCGACGGTGCCGACCGCGACCGTCCACGGCGCTCAGCGGTTCAGCGCGGCGTCACGTTGCTGGCTTGTGGACCCTTCTGGCCCTGGGTCACCTCGAAGCTGACCTTCTGGCCCTCGTTGAGCGTCCGGTAGCCCGTCGCCTGGATGGCTGTGAAGTGGACGAAGAGGTCCTCCCCGCCGTCGTCCGGCTGGATGAAGCCGTACCCCTTGTCGGGGTTGAACCACTTGACCGTTCCCTCTGGCATCTGCTGCGTCCTTCTGGTGAGAGCGCGCGTCGCGTGGCTTCGGCACGGAGGGGACTCGGAGAGGACTCGGTACGGAGGCCCGCAGGGTGCGCGCGGCGGGTGTTGCCTGCGCGACGCTAGCACTGCGGGGCGCGCGGCACGAGAGTCGCGGGGCGTGCGGCGGGGGGGTGTCGCGCCCCATCGTGTGCCGGAGGCGACGGTGTGCCGGACGGTCCTACGCGTCGATCGACGCCACCGCCCCGCCGACGGCCGGCTCCCGTCGGCTGAGAGCACCTGGTGCTCCCAGCCGACCGCCCGCGGCGGCAGCGGTGAGACCGTCCGGCACATCGCCGTCGGCAGGAAGAGGCGCACGGCCACGGTCGCCGCGACCGGCGAGACCCCGCCAGGTCGTGGGAGACGTGGTCACCGACGTCGAGGCCGCAGGAGAGCCGTACCGCGCCGTCGTCGCCCGGTGCGGCGCGGAGGTGGTGCGTGACGGACGGACCGGACCGACGCCCGCGCGGCTCAACCGCGCCACAGCGGCGTCACCGGTCTGCATGTGAGGCTCCGGTCCGTTCCCGTTCGGTAGCCCGGCCGACCGCGTGGGTCCCGTGGGCTTTGCGCCCCCGCCTCGCGGCGGGTTTGCCGTTGTCGCTGGCGGAACGGACCGGCTGCTCCCCCCGCAGTAGGTGACGGTTCGTGCCGTCACTGAACATCGGCCGGCCGGTCCCCGTCCTTGAGCCCGTGTCGGGGATCGGTCCAGTTCTCGGCGAGGGCCGCACGTCGCCGTGCGCCGTTACGCTGCCACCCCCCACGAGGGAGCGGCGTGTGCGAGCGGGAGCGGTCGGCCGGGTCATCGGGACCGAGGACGCCACCCCCCTGGAGTTCTGGGTGGCGGTCGCCGAGGGCCGCTTCCTCCAACTGGACGACGTGGTGGCGCTCGAACGGCGACCTCCCGGCCGCGGGATCGTGAGGATCTACGGCGTGGTGGCTCAGGTTCGGGCGCGCCACGAGGGTGCTCGTTTCGACAGCGACGTGTTCCTGATCGAGGACGGCGTCCTGCCGGCAGGGATCTGCGAGGCGGCGCAGGTGCTCGCCACGCGCTTCGAGCCCGAGGTGTTCGTCCCGCCGTTGCCCGGTCAGGAGGTGCGCCGCGCCGAGGGCGCCGAACGCGACCAGGCGCTGTTCTTCGACGGCATGGACCGGCGTCTGCCGGCCGGGCTGTCCCGCGAGGAGGAGCCGCTGTACGTCAACCTAGAGTTCCTCGACGGCACGCGTGGCGCGCACGTCAACATCAGCGGCGTGTCGGGGGTCGCGACCAAGACGTCGTACGCCACGTTCCTGCTGCACAGCCTGTTCACCTCGGGTGTGCTGGCCGGCGAGGCACTCAACACCAGAGCGTTGGTGTTCAACGTCAAAGGTGAGGATCTGCTGTTCCTGGACCGGCCGAACCTCGCGCTGGACGACCACCAGCGTGACCGCTACCGCCGGCTCGGCCTGGAGCCGGCGCCGTTCCGCAGCGTCGACATCTGGGCGCCGCCGCGCCGGGGAGCAGCCACCGCCGTGCCCGACACGGGCACCCGCACGCACGGCGTGACCTCCTACTTCTGGACGCTGCAGGAGTTCTGCGAGGAGGAGCTGCTGCCTTTCCTGTTCGCCGACTCGCAGGACGACCGCCAGCAGTACACGACGATCGTGCACAACGTGGCGGCGCGGCTGAAGCGCGAGGGAGTGGCGGCCGGCGACGGGGCCGTGGCGGTCGGCGGGCGTCAGATCCGCACGTTCCGTGGGCTGGTCGACCTGGTCTCCGACCGGGTGGAGGACGAGTCGACCAGCTGGGAGTGGGCCGGGCGTGCCATCACCTCGGGGACCGTCGGGGCGTTCCAGCGCCGGCTGCACGCCGCGGTCCGCCACGTGGAGCACCTGATCCGCGGCGACGTCGCGCGACCGGAGCGTCACCGCATCTCGCGCGACGCGCAGCTGACGGTCGTGGACATCCACAACCTCAACGACCGCGCCAAGCGCTTCGTGGTCGGCGTGGTGCTCCGGCGGGCGTTCGACGACAAGGAGCGCTCGGGCCTTGCCAAGCCGCTGCTGCTCGTGGTGCTCGACGAGCTGAACAAGTACGCGCCGCGCGAAGGGTCCAGCCCGATCAAGGAGATCCTGCTGGACGTGGCCGAGCGCGGCCGCTCCCTCGGGATCATCCTGATCGGGGCGCAGCAGACCGCCAGCGAGGTGGAGCGCCGGGTGATCGCCAACTCCGCCATCCGCGTGGTCGGGCGCCTGGACAGCGCGGAGGCGTCGCGTGACGAGTACGGCTTCCTGCCGACCGCCCACCGCCAGCGCGCCACCATCGTCAAGCCGGGCACCATGCTGCTGTCACAGCCGGAGCTGCCGGTCCCCCTGGTGGTCGAGTTCCCGTTCCCTGCCTGGGCGACACGCCCCGGCGAGGCCGGCGCGCCGCCGGAGGGCGACGGCCGGCCGGCCGACCCGTTCGAAGGGCTGACCGGAGCGGATGCCGACAGCGGCCTGCCGTTCTGACGCGTCCGCGGACGGACGCGGTGGGTCGCCGGCGATGGTCGACCGGCGCGGCTCAACGTCGCCGCCACGGACCCGTCACCACGGAGGGGCAGGCCGGCACCGTCGCACCCGGCACGTAGCCTGCGACCTCTCCGGGACAGGGCCGCGGGCAGGGGCCTGCGAACCCTCCGGGAGAGGGCCGCGGGCACAGGGTCTGCGACCCTCGGGGACAGCGCCTCGGGCAAGGGCCAGGCATGAGGATCCTGCACACCTCCGACTGGCACGTCGGACGCACGATCCGCGGACGCAGCCGCGCGGACGAGCACCGCGCGGTGCTGGCTGAGATCGCCAAGGTCGCGGCGGACGAGGTCGTCGACCTGGTGGTGGTGGCGGGCGACCTGTTCGACACCGCCGCCCCCACACCCGAGGCGGAGCAGATCGTCTACCGCGCGCTCCTGGACCTCGCGGCGAGCGGGGCGCACGTGGTCGTGATCGCCGGCAACCACGACCACCCGAGGCGGCTCGAGGCGGTCCGCCCGCTGCTTCACCTCACCCGCGTGCATGCCGGCGCGTGGCTGGCGCGCCCCGACGACGGCGGCGTCATCGACCTCACCACCCGCTCCGGGGAGGTGGCGCGCGTCGCGCTGCTGCCGTTCCTCTCACAGCGCACGATCGTGAAGGCCGACGACGTGATGGCGCTCGATGCCGACGAGCACGCCGCCAGCTACGCGGCTCGCTGCCGCGAGATCGTGGCGGCGCTGACCGGGAGCTTCGGGGAGGACACGGTCAACCTGCTCGTCGCGCACCTGACCGTGGTGGGCGGCCAGTTGGGCGGCGGCGAGCGGGCCGCGCACACGATCTTCGACTACCACGTGCCGGCACAGATCTTCCCCCCCACCGTGCATTACGTCGCGCTGGGCCACCTGCACCGCCCGCAGCGGGTCGCGGGCGCGTGCCCGATCTGGTACTCGGGTTCGCCCCTGCAGCTGGACTTCGGGGAGGCCCCCGGCGAGAAGGTCGTGCTCGTGGTGGACGCCGCGCCGGGCACGCCCGCCGCCGCACGCCGGGTGCCGCTGACCGAGGGACGGCGGCTGAGGACGCTGCGCGGGACCCTCGAACGGCTCGCCGCGTGGGACGACCTCGACGACGACCACCTGCGCATCGTCCTGGACGAGCCGCCCCGACCCGGCCTGGCCGACGAGGTACGAGCTCGCTTCCCCAACGCGGTCGACGTCGCCCTCGCCGCGCGCGAGCGTGGTCCCACCGCGGACGGCGGCTGGTCGCTGACCAGCCTGCAGCGCTCCCCGGACGAGCTGTTCGCCGACTACCTCGCCGAGCGCGGCGCCGACGACGGTGCCCTGCGTTCGCTGTTCCACGAGCTGCTCGAGGAGGCCCATGCGCCCGATCCGGCTTGAGCTCGAAGGCTTCGCGTCCTTCCGGGAGCGTGCGGAGGTGGACTTCGACGGCGCGGAGCTGTTCGCGCTGACGGGAGCGACCGGCAGCGGCAAGTCCAGCCTGCTGGACGCCCTGATCTTCTGTTTGTACGGGTCGGTGCCCCGCTACGGCGACCGGCGCCTGGTGGCCCCGGTGATCAGCCACGGCAGGGTCGAGGCCCGCGTGAGCCTGGAGTTCGGCGTCCGTGGCGGGCGCTACACGGCGGTTCGGCTGGTGCGGCGGACCGCCGCTGGAGGGGCGACCACCCGGGAGGCGCGGCTGCAGGACGCAGCCGGTACGACGCTGGCGGGCAATGAGAAGGAGCTGACGGCCGCGGTGGAGTCGCTCCTGGGGCTCACGTTCGAGCACTTCTGCCGCTGCGTGGTCCTGCCGCAGGGCGAGTTCCAGGAGTTCCTGCACGCGCGACCCAAGGACCGGCAGGACCTGCTCGTACGCCTGCTCGACATCGACATCTACCGGCGCGTCGGCGTGCTGGCGCGCGAACGCACGCGCATCCGCGAGGCGACCATCGAGGTCCTCACCCGGCGGCTGGAGGAGGAGCTGGCGGGCGCGACCCAGGAGGCCGTCGCAGCGGCCACGGCGCGCGTCCAGGCGCTCGACGC
>DASZZX010000106.1:0-20585 GCA_036260415.1 Nitriliruptorales bacterium
ACCCGGTGCACAGGCGCCACCGCAGCTGCGGGACCCGTGACCCCGACGACCGCCGCGGCCATCACGGCGAGAGTGAGCCCAAGGCTGCCGCGAGGTGGCCAACGGCACCGACCCACGTTCTCGCCTCCTGCTGCCGGCAGCTGGTCCTCCCGCCACCGAGAACGCGAGCACCATCCACGAACAGGAGCGCCACGGCAGCGACGCCCGGGCTCGTGCGTCATGAACCAGATTCGCCATCGACGAACGCAGGCCCTTCCCCCGGATGCGGTACCTGCGCACCTGTCAACGTCGTAGCTCGTCATGGTCCGTGGCGAACGACCGCGGCCGCGAGATCCGACCGCCGCGGACCCTCCTCCAGCCCTCAGCGGAGGTACCATGCGGCTCGCCGCGGGGCCTCCCGATCGGTCTCCTCGACCATCACGACGCGCGATCGCGTTGCGTGGTTCGCACGAGTGGCGGAGAGTCGTGACGTCCCCTGATGTCGCCGTCGTCATCACCACCTGCGATCGGCAGGATGCGTTCCCACGTGCGCTCCGCAGCGCGCTCGCGCAGACGCTGCATTCGATCGAGGTGATCGTCGTCGACGACGCGTCGGTCGTACCCGTCACGGTCCCGCCGGATCCCCGCATCCGCATCCTGCGGCAGGAACGCCCCAGAGGGGTGTCCGAGAGCCGCAACCTCGGGCTCGCGGCGGCCACGGCGCGCTGGGTCACGTTCCTCGACGACGACGATGTGCTCACACCTGACATGCTCGAGGTGTCGCTCCGCGGGGCTCGGAGGTCGTCGCTACCGCCACCCGTCTGCGCACTGTCGGGCATCGAGATCACCGACGGCGAGGGGCACGTGCTCAGCGTCCGGTTGCCGGTCACTTCCGAGCTCGGTCGCCACTTCTTCCTGGAGGACGACCTCGACGGCAGCTTCCAGACGCACAACACACTGGTCGCCCCGACCGGGCTGCTCCGATCGATCGGAGGCTGGGACGCCGACATCCCAGCCTGGGAACACGACGACCTCTTCCTCCGGCTCAACGCGGTCGCGTCGATCCAGGGGATCCCCCGGGTCACGTACCGCAAGTCGCTCCACGCGGGAGGGCACCTGTCCACGCGTGCGCTGTCGCTCGCCGAGGGGATGCGGCACACCGAGACCAAGCACCGCTCGACGTTCCGGCTCCACCCCGAGCGGCACGCGCACTACCTGCGCACCATGGGCACCTACGAGCTCGCCGGGGGTCGGTGGTTGGCGGCCGTGGCAGCGACGAGCCGCTCGCTGCGGGTGGCACCCTTCGACCGGGCGAACCTCGCCGCGTGGCTCGCCTCGCTCGCGGGACCTCGCGCGGCCGCGTGGGCGCACGTGATCGCGCGGCACTGGCGACAGCGGTCGTCGGTCGGCAACGGGAACTGAACGACCAGCGAGCCCGGCGGACGGCGACGGAGAGCACGGCGGCGCGAACCCGCGGTCCGCTACGCGCGGCCGCGCCCCGTCGGTGGTCTCGTTGGCGCTGATGTGGCAGCCCGCCGGTAGAACTCGAGCATCCTGTCGGCCACGGCGTCGATGGTGAAGTGCTTGGAGAACCGGGCCCGAGCGCGCCGCGCGCGCTGTTGGGCGTCCCGCGGATCGTTCAGCGTGGCAAGAACCGCTTGGGCGAGCGCGTCCGGCCTGCCGTGTGGGACGAGCCGGGCGTTGCTCTCGCCCCCTAGCGCCTCCCTCACTGGCGGGATGTCGCTGGCCACGATGGGCGTGCCCATAGCCATGGCCTCGACTACTGCCCCGGACAGACCCTCCCACCGAGAGGGGCATGCGAAGACGTCCGCGGCGCAGAGCAGATCCGCGACGTCGTCGCGTACCCCCAGGAACCGAACGGCCCGTGCGGTCCCGGCGCGGGCCACCGCCGCACGCAGATCAGCGCTCTGGGCCCCTTCGCGCCCGGCCACGACGAGACGCGCCTCCGGCATGGTGCGCACCACGGTGGTGAAGGCGTCGACGAGCAGGTCGAGACCCTTCTGGTACTCGTGACGGGCCACGGCCAGCACGACCGGCGTGGTACCGCCGGCTCCGATCGCTCTGCGAGCCCGGGCGCGGCGCTCGGAGCTCGGCTCCCCGAGCCTGCCGGGATCGCGTCCGCGTGGCACGACGTCGATGCGGTCGCGTGGGATCCGCAGTCGAGGGCCCATGACGTCGGCCACGTGGTGGGAGATCGCGTGGAAGCGCGCCACGAGTCGCGCGGTGAGGGCGTCGACTGCCCACGCCGAGGCGACCCGAGCGGCGTGCAACCGCGGGTCCGCGCGGTGGTCCGGCCCGTAGATCTCCGTCACGAGGCTCGAGACCACGCGCACACCCGCTGCTCTCGCGGCGCACCGTCCGACGATGTCCGCCTCGAACAGCGTGGTGTGGACCAGGTCGGGGCGGCGGGCCGCGATCAGCCGTCGGGCCCGGCGTATCCAGCCGGGGCGTCCGCCAGGACCGGCGAGCGACACGACGGGGACGCCTGCATCCTCCAGCTGGCGGCGAAGGTCGTCACGCTCCCCGAGGTAGGCGACCTCCAGCGCCAGGCCCCTGTCCAGGAAGGCGGGGGCGAGCGCGACGAGGGAGCTCTCGGCCCCTCCCCTGCCGAGGGAATCGATCAGGTACAGCAGGCGCAACGCTCTACGCTCCTGGGTGGAAGCCGGGGCGGGGCGACGTGGACGCGAGGTCGCCGACGATTAGGGTCGGTCGGCGCCGCGACCTGAACCGCCCGCTCCACGGCGGCGCTGCCACGGGTCGTGGCGACCAGGTCGGCGTGCCAACCGTGGGTCCCTGCTTGCCGGAGCTCTCGCACGTCAGGTCGGGAACCGAGCCGCGAGCCGGTCCACCCACAGGTCCCGGTCGAGCGCGCGTGCAGCCGCGTCACAACCGGGAGCGAGGTCCTCCTCGTACGCCCGCGCGGCGGCACGTGCCGTCTCGACCGGGCTCGCATCCGGCGGCACCAACCGACCGCACCCGGTGTCGTGGACGAGCGCGGTGAGGTCCCAGCCGACGTCCGTGGCGACGACCGGGACGCCGGCGGCCACGTACTCGCCGAACTTCGTGGGGTACGACACCCGGTTGACGACGTGTTCGGATCTGACGAGAAAACCGAGACGCGCTCCCCAGAGCAGGCGGGCCACGTCCGCGGGTTCCTCGGCGCTGCTGAACTCGATCGAGGAACCTGGGACCCGGTCCGCCAGGATCCGCGTCCGCTCGTCCCTGGAGATCACCCGGAAGCGGACATCGGGCAGGAGCCGGGCCAGCTGACCCCAGACCTCCGACGTGTACGACAGACCCTGCCATGGCGCACCCGTCCCGAGGTAGGTCACGCGGTTGCGAGCGTGACCGGGTGAGGGACGGAAGACCTCGGCACGGACGCAGTTGGGAGCGGCGAAGCACGGCGCCGACGGCCATCTGGCCTGGATCAGCTCGGACATCCGGTGGGAGACCGTCACGATCAACGCCGGCATCGCACCGGTGACAGTCGCCCGCCACTGTGCCCGGACGTACGCGCGGTCACGTGGGCCGTCGCGGTGCAGCAGCCGCTCCTCCGGGATGCCGTTCGGGCACCAGACGACGCGCCCCAGCGGACCACGGACCGCCCTGCCGTAGAGCAGGGAGGTGAAACCCACACACACCAGCGGCGCGTCCCGCGCAGCGACCAGCCGACGCAGACGTCGGAGCGTGGTCGGCATGGACTGGAGACGACCGTCGAGCAGCACGTAGTCCGTGACCTTGCCGTTGGCCTGCAGGAACCGCTCGAACGCCGCGATGTCCTGGGTGGTGCGTGTCGACCCGGCGCCGATGCCTCGTCCACCTCGCGCCAGGCCGACCTTCGGGGGCACCAGCCAGATCAACCGGACGTCGCCGTACGCCCTAGAGGCGCTCTCCAGCAGGTACCCGAGCCTGGAGCGCTCGAGCGGCCCTCGATAGACGACCACCGCCATGCCGCGACCTCCCTCTCAGCGAGGCGATGACGTGCCATCGTCCCCGCTCGACGCGAGGACCCGCCCGTAGACCTCTTCCCAGCGACGCACGGCCCGCCGGATGTCGAACCTGACGGCCCGTCGGCGGCCCGCCTGCCCGAACCTCCGTCGGAGGTCCTCGTCATGGAGCAGCGTGAGGATCGCCTCGGCCAGGGCGTCAGGGTCACGTGTGGGCACGACGAAGCCCTGTTCGCCGTGCTCGACAACCTCCCGCAGGCCACCTGCCTGCGTCACCACGGCCGGGGTCCCTGTTGCCAGCGCCTCGATCAGCGCGATGGAGAGGCCTTCGTGGATGGAGGACAGAGCGAACACGTCGCAGGCCGCGGCCACGCGTGGCGCGTCGTCCCGGTACCCGGCGAACAGCACGGTGCCCTCCAGCCCCAGGTCGTGCGCCAAGCGGCGGATCTGCCCCTCGAGGGGTCCCTGGCCCACCAGCACGAACCGGACGTCGGGGAGCCGATCACGGACGCGCAGTGCGGCTCCCAGCAGGTACTCGTGCCCCTTGTGCGCCTTGAAGTTGGCGACCGTGCCGACGACCGGCGCATCGGGGGGGATCCCCAGCTCGTCACGGACCCCGTTCGGCCCACTCCAAGCCTCGAGCATCTCGGGGTCGAGGCCGTGGTGGAGCACCTCGACGGGCGGCATGGGCAGGAACCGGAGCGGTGCCGGGTACCGGACCGAGGAAGCCACGTCCTCCGAGACGGCGAAGACGTGTCGGTTGCGGAAGAAGGTGGCGACGTTCGCCCAGTAGGTCAGCGGGTGGTAGGCACCCCAGACGATGTGCTCGGTCGAGACGAGCGCTGGGTGCCCCTGCCAGCCGATCACGAGTCGGGCTCCCACCGCGGCGAACGGGGAGTGCAGGTGCACCAGGTCGAACGAGCGCTGCGCGACGAGACGACGCAGCCGCAGCGGCCAGGTGGCGCCCGCGCCCAGACAGTGCACCGGCAGACCGGCTGCTTCCAGCTCGGGGACGAGGGCGTCCTTGTGGGGCAGGAGGTACGCCACCTCGTAGGCGAAGCGGTCGGTGTCCAGGTAGCGCGCTGCGCTGAGGATGAGCTGCTCGGCTCCGCCGCGGCCCAGCCCCTTGATGAGCAGGAGGATCCGCCTCACGACCTCACCTAGACCTGCTCCGGCCGGGGAGGCGCGAGCGTAGGGCCTGGTCCCTCCCGCGTCTCGGGTCTGGCGCGTAGCTGACGTACGCGTGATGGCCGACCTTCCCCCCCGGCCGAGTTCGAACGCCACGCGACCCGTCGCCGGACAACTCGACCCCCCGCCCCGGCCGACTCAGTAGCCGCTCAGCAGGCCCGTCCTGCGCGAGTACTGCAGTGCACGGGAGAACAGGGGGACGCCGAGGCCCAGCGCGACGAGGACGAACAGCAGGAGGCTGGTCACGGCGAGATCCGGCGCCACGGAGTCCTGAGGTGGCGCCGCCATGAACCATCGCCGCCCGAGCGCGATGACGTAGGTGTGTGGTACCAGGAAGCTGATCCACCGCAGCCAGGCCGGGATCAGGTCGATGGGGAACAAGGTGCCGGCGAACAGCGATGCCGCGAGACCGTACAGCGACAGCACGGGGGCCGAGCGCTTGGCGAGGACGAGCAGGCTCGCGGAGATAATGCCGACCGCACTGCTCGCGAGGACACCCAACAACACCACGCCCGCGAACGTCGCCAGTCCAGACAGGCGGTAGTCCGCCCCCAGCAGGCCACCGACCGCAAGCAGCAGGCTGGCAGTGAGCACGCCGAGCAGGAGCCGCCAGACGTTCATCAGCAGCGGTATGAGCGTCCACGGCACCGGCTCCACGAGGAGCGTCTCGAACGTCCCCCGATCCTGCGCGTACTGCAAGCGACCGCCGAAGCCGGTCATGGCGCTCTGCAGGAGCGCCGCAATCGCCAGTCCGATCACGAGGAACGTGTAGTAGTCCCCCACAGCCGAGGAGGCGGCCCGGCCTTCGGACTCGAAGAGCTCGGCCACGAAGAAGTACACGAAGGCGGGCAGTATCGCGCCCAGCAGGTAGAAGAGCAGCGCCATCGGGTAGCTGAAGTCCTCGGTGGCATCCAGCCGGGCGAAGGCCCACACCATCCGCGCGAGTCGTCGCAGCCTGGGCCAGCCCCTCATTGCAACGCACCCGCCGCCGACGGCGTGCTCAGGTAGATCTTCGCCAGGACGTCTCGCAGCGGCAGCGGCACCTCTGCGACGCGAACCAGGTCCGCGGTGAGTGTCGCGCCGAGTCGGGTCACGAGCGTGCCCACCGTCACCCCGGGCCGAGGGTCGCAGGCCACGACCCTGGTCGTGGGGCGCGTCAGCCGGCCCACCTCGGTCAGGAGGACGCCGGCCAGGTCCGCGGCGCTGCTGCTCGAGAACTCGAACTCGATGCGCGGGCGGTCGTAGCGGGCTCGGAGCTCGTCGAGGTCACCTTGGAACCGCACCCGGCCGCGGTCCAGCAGCACGACGTGCGACCGCAGCGCCTCGATCTCCTCCAACCGGTGGGAGCTGATCAGCGCCGCCATGCGATGCTCGCGCACGATCGACGTGATCAGCCCGAGCAGCTCGTGTGCCCCGACCGGATCCACGGATGCGGTCGGCTCGTCGAGGATGAGCAACCGGGGTCGGGTGAGCAGCGCTCGAGCCAGCTGCAGCCGTGCCCGCATGCCGGCCGACAGGCCGAACGCGGAGACCTTCTCGTGCCCGCCCAGACCGACCTGATCGAGCGCCTGGCTGATGCGTGGACGCAGCGAGCGCTGCTCGATCCCGTGAAGCCGGCCGTGGAAGTGAAGGTTGTCGAAGCAGTTGAGCCGCAAGAAGAGGCTGCGGTCCTCCGCGGGCATCCAGCCGACCAGCCGCCGCACGCGAGGGGATTCTCGGTGCGCATCGAAGCCGGCGACGAGGGCCGTCCCGGCGCTGGGCGTCGTCAGACCCACGAGGATGCGGAACATGCTGGTCTTGCCCGCCCCGTTTGGGCCCACCACCGCGCAGATCCCCCCGGCGGGAACGTCGACGTCCACGTCCTGCAGCGCCACAACCGGCTGGTAGATCATCGTGCGGACCAGGAGCCGCATCCACCGCGGCGTCGGCTCGTAGACCTTGCCGAGTCCCCGGATCGCGACGATCGTCTCGTCGTCGGCGGCACGGCCGTCGGCCGAGACGCCCCACCGCGGCAGTGTGCCGGTCAGGATTGCCGGGCCATCATGGTTCGTGCCGGGCGTGGTCACGAGCCCTCCGTTCCAGACCCGGTTGGTGGACCTGTTCAGGTCGGTCGACTCCATGGTCAGAACAGCTCCAGGTCGCCGAGACCGACCCCCCACGAGCTGGCTCGGGTCGGGTCAGGGCTGATCCTGTCGTGCAGCGGTCGCGTCACCAGCGTGGCCCTCCCAGGAGCGGGCAGGTACCCCGCACGGCGCGCCCCACGGGCGGTCGACGTCCCGGGTGGGACGTAGGTGATGACGTGATCGACCGCGCTGCTCCGGGCCACCGCACCCAGCAACCGTGCCACCGTTCGGTGCTCGTACGGCATCGCGATCACCTCGACGACCGCCGCCTCCCACGACCGCCCGCGTGGGCGGACGCGGAAGAGTGCGACCCCGCGCAGGTCCCCATCTCCTTCGAGCAACCCGTGGTAGACCAGGCCCGGGATGTCCGTGTAGCGCCATCGCAGGTAGCCCATGCTGCGGTCGGTCCTGAGCACACCGTCGGCGCTGGCCGCCTGGTCAACGCGATGGAGCAGGGCGGGCAGACGGGGATCGCTCAGCACCTCGGCCGCTGGCATGGCTGCCAGACCGCGCGGCGACACGGCGTCGTCCAACTGACCCTCCAGCAGTGACGGCAGCGCCCGCAGGAATCGCACCGGGTGGCGCACCCGGATCGCCACGGGGAGGCGTCCCACCACCTGCCAGCCCATCTTGGTGTAGCCCGGAAGACTGCGTTCGTTCGGCGTGTTGAAGACGAAGTCGGTATCGGCCCGAAGTGCGGTGAGCGCCTCGGCGGTCAACGTCGAGAAGACGCCCTCCCGCCGTGCACCGGGATGCGTGGCGGTGTCCACCGCTCGCACGGCCCGAAGCTCCTGCTGGCCGGCGCGGAAGCGCCAGCGCATGAAGGCCCGGAAGCCGACCAGCCTGCCGGCGCGCTCGGCGACCAGCATCAGGGACCGCCCGTAGGGGTTCTGCAGATGCTTCCAGCGGAAGAACGCGGGTCCCCACGGTCCGACCGGGCTCGGCCCCAGGGAGGCGGTCAGGAGGTCGAGGACCGCCGCCTCGTCCCCCACGCCGAAGGGGCGGACGTCCAGGGCGCTGTGCGTCACGCTCCCCTTCATCCAGCCTCCGCTGCTGACCGCGGGGCAGGCGACTCTGGGCTGTGCTCGGTGACGCGGCCGACGAGCACCCAACCGGTCCCCGAGTGCGGCATGTACACCAGCTCCGCGTCGGGGATCCCAGCCGCGGCGGCCAACTCGCGCAGCCGCTGCTCCGTGTAGAAGAACACGGGACACCTACGCAACCGGTAGCGGGCCCGCCGCACGCGCATGCGGAGCAGAGACCGGCCCGGGAAGCTCGCGATCACGGTCCCCCGCGAGAGCTGCGACATCTTGCTCAGGACCCTGGCGGGGTCGGTCACGTAGTCGAAGAAGCCCATGGCGAGGACGACGTCGTACTGCTCGTCGCCGAAGTCGTGGTCGAGGAAGTCCCCTTCGAGGAAGGTGCACCGTCCGGCGACCCCCTCGTGGGCGGCGAGCTCACGAGCCAGATCCAGCATGCCCGGTGCGAGGTCGATGCCGACCACCGAGCGCGCATCGCGGCGGGCGAACTGGACCATGTACCGGCCGGACCCACAGCCCACATCGAGGACCGTCCTGCCGCGCACGTCGCCGCTGCGCCGCAGGGCGATGTCGAACCGTTGGTAGATCGCCCGGCGCAGCGTGAGGTTCACGCGACGCATCAGGGGCGATTCGCCGAGGTAGAGCGAATCGAACGCCTGCGCCCGGTCGTCGAAGTAGGCGCCGACGTCAGCTGTCTTCATCCATCAGCTCCTTCAGCGGTACGAACTCGAAGTCGTGGAGCAGGCGCTGGAACCGTGTGGCCAACCGTTCCCTCGCGAGGTTGTGGACGGTGGAGTACCGCAGCAGCCGCGCCCGTGCCCGCACCGGCAACCGGCGGCGTTCGATCTGCAACACACTCTGCGAGAACTCGTACGGATGGAGGTAGACGACCGCGGGGTCACCGTCGGTGTTGATCGCGCCGATCGCGCCACGCGTCACCCGGTACGGCAGCAGCCGGAAGTAGCCGCCACCAGCCACGGGCCAGCGGCGACCCGCTCGCTCGATGGTCGCAAGCGGGTACTCGCGGATGCCGCCACCGTCGGAGAGCGGCATCCAGTGTGGGTGACGTGGCGCGTCGCGGATCCCGTACCGTCGAGCTGAGATCGGGAAGATGCTGGAGTCGTAGCGGAAGCCCAGCTCGGCCAGGACGTCCAGCGCCCACAGCGAACGTTGCGTGATGGAGAACTCCGCCGCCCGGTAGCCGTGCACGGGGTCGCCGGTGATCGACTCGAGGACCTCCTTCGCCCGTCGGGTCTCGGTCCGGAACTCGGTCGGCGTCTGTCGGTGGACGGGGATGTGCGACAGGCCGTGGCTGGCGATCTCGTGACCGGCGCCCTGGATGCGGCGCACCAGTTCCGGGTAGCGCTCCGCCACGGTGCCCAACACGAAGAAGGTCGCGCGGACGTCCCTGGCTGCCAGCAGATCCAGGATCACGTGGGTCTGGGCGACCACGGCGGGACTTGGTGGGATGGTCTCGCCGGTCACAGCACGGTGGACGATCTGTCGCCAGTCCTCCACGTCGATCGTGAGCGCGTTCCGTGGCGGCTCGGTCCTCGCCGAGGCGGTGGATGGGGAGGGGGCCGAGGACCTCACGAGGGGTGCCCTGGCTCCGCAGCGACCAGGGGAGCGCCGCGCATGGCCCGCGATCCCAGCAGTGTCGCCAGGATCGCCAGTAGGCGCTCGATCACGAGGCGTTCGTCGAAGTGCGCCACGAGGCGATCCCGCCCCGCGAGCCCCATGGCCGAGCAGCGGTGGCGGTCGCGAGCGAGGCTCTCGATGGCGCGGGCCAGCTGGCGTGCGTCACGGACCGGGACCAGCGTTCCGGTCACGCCCGGGATCACGACCTCGCGGCAACCGCGGATGTCCGAGGCGACGACCGGCAGGCCGCTGGCCGAGGCCTCCATCAGGCTGCGCGGGATGCCTTCGCGATGCGATGGCAGGACGAAGAGGTCCATGGCGGCGTAGAGACGGTCGACGTCCTCGCGGTGGCCGAGCAGGCGGACGTTGGGGTGACCCCGCCAGCGCGCCAGGTCGGCCTCCCGCAGCCCGTCGCTCTGGTCGGGTTCGGAGGGCCCGATCACCACGAGGTGCATCCCGGGGTGGCGGTGCAGGAGGTCCTGGGCGGCGGCGAACAGCTCGCCGTACCCCTTCTCTCGGACCAGCCGGCCGACGGTGCCGACCACGAACGCGTCACCGGGCACACCCAAGGCCCGCCGGACCTCTTCGCGGACGTCGGGCGTGGCGGGATGGAAGCGGGCGGTGTCGACGCCGTTGCCGATGTAGCCCAGGTGCGCGCGCCGCTTGAGACGCAGCGCCTGGGCGACACGGACATCCTCGGCACTCTGGAACAGCAGGTGGTCGGCCCAGCGCGCCGTGAACGTCTCGGCCGCGAGTCCTGCCAGACGCTGTAGCAGCGGCATCCGGTCGTGGAACAGCAACCCGTGAACGGTGTGGAGGACGAGCGGGACGCCGGCGAGCTGCGCCGCGACCGGCGCCACCAGCCCGGCCTTGGGCGTGTGGGTGACCACCACGTCGAAGGCGTGCCGGCGGAAGAGCCGGATCAGGGCGACCAGCGACCGGAGGTCCGCTCGGGGCCGGAGCTCGCGGACCATGGGCACCGTCTCGACCCGCAAGCCTTCCTGTCGCAGCAAGCCCACGGAGGGGCCGGGCGCGCAGACCGCGGTGACCTCGTAGCCGGCATCGGTCAGGGCCGCGAGCTGGGTGCGCAGCAGGTAGCGGATGGAGAGGTCGGCGGTCGCCACCTGGGCCATCCGGACCGGCATGCTGCTGGGCTCCTTGGGGGTCTCGGATCGCAGTGGTGTCCGCACGCGTGCCGACGTGTCCGGCCGGCGGGCCGCGCGCCGAGGCGAGCAGCGGTCGCACGCCCCGGGGCCCGCCACCGCCGGCGTTGGGACGCTACGGCGTTGCCGGCGTGCGAGCGTCCGCCCTGACGCGTAGCCGGCCTACGCCGGATGGGTGACGTGGCGACCGGGACGTCGGACGATCCTGGTCAGGTCAACAGGGTACGGAGGAAGTCGTCCCAGGCCGTCGCGACGACCTGCAGCTCGAAGCGCGCGACGCAGTGTCGACGCGCCGCCTGGCCGTACCGGTCGGCATGCTGGAGCACGGTGCGGACCGCGCGAGCGAACCGCCGCGGGTCGCCGGGCGGAACAAGCTCGCCGGTGCGACCGGCCAGCACCACCTCCCGCACACCGCCGACGTCGGTGGCGACCGCCGGCAGCCCGCTCATGCCCGCCTCGATAAGCACCGCTGGCAGACCCTCGGTGCGACTTGGAAGGAGGACCACGTCGGCCGCGGCGAACGCCTCGTGGGGCGTGCGGGTGGGTCCGCTGAAGCGGACGTGCCCGGGCGCCACCCGGTCGGCCAGGTGCTGGAGGGAGGATCGCAGCGGTCCTTCGCCGACGACGAGCAGCTGCCATCCGCGCAGCAGCGGCACGGCCCGGATCGCGGTGCCGACGTCCTTCTCGTCGGTCAGCGCGCCCACGTACACCGCGGTGGCGGCGTCCGGTCGCAGCCCCAGACGCCCACGGGCGCGCGGCCGTTCCCCAGGCTCGACCGGAGGGAAGCGCTCGACCGGGACGCCGTTGGGGATCACGCGGACCCGCCCCGCCTGCACACCGAACGAGCGCGTCAGCGCCCTGGCTGCGCCGGGCCACAGCGCGGCGACGGCGCGTGCGCGCTGCAGCAGGATCCGCACCCTCAGGCGCCGTCCCGGAGTGTTCGCCCAGAAGCACGGGTCACCGATGTTGCGGTACACGAAGGGGGTGGCGAGACCGGCGGTGCCCAGCCCGCAGGCCGGCAGCGTGGTGGACCCGTGGGCGATGATCAGCTGCGCGTCGGAGGCCTCCCTGCGCAGACGCCCCAGCGTGGTCGGAGCGAGGGGCCGATCCCCGAGGACCGGTACGTCGAGGGGATCCGGGTGTGAGCCCGGCGACAGCGCGACGGTCCGGACTCGCCAGCCGAGCGCGGTGAGCGCCCCGTGGAGATCCCGGCCGAAGACCTGGGCACCGCGGCGATCCGTGTCGGTGATGACCTGGAGGATCTGGATCTGAGCCACGTCGACGACCCCGACACACCCACCGGTCGCGACCTGGCCTGGGCGACCTCGGGCCGGGATGCTACGCCGGATGGCGGCCGCGTCCAGAGGGCACGTCTCGCGGGACCGGTCATCCGGACAGCCGTCAAGCGCGGGTTGTCATGGCCGGGACGGCGAAGCCCGGCCCACGGAACGACCATCCTGATCTACCACCGGGTCGGTGGCGGGACGATGGATGAGCTCGACGTGACCGTCGACCAGTTCGACCGCCACCTCGACGTGCTGTCACAGCACCGCGTCGTGTCGCTCGACGGCGCGTTGGACGCGCTGGCGGCCGGGGACCACGGCCCGCACGTGGTCGTGACGTTCGACGACGGCTTCGCTGACGTGCACGCGCACGCCTTCCCCCGGCTCGCCGACCGTGGCTTGCCGTTCACGCTGTACGTCGCGACGGCGTACCTCGGCCGCGAGATGCGCTGGGAGGGCTCCTCCGCCCGGCCGGCGCCCGCACTGAGCTGGCGCCAGCTGCGCGAGCTGGCCGCTTCGCCGCTCTGCACCCTCGGCAACCACACGCACACCCACGCGCGTCCTGACCGTCTCACCACCGACGAGCTCGACCGGTGCACCGTTACCCTGCAGGACCGCCTCGGCGTCACCCCCCGACACTTCGCGTACCCCTGGGGGGTCGCCGTCCCTCGGCTCGAGGACGAGCTGCGCAGGCGTTTCCGTTCCGCGGTCACAGGCCAGGTCGGCCGCAACGTGCCGCGCACCGACCCGATGCGGCTGCGCCGCGTCCCCGTGCGGCAGACCGACCCGATCGAATTCTTCGCCGCCAAGCTGCGCGGGCGGCTCTTGCCCGAGCGCACGTACGCGCGCGTCGTGACGGTCGCGAAGGGGCTGGGCGTCCATGCGTAGGCGTGTGCCATCTGCGCGCGGCCGGCGTGCGCCACCGACCGTCGGCAGCCGTCCGTCGGTCACCGGCCCGCTGGATGGCTCCCACCGGGCCCGGCGGCTCGTCGACGTGGTGGTGGCTGCCACGGCGCTGACCCTGCTGGTTCCCCTGCTCATGCTGATCGCGGTGGCCATCGTTGTCTCGATGGGTCCGCCGCTGCTGTTCCACCAGCAGCGCAGCGGTCTGGATGGGCGTGAGTTCACCATCGTGAAGTTCCGCACGATGCGGCCCGAGCGCGAGCCGGGTGAAGCCGACCGTGACCGCACCACCCGGCTAGGTGCCCTGCTGCGGTCGCTGAGCCTGGACGAGCTGCCGCAGCTGTGGAACGTCCTGGTGGGTGACATGAGCCTGGTCGGCCCGCGTCCCACGCTGCCCGAGCAGGTTGTCCACTACGACGCCCGCCAGAGGCGACGCCTCCGCGTGCGGCCGGGTCTCACCGGGTACGCGCAGGTCATGGGACGCAACCGCCTGTCGTGGCCGGAGCGCATCGAGCTCGACCTCTGGTACCTCGATCACCGCTCCTTGGTCCTCGACCTCCGAATCGTCGGTCGCACCCTGGTGGCGTTGGTCCGGCGCGAGGGCATCTACGGCGCGGGAGGAGTCAACCGGGGGTTCCCCGCACCCGTCCCGAGCGACGACATACCGGCGACCCCACCGTCAGCCGCCGCCGGACCGGTCGGCCAGGGCCAGTCCGACCCGGACGGAGCGGTGAGCTGAGCCGAACCCGGGCCCGACGGAGCGCCGGACCGTCGTGAGCTGGCGGCTGTGCAGCGCATGATCGATCGGCAGTCCCAGCGGTCCCGCCACCGACGGCCAGCTGGGCTGGATACCCGAACCGACCTGGCTGTCGATCAGACGGCCATGCTGGAGCGCCGACCGGAACGCCGGTGACCACGGGACGGTGTTGAGGTCGCCCACGACCACGGCCGAGCCTTGCCTGGCGGCCGCCCAACGCCCGACCGCCGCGAGCTGCTCGTTGCGCATCCGCGTGCGTCCGCCACCCCAGGGGGATACCGGATGGATGGCGAGCAGATGCACGTCGCGGCTGTCGAACTCCACGACCACCTCGACGGGGTTCCACCGGTTGGTGGGACCCCACGGGAGGATCTCCGCACGGCGGACCGGCAGCCGCGTCAGGACGGCGATCTCGAGGTCGACGCCGGGTGTGGCGGCCAGGGCGATCCGGTACGGGACGCCGGCACGGCGCAGAGCCGTCACCACGTCGGGCGGGGTGGCGAACAGGAACACCAGGTCCGGCTCCGCACCACGCAGGTACCCGGCCAGTGCCTGCACGTCGGCTTCGCGGATACGCACGTTCAGCGACATGACGTCGAGCACCGGCGCCCCGGCGGCAGCGGGCGCCGGTCGATCCAGGTACAGGGGCGCGAGCGGCGCCACGTTCAGCGCCACGGCGGAGAGGCACAGGATCGCGGTCGCACGCCGGCGGGTGACCGCAAGGAGAACACCCAGCACCACCAACACGATGGCGTACTGGGGGCGGAGGCTCCCGACGACCTCGGCGAGCCACCAACGACCGGCCGCGTAACCCACCCCGGTGGCGAGGAGGAGGGGAACAGCCAGGACCGCGGCGACCGCGCCGACCACTCGCTGCCCCCGCCCTCGGCTTGACGCCGCGAGCAGGCGGCGGTCAGGCTCCCGCCCATGGCGCTCTTCATCGCCGGAGCCGGCGGGTTCGGCCGGGAGACCCTCGACGCCGTGATGGCGGCCGGTGAGACCGTGGTCGCCTTCCTCGACGACCAGCTGGCCGGTCGCGACTGCCGCGGGTTGCCCGTCGTCGCCCCCGAGGACGCTCCCGAAGGCGCCCGCTTCGTGGTGGGGATCGGCGACCCGCGCCTCCGGAGGGAGCTCGCGCTGCGGCTCGCCGCTCTGGGCCTGGTCCCTGCCACGGTCGTGCATCCCCGCGCTGTGATCGCCCCCGAGACCTCCGTCGCCTCCGGCTGCGTGATCCTCGCCAACGCTCACGTCTCCTCCAGTGTCCGCCTCGGGGCCCACGTCCACGTCAACTACAACGCCACTGTCGGCCACGATGCGGTCCTCGAGGCGTACGTCACGATCCTGCCGGGTGCCAACGTCGCCGGCGCGGTCCACCTGGCGGAAGGCGTCACCGTCGGGAGCAACGCTTGCGTTCTACCGCGACGACGGGTGGGTGCGTTCACGACCGTCGGGGCTGGGGCGGTCGTCACACGCGACCTCGGGACAGGACAGGTCGCGGTGGGGGTCCCCGCCCGGCCACGCGACGGGTCGGCTCATCCCGTCCCCACCGACCGTTGACCTCCGAACCGCCTCCGTCGCTGCCCCGTGCCCGGCTGGGCGTGCCGGCCCGGAGACCACCCGGGACGGCCACTCAACGCCTCACTCGATCCACTCGACCAGGCCGACCCGGTCGAACTCGCTGAGCACCCGCTCGATGTCCTCGGTCACCACGTCGGGGTGCATCCCTGAGAGGTCACACACGGCGTCGATCATCTCCACGGGGTAGGTGTCCCCGTCGCAGAGATCCCAGATCGCCAGGGCGGTGTCGTTGAGCAGGTGCACCGCCCCCGAACGGGGATCGAAGAGAGCGTTCTCGTCCCGGGCCAGGTGCACCCACACATCGGCCTTGCGGGCCGGCCGGCGGCTCAGCGACAGGTTCATGGTTCGGCTCCTGCCAGATGCTCCAGCAAGCCGTTCTGGAGCACGAACGCGGCGGCCTGCAGCCGCGAGTGGACGTCGAGCTTACCGAGCAGGTTGTGGACGTGGGTGCGGGCGGTCTCCGGGCTGATCACCAGCCGGCGCGCGATCGCGTCGTTGGTCGCTCCGTGGGCGAGCAGGCCGAGGACCTCACGCTCCCGGGGGGTCAAGCGCGACAGCACCCGCATGGCGACGTCCTGCTCCCGGCGGCGGTGGATGAGGTGTGACAGGAGCCCGCCCAGCATGCGCGGCGGGATGACGACCTCCCCGCGGTGGATCGCCCGGGTGGAGTCGATGAAGCGCGCGAGCGGACAGTCCTTGGTCAGGAAGCCGCTGGCGCCCGCCTCGATGGCCCGCAGCAGCAGGCCGGTCTCCTCCTCGTCGGCGAGGAGCAGGGCCCGGCAGTGGGGCACACGGTCGCGGATGCGTCGCACCACGTCGATGCCGTCGGTCCCGGGGAGGTTGACCTCCACGAACGCGACGTCGGGACGCACCCGCTCCGCTGTGGCCACGGCCTCGTTGGCATCGGCCGCCTCGGCGACGATGCGCAGGTCCGGCTCGCTCTCCATCACTGTGCGCAGCGCCTCGCGGAACAACGACCGCGCCTCGACCAGCATGACGCGGACCTGCCCATCGACCTGCACGGTGGCCCGTCCCTCGGTGATCCCGCCGCCGAGGCTAAAGCGGTGCCGAGCCGGGGCATCCGGCCCTGACCGTATCCTCGCTACGTCCCGACGGCGATGGCCCTTCTACGCCACGGGCCGTAGTCGCACTACCCGCGCCACCGCACAGGGGGGGCCCGCCCCCCACGTACCGTCGGTGCGATCCGGGGCAGCCTGGCTGTCGTCGCTGGAGGATGGTGCACGTTCCACGCTACCGACGATCGGCCCACGTGCTGTGGCGCAACGTGGGGCACGAGGTCGTGCTGGCGTCCCCGTCGGGTGAGGGATTCGAGGTGCTGACCGGCGCCGGCGGGCAGGCCTGGCGAGCGTTGGAGACCGCGCGCAGCGCGGCCGAGCTGACAGTGGAGCTGGCGGCCTGGTTCGCCAACACGCCAGCCCGCATCGGAGCCGAAGTCGACAGCCTGCTCACCGCCCTGCACGCCCGCGGTCTGGTGGAGCGGGCCGATGACGGCTGACGCCAGCGCGTTCGCGACCGAGGTGGCCGCCGTGGGCCTGGCGGGGGGATCGTCCGTCCTGCGCCGCCCGGCCGGCACGTGGGACGCGGCGGTGGAGCTCCTGGCACGCGAGCGCCTGACCGGCCTGGCGGTGGAGGCAGTGCTGGAGGGCCGGCTCGAGCTGTCGGCGTCGCAGGCGGACGAGCTGCTGGCCGCCCACCAGCAGGCGATGGCCAGAGCGCTCGACCACGAACGTGTCCTCGTGGCGGTCGGTGGCGCCCTGCAGGACGCGGGCGTCGGCGTCGCGGTGCTCAAGGGTCCCGCCTTCGCGCACTGCTTCTACCGTGATCCGGCCGCACGCCCGTTCGCCGACCTGGATCTGATGGTCGCCGCCGACGACTGGCGGCGCTCGTGCACGCTGCTGGAGGACCTGGGCTACCGGCGCCTGCAGCCGGAGCCGCGCGCGGGTTTCGACGAGCGCTTCGGCAAGGCGGCGACGCACCGCGACGCAGCCGGCCGCACCGTGGACCTGCACCGCACGCTGGTCGTCGGCCCCTTCGGGTTGTGGATCCGGCCGGAGGAGCTGCTGGCGCGACTCCAGGCGTTCGAGCTGGGAGGTCGCCGGTTCCTCCGCCTGGACGACACGGGGTCGCTGCTCAACGCCTGCGTGCACGCGTCGCTGGGGTGGTGGCCACCGTCGCTGCTGGCGGTGCGCGACGTGGCCCAGATCGCACTGAACGCCGACGTCGACTGGGGACGCTTCGCGGCCTGGACCGAGCGGTGGCGTCTGGGCGTGGTGGTCGCCGACGCCTTCCGCACCGTGGAACGGCTCCTGCGCCTGCCTGTCCCCCCTCCCGTGCACCGGCTGGTCACGGCGGGGAGGCCACCGCGCGAACGGCGCCTGCTCTCCGCCTACCAGGGGCAGACCCGCGCGCACAGCGGTCCCGCCCTCGCCACGCTCGCCGCCATCCCCGGCGTCGCGGCCAAGGCCGGGTACCTGCGGGCGCTGCTGCTGCCCGACCGCCGCTTCCTGGCCGCCCGCGCGCCCGGACAGCCGTCCTCCTACCTGCGGCGCTGGGCGATCCCCGCCCGGTGGCTGACGCGGTCGCGCCGGCCCGGCACCTGAGGACCGTTTGCTCGGGCTCTGCGGCCTGTCGCGTAGGGAATCTACGCACCGCCCGCTCGGCGAGTTGCGACGTTCCTGCGATGGCAAGCGTGAGGCGCCTACCTAGCGTCGCCACCGTCGATCGAGAGACGCGAGCCGAGACGCCAATCAGGCGGGACGGCCGCCGCACAGGAGAAGCTGATGACCGACGAGATCAACGAAGCCCCACACCCGCTGGCAACCGACCAGAGCCGCCGCGACTTCCTGAAGCGCTCAGCAGCGACCGGGGCGCTGATGTGGAGCGCTCCGGCGATCCTCAGCCTGCCAGGCGGAGGGGCGTGGGCCAACCAGTACCCATGTCCGTGTCCCGGCTGTGACGCCCAGGCGACGGCAGCTTCGATCGGCCAGTTGGCCCTGGTGCGTTCCGATTCGGGCTGTCAGTGCCTGGCCAACGCGACGCTGGGTTCAGGGACCCCCAGCCTCAGCGCGCAGGTGGCCTGCGCCGAGGCCAACGACGCGGCGTGCACGGCCCGCGCGTTCCTCGCAGGCGTGCGCATCCAGATCGGACTCAACACGTTCATCACGGCGACCACGCTGTCCTCGTGCGTCGACTGCGGCACCGGCAATTCGTTCGTCGCCGACCTCGCCCTGCTGGTCGGCAGCCAATCGACCCCGCTGCAGTTGAGCGCGAACTGCAACGGGACCGTGCTGGGGCTCGGCAACCTCGCCACCGCGGTGTTCAACGAGCAGACCTGCGCCAACGGTGTGCTCACGGTCAACGCCCTGCGCGTGACCGTCCTCGGCATCGACGTCATCGTCGGCCAGTCCAAGGCCGGTGCGGCCGGATGCCCGTGCCAGGCCTGCGCGCAGGCTCGGTGCACGCCCCCGAGGGAGCGCCTCTGCTGACGCTCTGACGAGTGGGCGGAGCGCCGGCCTCAGGGCCGGCGCTCCTTCCTTTTCCTGCCGGACCGACGGGCCGGCCTGTCCACCGTCGTCGAGAACCGTCGTCCTCCGGGCGTAGCCCATCTACCGCGGCCACCCCAGGTCCACCACCGCATCACCCGTAGTGTTCGCCGCAACGGCAGGAGCGACAGCACGTGATGGGCGGGCGCCAGCAGGAGTCCGGGACGTACGAGGCCACCTTCCGGTTGCTGTCCCACCAGTTCTCCGTCCGTACGACGTCTTCCTCGATCGCCACGGTGGTCGAGCGCACGTTCGGGGCCTTCCGGGTCGACGCAGCTCCCGGGATCCCGGCGTACACGCTCACCGAGGACCTGGCCCCCGACCCGCCCCGCTTCCGCGTCGGCCTCGACGGCTCCGACGTGCTCGACACGGAGGCGCCGGGGCGGGCCATCGACTTCTTCGTCTGGGACGTCATGCGCGCGGTCACCGACCGGTGCACCGACCTGCTCCTGCTGCACGCGGGCGTGGTCGCCAACGACGCGGGCGCGATCCTCCTGCCGGCGACGTCGGGTTCGGGCAAGACCACGCTCGTGGCCGGCCTGGTCGACGCCGGCTTCGCCTACCTGTCCGACGAGGTGGCGGCCATCGACCCGGCCACGCTGGTCGTGCGTGGCTTCCCCGTCGCCCTGTCGGTGAAGCATGGATCGTTCGCCGTCCTCTCCCATCTGCTTCCCGATCTTCCTTCCAGCGTGCGCCGCTTCCTCGACGGACGACTGCCGCTGCGCCCCGACGACATCCGCCGCGACGCGCTGGGCGGTCCGGCACCGCTGCGGCTGGTCGTCAGTCCACGCTACGAACCCGGCGCCGTCACCAGGCTGCGGCCGTGCTCACGGGCGCAGGCCCTGGCCGACGTCGCGACCAACGCCTTCAACCTCGAGCGGTTCGGTCGTCGCGGCTTCGACCTGCTCGCCCGACTGGTCGAGCCGGCTGCGTCCTACCGGCTCGTCGTGGGTGACCTCGACGCCGCCGTGGCGGCCATCAACGCTCTCGCGGCTGACGCACCGTCCCGCGCCGCGTCGTGACCCCTGCCCGGGAGGCCGCCTCCGGCCGGCGCACGACGTCGGGCCACCCGCGGCTGATCTACCTCGAGACGCTCGACCCGCTGCTCGACGCGGACGGCGGGGCGAGCCGCGCGCTGTTCCGCCTGCGGCGCGACTTTCCCTGGGCGCTGCAGGAGGGCTGGGAGCTCGAGCGGTGGGGTCTGTGGCGTCCCGGACAGCGGGGGACGCACGACGACGCCGGCCGTCGCATCGGCCTGACCCTCCCCGCCCGCCTCCCGGCCCACCCGGCGCTGGCAGCGGTCGCCTGGCTCGTCCACCTGTGGCTGGCCGTCACCCGACCCCCTGGCGTCGCGGTGGCGTACAACCCTTTCACGGGAGCCGGCGTGGCGGCGGCCGGCCTC
>DASZZX010000107.1:0-6123 GCA_036260415.1 Nitriliruptorales bacterium
GGCCGCGATCAGGATCGTGCGTGCTCACGGTCGTCGGTGACCGCGACGACGCACGATCGGGGCGGGGCGGTCGGCCACCTGACCTGTTTGGTGCCCCCCATGGCCGTCGGTACGCTCGGCCCGCACCGACCCTTTAACGACCGGTCCTGCGAGGCCGGGAAGGGACGCAGCGTGACGGATCGCGCGCCAACCCGCGCACCGGCCGCCCCCGGCCGCAAGCGCATCCTCGGCGGCGACGACGTCGACCGCATCGTCACCCGGATCGCCCACGAGATCCTCGAACGCAACCGCGGCCCGTCCGGCCTGGTGCTCATGGGGATCCGTACCCGCGGGGTCCCGCTCGCCGCCCGGCTGGCGGCCACGATCGAACGCATCGAGGGCGCGCACCCCGACGGCTCGGGGCCGGTCGTGGTGCCCTACGGCGCGCTCGACGTAACGCTCTACCGCGACGACCTGTCGCGTCGCGGTCCGCTTCCCCTCGGCCAGACCCGCTTCCCGTGCGACATCGACGGGCGGGTCGTCGTGCTGGTGGACGACGTGCTGTACACGGGGCGCACGATCCGCGCCGCGCTCGAGGCGCTGCTCGAGGTCGGACGGCCCCGGGCGGTCCGCCTGGCGGTCATCGTCGACCGCGGTCACCGGGAGCTGCCGATCCGGGCCGACCACGTGGGCAAGAACCTGCCGACCTCCCTCGACGAGGACGTGCGCGTCCTGGTGCGCGAGGTCGACGGCGAGGACGCCGTGGAGATCGTCGCACGCGATGCTGCGGCCAGCGGGGCGGTAGAGCGACCGTGAAGCCGCTGCAGCACCTCCTGTCGATCGAGGACCTCGACGCCGACCAGGTCGCCGCCATCCTCGACACCGCCGAGGAGCTACGCGGGATCGCCGAGCGTCCCATCAAGAAGGTCCCGACCCTGCGCGGCCGCACCGTCTGCAACCTCTTCCTCGAGGACTCGACTCGGACCCGGCTCAGCTTCGAGGTGGCCGCCAAGCGCCTGTCCGCGGACGTGATCAACTTCTCGGCCAGAGGATCCAGTGTCAGCAAGGGCGAGTCGTTCAAGGACACGGCGCTGACCCTCCGTGCGATGGGTGTGGATGCGATCGTCGTCCGTTCGCGCTCGTCCGGCGCCCCGCTGCAGCTCACACGGTGGGTGGACGCCAGCGTGCTCAACGCCGGCGACGGCTGGCACCAGCACCCCACACAGGCCTTGCTCGACCTGTTCACCATGCGCCGCCACCTCGGTCGCCTCGACGGCCTGAGGGTCGCGATCGTCGGCGACGTGCTGCACTCGCGGGTGGCCCGCAGCGAGGTGCAGGCGCTGCGGCTGGTCGGGGCGGAGGTCACGCTCGTGGCACCCCCCACGCTGCTGCCGCCGGGCGTGGAGACGTGGGGCGCGGAGGTGAGCACCCACCTCGACGCGGTGCTCGCCGACCTCGACGTGCTGTACCTGCTCCGGGTGCAACGCGAACGCATGAACCGCCACTTCTTCCCGAGCACGCGCGAGTACGCGCGTATCTGGGGGGTGGATGCCGAGCGCCGGGCACGACTGCCCGACCACGCCATCGTGATGCACCCTGGTCCGATGAACCGGGGCGTGGAGATCGCTCCGGACGTCGCCGACGGGGAGGGGTCGGTCATCACCGACCAGGTCACCAACGGCATCGCGGTCCGCATGGCCCTGCTGTACCTGATGCTCGGTGGGGACGGGTCCGCCGCGCGCGCGGCGAACGTGCGTGAGGTCCAGCCGCAGGCGGTGGGCGCGTGAGCGGCCCTCCGGCGTCCAGCCGCGTTCCCGACCGCGAACTGCTGCTCAAGGCGGGGCGCGTGATCGACCCGGCGCGGGGCACCGACGTGCCCAGCGACGTGCGCATCGCCGGCGGGCGCCTCGTGGAGGTGGCTGAGCGCCTCGAGTCAGGCTCAGCGGAGGTGGTCGACTGCGCCGGACTGTGGGTGACACCCGGCTTCGTGGACCTACACACCCACCTGCGCGAACCCGGGTTCGAGGACGCAGAGGACATCGCCACCGGCAGCGCCGCCGCGGCCGCCGGCGGGTACACCGCCGTCTGCCCCATGGCCAACACCGACCCGGTGTGCGACACCGCGGCGGTCGCCGAGCTGGTGCTGCACCGCGCCGGCGAGGTCGGGCTTGTGGACGCCTTCCCCGTCGGGGCGGTGACGAAGGGCCTGGCAGGTGAGGTCCTGGCGGAGATGGGGACGCTGCACCACTCGGCCGCCCGCGTCGACCTGTTCAGCGACGACGGGCGACCGGTCGCCGACGCGCTGATCATGCGGCGAGCGCTGCAGTACGCCGCGGCGTTCGGGGCGGTGATCGCCAACCACAGCGAGGACCCGGCGCTCACCGAGGATGCCCAGATGAACGAGGGGGCGCTGTCCTCGGTCCTGGGTCTGCCCGGCTGGCCACACGAGGCGGAGGAGATCATGGTCGCCCGCGACTTGATCCTCGCAGCTGGTCTCGGCGCACGGCTGCACGTCCCGCACGTCTCCACCACCGGGACGGTCGAGCTACTGCGCGCCGCCCGGGCGCGCGGCATCGAGGTGACCGCTGAGGTGACCCCCCACCATCTGACCCTGGACGACCGGCTGGTTGCCACCTTCGACCCCAACCTCAAGGTCAACCCGCCGCTGCGCACCCCGGCCGACGTCGAGGCACTGCGCGTGGCCCTCGCCGACGGGACCATCGACGCGGTCGCGACCGATCACGCGCCCCACCCGCCCGACCGCAAGGAGCAGGAGTGGGAGCACGCCGCCTGCGGCATGCTCGGCCTCGAGACCGCCTTCGCCGTGCTGTACACCGAGCTGGTCGAGACCGGCGTGCTCGACGCCGCCACGTTGATCGCCCGCCTCACCGCCGGTCCGGCGTCGGTGCGCCGGGTCGGCGCTCACGGTAGGGCGCTCGTCGCCGGGGCCGCCGCCAACCTCACGATCATCGACCCCGAGGCACGCTGGACGGTCGAGGGCCGGCGTCTGCACTCGCGGGCGCGCAACACCGCCTTCGAGGGTCGCAAGCTCACGGCCCGGCCTGTGCACACGCTGCTGCGGGGCCGATTCACGCTGCGCGACGGCGAGATCCGCCAGTGATCACGCCGACGACCGCGTCCCCTGTCACCACGGCCACCATCGCGTCCCCCGCCCTGCTGGTGCTGGAGGACGGCACCTCGTTCCGGGGGCTGTCGGTCGGCGCGCCGGGCACGTCCTTCGGGGAGGTGGTGTTCAACACCGGCATGGCCGGCTACCAGGAGGTGCTCACCGACCCGTCCTACCGCGGTCAGGTCGTCGCGATGACCGTCCCGCACGTGGGCAACTACGGGATGAACGAGCACGACGCCGAGTCGGACCGCATCCAGGTGGCTGGCTTCGTGGTGCGGGAGGCGGCGCGCCGCCCGTCGTCCTGGCGCGCAACCGGAGACCTGCGGGGGGCGCTGCACGACGCCGGGGTGGTGGCCGTCGAGGGCGTCGACACCCGCCGCCTGACCCGCCACGTGCGTGAGCGCGGGGCGATGCGCTGCGGCCTGTCCACCGAGGTCCTCGACGCGGACGAGCTGCTCGACCGGGTGCTCGACAGCCCCGGCATGGTCGGCCGCGATCTCGCACGGGAGGTCACCGCGCCCCGGCGCTACCGCGTGCCGCCCCACGGCGCCACCCGTTCGCGGGTGGTCGCGCTGGACTTCGGCATGAAACGCTCGATCCTGCGCGAGCTGGCCGGGCACGGCCTGGACGTGACCGTGCTGCCCGCTACCGCCACCGCCGACGACGTGCTCGCCTGCGAGCCCGACGGCCTGTTCGTGTCGAACGGCCCGGGCGACCCGGCCGCGGTCACCGACGGCATCGCCACGCTGCGCGACCTGCTCGCCGGGTCCGTGCCCGAGCGCGGCCTGCCGGTGTTCGGCATCTGTCTGGGCTCGCAGTTGCTCGGCCTCGCGCTCGGCGGCGCCACCTACAAGCTCCGGTTCGGGCACCGCGGGGTGAACCAGCCGGTCCTGCGTCAGCGCGAGGGGGTCGTCGAGATCACCAGCCACAACCACGGCTTCGCGGTGGACGCCACGACCCTCGGCGAGCAGATCGGCGAGCACCGCTTCGCGACGCCGGACCACGGCGCCGTTGAGGTCAGCCGGATCAACCTCAACGACGGGACGTGCGAGGGGCTGACCTGCCTGGACCTACCGGCGTTCAGCGTCCAGTACCACCCGGAGGCGGCCCCGGGCCCCCACGACGCCGAGTACCTGTTCGAGCGCTTCGCCCGCGTGACGGCCGGGGCGCGGGGCCCCGCCTGACAGGAGCGACGCGTGCCACGACGTGACGACCTCCGCTCGATCCTGGTGGTGGGATCGGGCCCGATCGTCATCGGTCAGGCGTGCGAGTTCGACTACTCGGGCACGCAGGCCTGCAAGGTGCTGCGCGACGAGGGGCTGCGGGTCGTGCTGGTCAACTCCAACCCCGCGACCATCATGACCGACCCGGCGTTCGCCGACGCCACCTACATCGAGCCGCTCACCGCCCAGTCCGTGCGCGCGGTCGTGGCCGCCGAGCGCCCCGACGCGCTCCTGCCCACCCTGGGAGGCCAGACCGCCCTCAACCTCGCGGTCGAGCTGCACCGCGACGGAACCCTGCAGGAGTACGGGGTGGAGGTGCTCGGCGCGAACCTCGACGCGATCCAGACCGCCGAGGACCGCCAGCGGTTCAAGGAGGCGATGGCCGGGATCGGTCTGGAGACGCCGCGTTCGACGTACGTGCGCAACGTGGACGAGGCGCTGGCCGCCGCCCGCGAGCTCGGCTACCCGCTGGTCTTGCGCCCGTCGTACACCCTGGGTGGCAAGGGGGGCGGGGTGGCCGTGGACGCCGACTCCTTGCGGCGCATGACCCGTCAGGGGCTCGCCGACTCACCTGTGCACGAGGTGCTGGTGGAGGAGTCCGTGCTGGGCTGGAAGGAGTTCGAGCTCGAGGTCATGCGCGACCGGGTGGACAACTGCGTGGTCATCTGCCCGATCGAGAACCTCGACCCGATGGGCGTGCACACCGGCGACTCCATTACGGTCGCGCCCGCGCTGACCCTGTCGGACCGCGAGTACCAGCGCATGCGCGACGCCGCCTTCGCGGTGATGCGCCGCATCGGGGTGGAGACCGGCGGGTCGAACGTGCAGTTCGCCGTGGACCCCGCGACCGGACGCCAAGTCGTGATCGAGATGAACCCGCGCGTGTCGCGGTCGTCGGCGTTGGCGTCGAAGGCGACCGGCTTTCCCATCGCCAAGATCGCCGCGAGGCTCGCGATCGGCTACACCCTCGACGAGATCGCCAACGACATCACGCGCGAGACCCGCGCCGCGTTCGAACCGACCATCGACTACGTTGTGGTGAAGGTGCCGCGCTTCAACTTCGAGAAGTTCCGCGGCACCGACCAGCAGCTGACCACCCGCATGAAGTCGGTCGGCGAGGTCATGGCGATCGGCCGCACCTTCAAGGAGGCCGTGCAGAAGGCGCTGCGCTCCCTGGAGGACGGCGAGATCGGGTTCGGTGCCGATGGCACCCGACTGGACGTCGACCGCGAGGAACTGGACCGGCTGCTGCGCTCCCCGCACGCCGGCCGCTGGCGAGTGGTGGACGAGGCCCTGACCCGCGGAGGCACGGTCGAGGAGGTCGCGGCCGCCACCGGCTTCGACCCGTGGTTCGTCGACCAGTTCGCCCAGCTGGTCGAGCGCCGCAAGCAGGTGCGCGCGGTGGAACGGTTGGGAGCGCTCGACCGCGATCTGCTGCTCGCCGCGAAACGTGACGGCTTCTCCGACGCGCAGATCGCCCACCTGCTGCAGACGACGGAGGGCGCGGTGCGAGGGCGACGCCGCGAGCTCGGCCTGGGCCCCGTCTTCAAGACGGTGGACACGTGCGCCGCCGAGTTCGAGGCCTACACCCCGTACCACTACTCCACCTACGAGGAGGAGGACGAGGTCGCCCCCTCCGAGCGGCCCAAGATCATGGTGCTCGGCAGCGGGCCGAACCGCATCGGGCAGGGGGTCGAGTTCGACTACTGCTGCGTGCACGCAGTGTTCGCGCTGCGGGAGGTCGGCTACGAGACCATCATGGTCAACTGCAACCCCGAGACCGTCTCCACC
>DASZZX010000108.1:0-8908 GCA_036260415.1 Nitriliruptorales bacterium
CGCAGCCGCCCCCGCCCCGCCTTGGGCGGAGGTGGGCCGGGTGGGCCTTCTCCCTAGCCCGCGCCGAGCTCGGGGCACCGGCGGCCCGGCACGACGCGTGCGGGGCCTGGTCGCGCGTCCGGGGCAGCTGAGCCTGATGGAGCAGGTCACGGGCACCGCCACGTTCGGCCGCCTCGCCGCTGAGTCGCGCCGAACGCCGCGTGCTGTTCAAGGGACCGCGCACGGAGGAGCGGCTGGAACCACCGCGAGGGCCACGGCCTGCTCGGGCCGTAGACCGACCTCCCGCCGCCGATGATAGGGACTGGTGGCGCAGTGCCGGGAGAACGTCTCGGCCGAGCACAACGGGGCGCGGATCCTGGCGGTCACCCGCGAGGACGGTGCGTTCATGAAGGGCGACACGCCGCACGGCGGCCCGGGGGTCGGCTCGGACTTCCTGGACGTCGCCACGCACGAGGACAGCCGCATGATGGGCGGGATCGTCAGCATCGACCCGACTCCGAACGAGCCGGCCGCCGACGACGACCGTCGTCTGGTCCGTCACATGCTGGAGCCCCGCCGTTCGGCGGGGCTCCAACGTCTGGCAGCGGGCGGTTCAGAAGTCCATGCCGCCGCCCATGCCGTGGTCGTGGCCGCCACCGCCGCCGCCGTTGGTCTTCGGCTCGGGCTTGTCGGCGACGAGCGCCTCGGTGGTGAGCAGCAGGCCCGCGATCGACGATGCGTTCTGCAGCGCCGACCGGGTCACCTTGGCCGGGTCGATGATGCCCTGCCGCGTCAGGTCGCCGTACTCCTCGCTGAGAGCGTTGAGACCCTCCCCGACGCTCATGGCACGCACCTTCTCGACCACCACGGAGCCCTCCAGGCCCGAGTTGTTGGCGATCCAGCGCAGCGGTTCGGCAAGCGAGGACTTGACGATCAGGGCACCGGTCAGGAGGTCACCCGTGAGGTCCACCTTCTCCAGCGCCTTCTCGGCGTGCAGTAGGGAGGTGCCGCCACCGGCGACGATGCCCTCCTCCACGGCCGCACGGGTCGCCGACAGCGCGTCCTCGATGCGGTGCTTCTTCTCCTTCAGCTCGGTCTCGGTGGCAGCACCGACCTTGATGACCGCCACGCCACCCGACAGCTTCGCCAGCCGCTCCTGCAGCTTCTCGCGGTCCCAGTCCGAGTCGCTCTTCTCGATCTCGGCCTTGATCTGGTTGATGCGGCCCTTGATGTCCTCGTCGGAGCCCGCACCCTCCACGATGGTGGTGTTGTCCTTGGTGATCACCACCTTGCGCGCGCGACCCAGCAGGTCGACGGTGGTGTTCTCCAGCTTCAGGCCGACCTCCTCGGAGATCACCTGACCGCCCGTCAGGATCGAGATGTCGGCCAGCATGGCCTTGCGGCGCTCACCGAAGCCAGGGGCCTTGACCGCCGCCGACTGGAACGTGCCGCGGATCTTGTTGACGACCAGGGTCGCCAGGGCCTCGCCCTCGACGTCCTCGGAGATCAAGATCAGCGGACGCCCCGCCTGCATGACCTTCTCCAGCACCGGCAGCAGGTCGTGCACCGCCGAGACCTTCTGGTTGGCGATCAGCACGTAGGGGTCCTCGAACACGACCTCCATGCGCTCGGGGTCGGTGACGAAGTAGGGCGAGATGTAGCCCTTGTCGAACTGCATGCCCTCGACGAACTCCAGCTCCATGCCGAAGGTCTGGCTCTCCTCGACGGTGATCACGCCGTCCTTGCCGACCTTGTCCATGGCGTCGGCGATGATCTTGCCGATCTCCTCGTCGTTGTTCGCCGAGATCGCAGCCACGTGCGCGATCTCCTCCTGGGTCTCGATATCGCGCGCCATCTTGGCGAGCTCCTCGACGACCCGCTCCACCGCCGTGTCCATGCCGCGCTTCAGCTGCATGGGGTTGGCGCCCGCCGCCACGTTGCGCATGCCCTCGCGCACCATCGCCTGTGCCAGCACCGTGGCCGTGGTGGTGCCGTCACCGGCCACGTCGTTGGTCTTGGTGGCGACCTCCTTGGCGAGCTGGGCACCCATGTTCTCGTAGGTGTCCTCCAGCTCGATCTCGCGCGCCACCGTCACCCCGTCCTTGGTGATGGTGGGCGCGCCCCACTTCTTGTCGATCACGACGTTGCGTCCCTTGGGACCGAGCGTCACCTTCACCGCGTCGGCCAGCTTGTTCACGCCAGCCTCGAGGCGGCGGCGTGCATCCTCCGAGTACGACAGCTGCTTCGGCATCTGGGTCATGCCCTCCTTGTGTGGATGTCCGTGTCTGTGACCGCGTGCTACTTCTCGATGACCGCGAGGATGTCGCGAGCCGACAGGATCAGGTACTCCTCCCCGTCGAACTTCACCTCGGTGCCGCCGTACTTGCTGAACAGCACGGTGTCGCCCTCGTTGACATCGACCTGGACCAGCTCGCCGGTCTGCTCCGACCGCTTGCCCGGGCCGACAGCGATCACGGTGCCTTGATGCGGCTTCTCCTTGGCGGTGTCGGGGATCACCAGACCCGACGCCGTCGTCTCCTCGGCCTCGTCGATGGTGACCAGCACCCGGTCCTCCAGCGGACGCACCCTCACCTTGGTTGCGGTGGCCAACGTTGCCTCCCTCGGCTCGAAGATGTTCGGCCGCCCTGCGGGCGGCGGTAGGATGGCGGTTCGTTGCCCTCCGGTCCGCGGCCGCACGCGACCGCTCGACCATCGGCGGTTGGCACTCGACTCAGGCGAGTGCCAGCGGCGGAAGCTAGCACTCGCCGCCGGTGAGTGCAAACGGGTTGCCGTACGACCGCGGCGGAGGTGCGGAGCCTGACGGCACGGGGACGCGGGGCGGACCAGGTCGTTGACTCCGCGCACACGGCAGCGGACGCTGCACCGACGACCGTGACCCGTGCCATGCGGGTCCGGGTGAGGGGCGAGACTGCACCCAGGTGCGAGTAGCGCCGAGAGGGGGGCGCTCGTGAGCGTGACCATGGACTACCAGCGCCGCCTCGGCGAACGCCTCCGGTCGATCCGCACCCAGCAGGACCTCACGCTGCAGGACGTGGAGGAGAGGAGCGGAGGCCGCTGGAAGGCGGTGGTGGTCGGATCGTACGAGCGCGGCGACCGGGCGGTGTCGCTCGCCAAGCTCGCGGAACTGGCGCGGTTCTACGGCGTCCCAGTCGCCGAGCTGCTACCCGAACCGCCGCAGGACGAGGTGGAGCCGTCGTCCGCGTCGCCGCCTCCCCGGGTCGTCCTGGACCTCACCGCGCTCGAGCAGCAGCTGGAGCCAGGCCTGGAGCCGGTTTCGCGCTACGCGCACACCATCCAGCTGCAGCGGGGCGACTACAACGGCCGGATCCTGACGCTGCGGGGCACCGACCTGAACTCGCTGGCGGTGCTGTACGGGGTCACCACCGAGGAGCTGATCGACCGCCTGCGGCGGACCGGGCTGCTGGCCGGTTAGGGCCGGGGCGCCGGCCTGGGCACCGGTGTTCCGCGGACGCCCCGCCCGGGGCGATGGCCGTGCCGAGCGGATGGCCGTGCCGGACGGACGGCCCCGCCCAGGGCAGCCACGCCACGTCCCACGGCGCTGTCCCGCACCCGGCCTCAGGGGCGCACGGCGAGACGCCACTCCTCGCGGTCCACGAACCCGGCGCCCGCGTACGCGCGCAACGCGGCCTGGTTGTCAGCTCGGACGTGGAGGGTCACCGGCGCGGTGGGGTTCACGGCCAGCGCCTGACGCACCGCTGCGGCGACCGAGGCGCGCCCGAGCCCGGCCCCCCGCCGCTCGGGACGCACGCAGATCCCCGACAGCTGCACGCCGTGGCGGGGCGAGTCGACGGCCCGCTCGATCTTCAGCAGCGGGCGACCCAGCGGACCGACCGTCAGCACCCTGCCCTGCTCGACGGAGGCCTCCATCCGGTGGCGGTACGCCCGCAGGCCGGCCGCGCCGGGATCCGGTCCGTAGCCGTCGTCGAGGTGCAGCTGGACGGCCAACTCGGCCAAGCCGTGGATGTCCTCCGCCCGGGCCGGGCGTAGGCCCGGATCGGGGACGGCGCGTGGCGAGGGCACCCGCGCCGGATCGACCGTCTGGAAGCGCTGCACGTGGACGATCATCGTTGGGTCGTTCCCCCAGCGCTGCAGGAGCGCCTCGCACGCCTCCGCGTCACCGACCAGGATGCGCCAGCGGCGGCTGGGCACGCCGGCGCTCCACACCAGCTCCGGATCCCCGGCGGGGATGACGAGGTGGCCGGGCAGCACCAGACAGGCGGCCCACCCGCCGTCGGCCTCGGCCAGCCTCAGCACCGAGGGGCCGCGCGTGTCGAGGGTGGCGAGCACGAACTGGTGGCGCGCCAGACCCCCCGGCGAACAGGGCCAGGCCGCCAGCCGCCGCGCGACCGCATCCACGTCGTGGTGCGTGGCCCGTCGCCAGCGCGCCCGCAGCGCCCGTCGCCCCGCCCGCCTGCGGGTCACCGTCACGCCGACCCGCCAGGAGCGTTCTCCTCGTCCGCGTCGTCCGCCAGGGGGAGGTTGGGATCCACCTCCAGGGCCAGCGACGAGGACACCCCGCGCGTCAGCAGGTTCGCGCCGGAGGCGGCCACCATGGCACCGTTGTCGGTGCACAACGACGGGGAGGGCGCCAGCAGCCGGATGCCACGCTGCTGGCAGACGTCCTCCATGCGTTCGCGCAGGCGCGTGTTCGCCGCCACCCCGCCGGCGATGGCTACCTGATCAACGCCCTCCGCCGCCACCGCGGCCAGGGTCTTCTCGAGCTGCACGTCGACGATGGCCTCCTGAAAGGACGCGGCCACGTCGGCGAGGATCGGCTCGTCCCCCGCCTCCTCCAGCCGCCGCAGCTCGCGCACCACCGCGGTCTTGAGCCCGGAGAAGGAGAAGTCGTAGCTGCGCTCACCCGCCAAGGGTCGGGGGAAGGCGAACGCCGTGGGGTCGCCTTTCCGGGCGAGCCGGTCGATCTCCGGCCCGCCTGGGAAGCCCAGTCCGAGGAAGCGAGCGATCTTGTCGAACGCCTCGCCGGCAGCGTCGTCGACGGTGGCGCCCAGCTCCCGGTACACGCCGTCGGCGTCCATGCGCACGAGGCTGGTGTGTCCCCCCGAGACCACCAACGCGACCAGCGGCGGTTCGAGCTCGCCGTACTCGAGCTGGGCCGCCTCGACGTGGGCCCGCAGGTGGTTCACCCCGACCAGCGGTAGCGACTGCGCCAGGGCGAGCGCCTTGGCCGCGGCGACCCCCACCAGGAGTGCCCCCACCAGGCCAGGCCCGGACGTGACCGCGACCGCGTCGAGGTCGCCGAGGCGGGCGCCTGCTTCGACCAGGGCCCGCTCGATGGCGGGCTGCATCAGGTCGAGGTGGGCGCGCGCGGCCACCTCCGGCACCACCCCTCCGTAGCGGGCGTGCAGATCCACTTGGGACGCGATCACGTTGGCACGCACCCGGAACCGGTCCTCGACGACGCCCACGGCGGTCTCGTCGCAGGACGTCTCGATCCCCAGGACGAGCACGCGCGTCAGTCCCGCGCGTGGGCGGGCCGAGCGCCCACGCCGTCACGCTGCAGGTCGTGCAGCCACATGATCAGCGCGTCCTCCCCCGTGTCCTCGTAGTAGCCGGCCCGCACGCCGACCGGGGCGAACCCGAATCGCCGGTACAGCCGCTGCGCCGCAGTGTTGCTGGCACGCACCTCCAGGGTGGCGGCCGCGGCGCCCCGGTCCGTGGCCACCTCCAGCACGTGCGCGACCAGCGCCGTGGCGATCCCTCGGCGACGGTGGTCGGGGTGGACGACCACCGTGGTCACGTGCGCAGCGTCCGCCGCCACCATCACCCCGGCGTAGCCGACCACGCGGCGTGCGTGCAGTGCCACCGCGTAGCTGCAGGTGTCGGGCTGGCGCAGCTCCAGGTCGAACACCCGCCGTGGCCAGGGACGCTCGTACACCCTGGCCTCGAGGGCTGCGACCTTGCGCAGGTGCCTCCTCCGCATCGGACGGATGGTGACCCCCGCTCGGCACAGGTGGCTGACGGCCGTCACCGCACGGCTCCCGCCCCGCCGCGCAGGCGGCCGCGCGTGGCCCAGCCGATGCGCGCGTCAGCGACGCGCAGGTACAGCGGCTGCAGCTCGTCCGGCCGCTGGGTGTCCTCACGCAGGAACCGGGGGATCGCCAGCTCGGCGAGGTCCCCCGCATCGGGCCACGCGGTCTCCATGCCGGCGATCTCGGCACCCGCGTCGGCGAGCTCGTCCGCGTAGCGCAGCGCCCCGTCACCGATCGCCAGGCACTCTCGCCCGGCACCCTCGATCTCGCCGGCGAGCCTGCTCGGTCGGCCGATGCGCAGGTCCGAGTCGCGCTGCACGCCGCCGGGCACGCGACGGTAGAACGCCCAGAACAGCTCCCCGCGGCGCGCGTCGATCGCGGCGCAGATCAGGTTGCGCACGTGACGGACCTGGAAGGCGAGCACGTCCAGACCGCACATGCCCACCACCGGGAGCCGGCGAGCGGACGCGAAGGCCTTCGCGGTGGCCATGCCCACGCGCAGCCCCGTATAGAGGCCGGGACCGATGCCGACAGCCACCCCGGTGATGTCCCCGACGGTGAGACCCGACTGCCGCAGGCAGAATTCGATCGCTGGTGTGACGAACTCGCTGTGGCGACGTTCGATGCCCAGGCTGGCCGAGGCCACCACCGCGGCGGGTCGGGCAAGGCAGACCGACGAGCGGGGCGTGGACGTCTCGATGCTGAGCACGATCACCAGACGCCCCCCGGTGATTCGTCGGTCACGCCGCCACGTGACCAGCGTGTCAGCTCAGGGGCCAGCTCCGCCATCCGCACGGTCCAGTCGCCGTAGCCGCGCAGGTGCACGTCGCGTTCGTCGTCCCCACGGCCCAGCAGCAGCTCGACCTCCAGCCGGTCGGACGGCAGCAGCGCGTCGACCGCGTCCCCCCACTCCACGAACGTCACCTGGTCGGACCCCATGATGACGTCCTCGCCCAACTCGACCACGTCCTGTAGTTGGTCGAGTCGGTAGACGTCGACGTGGACGACGGTCGACGGTTGGTGATCCGTCCGGCTCTGGCCTGCAGCTGCGTGCCCCGGTTCGGACGGATGCGCCACCCGGTAGGGACGCACCAGCATGAACGTCGGCGACGTGACCCGCTCACGCACGCCGAGCGCGGCGGCGGCCCCCTGCACGAACGTGGTCTTGCCCGCACCGAGCTCCCCGGTGAGCGAGATGACATCGCCGCGGCGGCAGTGGCGCGCCACCGCGGCGGCCAGGGCGCGAGTGTCGTCCTGTCCCGCGGTCCGCAGCACGACGTGTCGCTGCGCGGGCAGCCGGACCGTGGGGTCGGTCACCGGGCCGTGGCCCCCCGCTGGTCCGCGAGGGCGCCCTCGCCCGCACCGTTCTGCGCGGCCTGCTGCGCGCGCAGCTCGGCGAGCGCTCCACTGGCCGAGGCGATGCGACCGTCGAGCACGCCCTTGGCGACGCGGACGTCGCGCCGCAGGGCCGCCAGGGCGGCCGGGTTGCCGCGCAGCGCCACAGTCGGGTGGTAGGTGGGGATCAGGGTCGCGTCGACCGGCCCGCTCCCCGCGGCGGTCGCCTGGGGCGGGAGCGGCAGGCGGTAGCCGGCGACCTTCGCCAGCGGCAGGGGACGTCCGATGAGGATGTTGGTGGCGAGCTCGCCCAGAGCCACGATCACCGACGGATCCATGTGGGCGAGCTGCCGGTGGAGGTAGGGCCGGCACGCGTCGACCGCCGGGGCGGGCGGCCGCGGCGTCGCCGGCGCGTGGCACTTCACGACCGTGGTGAGGTAGACATCGCCGCGGGTGAGGCCGACCTCCATCAGGAGGTTGTCGAGGAGGTTGCCGACCGCGCCGACGAAGGGACGGCCCTGCAGGTCCTCGTGACGGCCCGGGGCGTCGCCGACGAACACCAGGCGGGCGCTCGGATCGCCCTCGCCGAACACGACGTGCGTCCGCCCGACGTGCAGACGGCAGCGGGTGCAGTCGGTCACCTCGGCGCGGAGGACGTCCCACGGCAGTGCGGCGGCGGTCGCACCGCCGGGCGGGCTGGAACTGGCCAAGGCAGTACCCCCCGGACCGAGGACGGGGCGTTCCGCATCCTATCCAGCCGCGTTACCCGGCGGGCGCCGCGTCGGCGAGGCCCGGGACCTCGCCGACGCTGACCGCAGCCCTCGGTCCGCGCCGGCAGGCCTCCGCCACCACGTCCGCAGCGAGTGCCGCGACCAGATCGACGTGCGCCTGTACCCGCCCGGTCGCGAGGCAGAACAGCGCGTCGCCGTCCATCGAGGTGTGCGCCGGACGCACCGCCCGGACGATCCCCGCGTGGCCGAGGTCGGCGACACGGTAGGCCTCGATCTTGCTCAGCGCCGCATCGGTGACGATGCAGCCGATCACGGTGGAGGCGGTCGGTCCCTCGAGGTGGGCGGGCCGGCGGCGGCTGGCCAGGGCTTCGGCGTGGTAGGGGTAGCGCTGCACCTCGGGCGGGGCGCGTGAGGGAACGATCACGCTGCCGTCGTCGTCGATCACCTCGCCGACCGCGTTGTTGACGACGAGCGCCCCGACCGTGACGCCGGCCGCCCGGCGGACCACCACGCCCTGGCCTCCGCGCCACGCGTACTGGAGGCCGGCGACCTTGGCGACCACGCAGCCGGCCCCGGCCCCCACGCCACCCTCGGGCGGCTCAGCGCTCGTGGCGGCGTCGCAGGCGGCGCGCCCCTGCAGGGCGCCGGGGCGCGCGCCGGGGACCGCCACCGCGCGGTCGAGGACGATCGCGGCGCCGACGATCGGCACGCGCGCGATCGGCGCCAGGACGCCCACCGGGTAGCCCGTGCCCTGTTCCTCGAGCCAGTTGGCGACGCCGTCGGCCGTTGCCAGACCGAACGCGGAGCCACCCGACAGCACGACCCCGAGGC
>DASZZX010000109.1:0-6616 GCA_036260415.1 Nitriliruptorales bacterium
CGACACACCGCCGGCCCGGAAGCCGAGGGCTGCGGTGACGCCGCCGGTGGCGGGCACAAGTCCGGCACGTGAGGCAGGTCCGAACGCCAGCGCTGGCCCGTCCGCCCCTGGCGCTGTCACGGGTAGACGCCGTTGGCGGAGAGGCCGAGGGTCTCGTCAAGGCCGAGCATCAGGTTGGCGTTCTGCAGGGCCTGGCCCGCCGCTCCCTTGCCGAGGTTGTCGATCGCGCTGGCCACCACTACCCGGTGGGTACGGTCGTCCACCACGGCGGCGAGCTGGCAGCCGTTGGAGCCGCAGAGGGCCTTGGTGTGGGGGAAGGTCGCGGGCGGGAGGACGCGCACGAACGGCTCGCGCGCGTAGCGGTCGTGCAGCGCGCCGGTCACGTCGTCGGCCGCGACCTCCTCGTGCAGGTCCGCGTAGCAGGTGGCCAGGAGGCCGCGCGTGCTGGGGATCAGGTGCGGTGTGAACGTCACCGACCCCGTGGCTGTGCCGCTGAGCGTGGTGAGCCACCGCTCCAGCTCGATCGTGTGCCGATGCCGGGGCGCACCGTAGGCGGCGACGTCGCCGTGCACGTGGCTGAACTGCAGGTCGTCACGTTGACCGCGGCCCGCTCCAGAGGTGCCCGATTTGGCGTCCACCACCACCGACCCCGGCCGGATGAGACGCGCCAACGGCACGAGCGCGAGCAGGGCGGCGGTGGGGTAGCAGCCGGGGTTGGCGACCAACGTGGCGCCGCGCACGACGTCGCGTGCCCACTCGGTGAGCCCGTACACGGCCGGTGTCAGATCGGGGTGCACGTGCGTCTCGCCGTACCAGTTCGCGTAGTCGTCGGGTGCGAGGCGGAAGGCCGCGGAGAGGTCGACCACTCGGGTGCCCGAGCCGGACAGGGCGGCCCCCAGCTCCGCCGCGGCCCCGTGCGGGGTCGCCAGGAACACCAGGTCGAGGCCCTCCAACCGGTCGATGTCGACCGGCTCGAACCGAGCGTCGGTGTCCAGGTTGGGGAACAGCGCACGCACCGGTGTCCCCGCCTGTCGGTGCGCGGCGACCACCGTGAGGTCCAGCGCGGGGTGGCCAGCGAGCAGACGCACCAGCTCGGCGCCGCCGTATCCGGACGCGCCGACGACGCCGACCGTGTGCGCCACGTTCCCCCTCACCGGATAGTGGATGGATCTTTATACACGCCCATGCGAGTGTTCGCAACCTCGCCGTGGGACGCGCCGGCCGCGGGCGGCCGCCAGCGCCCGTGCTGTCAGTCGAGCGGTGGTCGTGGAGCCTCGCGCAGCCGCTTCTTGTCGGACCGCTGCCGCTTGGCCTCCAGCCGGCGGCGGTCCGCCGCGGGAGGCCGCCGGGTCGGCCTGCGGGGCGCGGCGGGAGGGGCGAGCGCGTCGTGGAGCAGGTGGCGCAGTCTGGCCACGGCGGCGGCACGGTTGCGTGCTTGCGTGCGGTGCTCGGAGGCGTGCAGCACCAGCACCCCGTCGGCCGTGAGGCGGCCGGCGAGCCGATCGTGGACGCGCCTCTTCTGCTCGTCGCTGAGCACCGCCGAGCCGTCCACGTCGAAGCGGACCTGCACCTTGGTCGCGGCGGTATTCACTTTCTGCCCGCCGGGGCCGCCGGAGCGCGAGAACAACAGCGCGATCTCGTCCTCGGGGATCCTCACGCCCCAGCCGACGTCGACACCGTCGCGTCGATCGCCGCTCCCGGTCGCTGTCCTGGGATGCGGGCGGCGACCGCCGTCGGTGATCGAGGCACTCGGTGGATCCACACCCCGAGCGTACGCAGCGATCACCGCCGCAGCGTCGCGCCGATCCGTTCGACGGACTCCTCCACCCCGCCGATGACCGCCTCGGCGTCGCGATCGGTCAGCTGGCGGTCGGGTGCCTGCAGCCGCAGGTGGAACGCGAGGCTGCGCCGGCCCTCCCCCAGCTGTTCGCCGCGGAACTCATCGAACCACCACAGGCCGTCCAGCAGGTCGCCGGCACCCTCGCGGACGGCTGCCTCCACCGCGGCGTAGGAGATGTCGTCGGGGGCCACCACCGCCACGTCCACCGCGACGGCCGGATGACGCGCGATGGGGCGAGCCGCGCGGGGGGGCGACGGTCCGGCACGCAGGTGTTCCCACAGCGGCTCGAGCACCATCTCGGCGAGGACGGTGGTCTCCGGCAGGTCGCGCGCCTCCGCCTCCGCCGGGTGCAGCTGCCCGACCACGCCGACGTCGATCCCGCGCCATCGCAGCGCCGCGGTACGACCGGGGTGTAGTCCCGGCCGCTCGGTCGCGACCCGCTCCAGGCGCCACGTCGGGTCGTCGGAGTCAGGCGCCAGGCGGGCAGCCACCTCGTCCAGGACGGCGAGCAGGTCGAACACCCCCCAGCTGCTGGCCGGTGTGCGCCAGCCCGGACCCGACCGCGACCCGTAGGCGAGCAGCCCGAGGGTCATCGGCTGGGCGGGGAGAGGGTCGCCGTCGCGCGTGGACCAGGTCGCGCCGGCGCCGGCCAGCCGCGCCAGCGTCCCGCCGGCCGGCCGGAAGACGCGCCCCAGCTCGGCCAGCGCCAGGCCTGCACGACCCTGGCCGACGTTGCGTCGAGCGACGCCGAGCAGCCCCTCCGCCAGGCTGGGCCGCAGCGTGGCAGCGTCCTTCTGGAGGGGGTTCTCGAGCGTCACCCGTCCGGGATCGTCGGCCGCGACCAGGCTGAATGCGTCGCTGCCGACGAACGGGTACGTGTGCGCCTCGTGGAAGCCCGCCGCCCGCACGGCCTGGCGGACCTCCCTCTCGGCCCGCTGGCGCGCCGTGAGACCCCCCTGCAGCGACACGGCGGGGAGCGTTGCGGGGATGCCCTCGTAGCCGTGGAGACGCGCGACCTCCTCGGCCAGGTCGGCCGGTCTGCCGAGGTCGCCGCGCCACGACGGCGGCGTGGCGACCACCACCCCGCCGTCACGCACCTCCACCTCGGTGCCGGAGCGGCGCAGGAGCTCGGTCTGCTGATCGGTGCTCAGCTCGGGCAGGCCGAGGAACCGGGCTGCCCATCCCGTGTCCAGCTCGATCGGCGCGTGCGCGGTGGCGCCGGCCCCGTCCGCGCGGGCGCCCGCGTCGGTCCCGCCGGCCAGTTCGACCAGCAGTTCGACCGCGCGGCCCGCCGCGCGCCACGTGCCGGACGGGTCGACGCCGCGCTCGAAGCGGACGCTGGCCTCAGACACGAGGCCGAGGCGGCGGGACGTGCGCCGGACCGCGGTCGCGTCGAAGACGGCCGCCTCCAGCAGCACGTCCGAGGTGGCGGGCCCCACCTCCGTGTCCTCGCCCCCCATGACGCCGGCCAGCGCGACCGCCCGGTCGGCGTCGGCGATCACCAGGTCATCGGGAGCGAGCACGCGCTGGCGACCGTCGAGCGTGGTCAGCCGCTCGCCGTCCCGTCCCCAGCGGACGGCGACCTCGTGGCCACGCAGCCGGGCCGTGTCGAACGCGTGCAGCGGCTGGCCCTGCTCGAGCATCACGTAGTTGGTGACGTCGACCAGGTTGCTGAGCGAGCGCACCCCGCAGGCCTCGAGGCGCCGGCGCAGCCACCAAGGCGAGTCCGCGACCGTCAGACCCTGCACGGCCCAGCCCACGTAGTGGGCGCAGCCGTCGGCTGCCTCGACACGGACCTGGACCGGACCGTCGTCGCGCGGTGAGGGATCGTCGGGTGCCTTCTCCAGGTCGACGTCGAGGATCGCGGCGAGGTCCCTGGCGATGCCGAGGATCGACTGGAGGTCGCCACGGTCGGCGGGGATGGCCACGTCGATGACCGGCTCGCCCAGCGCGAGCAGCTCGTGGATGTCAGTGCCCGGCGGGGCGGCGGCGTCGCCCAGCACCATGATGCCGCCGTGGTCGTCGGCGACCTGCAGCTCCCGCGGCGAGCACAGCATCCCGTCGCTGACGACGCCGCGCATGTCGCGCCGCTCGATCGTGATGGAGGTGCCGCCGGTGCCGGGCAGGGTGGCGCCGGGGACGGCCAACGGCACCAGGTCACCGACGGCCAGGTTGCGCGCCCCGGCGCAGACCACCCGCTCGCCGTCGCCGTCCTCGACGGTGACAACCACCAGCCTGTCGGCGTCGGGATGGTCGCGGACCTCCTGCACACGTGCCACGACCACGCCCGTCACGCCGGCGCCGGGGCGGCGGACCTCCTCGACCTCGAGGCCGCCTCTGCCCATCAGCTCGACCAGCTCGTCGAGCGGGAGCTCGACCGCGACGAACTCGTGCAGCCACGACAGCGGCACCTTCATGGCTCAGAACCGTTCGAGGAAGCGCGCATCGTTCTCGTAGAACTCGCGGATGTCGCCCACACCGTGCCGCAGCATCGCGACGCGTTCGATGCCGACCCCGAACGCGAAGCCCGACACCTCGGCCGGGTCGAGACCGCACGCTTCGAGCACGTTGGGGTCGACCATCCCGGCACCCAGGACCTCGATCCAGCCGGTCCCCGAGCAGACGCGGCACGACGGGTCCTGTCCCGAGCAGAAGCCGCAGGACACGTCGACCTCGGCGGACGGTTCGGTGAACGGGAAGAACGACGGGCGTAGACGCACCTCGCGCTCGTGTCCGAACAGGGCGCGGGCGAAGGCCTGCAGGGTCCCGCGGAGGTCGGCCATCGTCAGACCCGCGGCGACCGCCAGCCCCTCCACCTGCTGGAACACCGGGCTGTGGGTCGGGTCCGGCGCATCGTTGCGGTAGACGCGGCCGGGCACAACCACGGCGATCGGCGGGCGCTCGGCCAGCATGACCCGTGCCTGCACCGGGGAGGTGTGCGTGCGCAGCACGACACCCTCGGCGCTGTCGACGTACACGGTGTCCATCTCGAGGCGCGCCGGGTGGTCGGCGGGGATGTTCAGCAGGTCGAAGTTGAACACGGCGTCCTCGACCTCGGGCCCCTCGGCCACGCGGTAGCCCAGACCGACGAAGGCGTCCACGATCTCGTGCTCGACCTGTGTGAGCAGGTGCATCCGTCCCGGGGGGACGCGCTGTGGTGGCATCGTCAGGTCGAGCCGTTCGCCCTCGAGCCGCTCGCTCAGCGCCGCCGCCGCGAGGGTCTGGCGGCGCGTCTCGAACGCCTCGTCGAACGCGTCGCGGAACGCGTTGACCCGCGCGCCGATCTCCCGGCGGGTCTCGGGGTCGAGCGAACCGAGCCGTCGCTGCATCCCGGCCAGGTCGCTCCTGCGCCCCGTGTGGGCGACACGGACATGCTCGAGCTCGTCCAGGTCGGCGGCGCCCGCCACGGCGCGGAGTGCCGCGTCGCGCAGCGCGTCGACCGCCTCGGGGCGGAGTTCGCGGTCGGGCACGCCGGGGGGCCTCTCCTGACGGGAGGCCCGAGCGTACCGGCCACGTCCGCCCGGGCCGGGAGCTGCCCACCACCACCAGGCTGCGACCCGCACCGAGCAGCAGCGGCGGCGACGCCACCGGTCGACGCAACCGCCTGCGGTCCCGGGCGCCGTCAGGCGGGTCCGACGCTGCGATCGCCGAACGCCAGCTCGATGCCGCCCTTGGGCAGCAGGACGCGGAAGGTGGCACCGTCGCCGACGTCGGACTCCGCCCAGACCCTGCCACCGTGCGCCTCCACCAGGCCCTTGGTGATGTACAGGCCGAGGCCGGTCCCGGTCCGCCGGATGCCGCGCCCGCGGGCGAACTTGCCGAAGATCTGTCGCAGCTGGTCGGGTGGGATGCCCGGCCCCTGGTCAGTCACCTCGATCTCGACCGTCTCGGGTTGCTCGCCCACCCCGACACGGACCGGGCTTCCGGGCGCGTACTGCAGCGCGTTCTCCACGAGGTTGGTGACGACCTGCTCGAGCTTGTCCGGATCGACGTACACCGGGGGCAGGCCACGGGAGGTCTCCAGCGTGATCTCGCGGTCCTCGTCGTGGTGGTGGGTGAGCTTGTCGATCACCCGCTCGATGATCGGCGGCAGGTCCGTCACCAGGCGGTGCAGCTGCACGCGGCCTGCGTCGATGCGGGCGACGTCGAGCAGCTCGGTCAGCAGACGCGTGACGCGGTCCGCGTCGGCGTTGATCGTGGCGAGCATCTGGCGCTTCTGCTCGTCGCTGAACCGTTCCCACTTGACCAGCATCGTGCGGGTGAAGCCTTTCACGCTGGTCAGCGGCGAGCGGATCTCGTGCGAGACCGTGGCGATGAGGTCGCTCCGGGCGGCGTCGAGACGCTCACGCCGGCCGGCGTTGCGGAAGGTGAGCACCGCCCCGCCGTCGATCAGGCGTCCGGCGATGCTGACGGGGCGGTACCAGCCGTCGCTCAGACGCACGCGTAGGAGCCGCTCGGGCAGCCGGTCACCCAGCCGCTGCTCGGGCAGCAGGCGGTCGCTGACGCGCTCCCCCGTGTCGTCGAACAGCTCCAGCACCTCCGGCAGCGGTTCCCCGACCGCGGCTCGCTGCACACCCAGGAGGTTGCGGGCACGCTCGTTCACGGTCCGGATGGTGAGATCCCGGTCGACCACCACGACGGCTTCCGGGAGGAGATCGAACGTGCCCGCGTCGGCCGCCGGCTCCCGACCCCGTCCCCGCACCGGCGAACCGGTCATCGGAGCGCTCCCCTCCCGGCGGCCCGCGCAGCCGCGTAGGCCGACACAGCGACCGCAGC
>DASZZX010000110.1:0-19601 GCA_036260415.1 Nitriliruptorales bacterium
GGCGACAGCCACCCGATGGTCGTGCCGGCCGAGCCTGCGCGCGGTGGCGACCCGTGCGGGGCGGGCGACCGCTTCGCCTCGGCCGCCGCCGGCGCGCTGGCCGACGGGGGACTGCCGTCCGAGGCGGTGATCGCCGCCGTCGAGGCAGCGTCGGACTTCGTCGCGGCGGGTGGCGCCTCGTCGGTGAGGGTGGGGCGGCCGTCGGTCCGGGTGGGGCGGCCGTCGGTCCGGGTGGGGCGGCCGTCGGTCCGGGTGGGGCAGTCGTCGGTCCGGGTGGGGCAGTCGTCGGATGCCCCGGACACGTCCGGGCCGTTCGAGGCCCCGGACGCGGCGTGGTCGGCCGCCGCGCCGGGTGTGACGTGGCCGGCGGAGGCGCCGGGTGCGACCGGGCCGCCCGACGCCCGGCAGGTCGTCGCCCGGACACGCGCCCGGGACGGCACCGTGGTGGCGACCGGTGGCTGCTTCGACCTGCTCCACGCCGGTCACGTGGCGATGCTGCGAGCCGCCCGGGCCCTCGGCGACTGCCTGATCGTGTGCCTCAACTCCGACGCGTCCGTCCGGCGGCTCAAGGGCCCGGACCGGCCGCTGGTGCCCGAGGAGGACCGCGCCGCGGTGCTGCTCGGGCTCGGCTGCGTGGACGCGGTCGCCGTCTTCGACGAGGACACCCCCGCAGCGATCCTGGACGATCTGCGACCCGACGTGTGGGCGAAGGGGGCCGACTACGCGGCGGCCGACCTGCCGGAGACGTCCGTGCTCGAGCGGTGGGGCGGGCAGGCGGTCGTCCTTCCCTACCTCGAAGGTCGCTCCACCAGCCGACTGCTGCAGGAGGTGCTGCGCCGTGGTCGTTGACCGCACGGTGATCGTCACAGGTGGTGCGTCGGGCCTGGGCGCCGCCGTGGCCGACGTCCTGGCCGACGCGGGCGCCACGCCTGTGGTGCTGGACCTGCGGGCCCCGCGCGGGGCGCACGAGCACCACGTGGTCGACCTCGCCGAGCCCCGCGTGGCCGAGGAGACGGTGCGCAAGGTCGCCGAACGGCACGGGGGTCTGGGAGCGGTCGTGACCTGCGCGGCAATGGACGTCCCCAGCCCCTTCGCCGACCTGGACGGCGACACGTGGGATCGCATCGTCACCGTGAACCTGCTCGGTACCGCGGCCGTGGTGCGGGCGGCGTTGCCCTACCTCGACAACGGCCACGGTCGTGTCGTCACGGTCGCGTCCACCCTCGGGCTGCGTGCCCTGCCGGCAGCCACCGCGTACTGCGCCAGCAAGTTCGGCATCGTGGGGTTCACGCGCGCTCTCGCCCTGGAGCTGGCCGGCCGTGTCGGTGTCACCATGCTGGTGCCCGGTGGCATGCGCACCGGCTTCTTCGACGATCGCCCGGACGAGTTCAAGCCGGCGCCCGACCAGATGCTCAACGACCCGGCGGACGTGGCCCAAGCAGTGCTGTTCGCGCTGCAGCAGCCGCCCCGGTGCGAGATCCGCGAGCTGGTCGTCACGCCGTCGGTCGAGCCCAGCTGGCCGTGAGCCTCCTGGTCGCCTACCGGACGCTGGGGCTCGGCGATCTCCTGACGGCGGTCCCGGCGCTGCGGGCGCTGGCCGACGCCTTCCCCGGCCACCGTCGGGTCCTCGCCACCCCCGGCGTGCTGGCGCCGCTGGCCGCACTGACCGGCGCAGTCGACGATGTCGTCGACACCGGCGAGCTCGCCCCCGTGCGCCTTGAGGCCAGCGGTTTCCACATCGTCGTCGGCCACCGTCCGGACGTGGCGGTGAACCTGCACGGCCGGGGGCCCGAGAGTCACCGGGCGGTGCTGGCGTGCCGCCCCGGTCGGCTGCTTGCGTTCGCGCACCAGGATGTGCCCCGGACGCGGGGGTCGCCGCGGTGGCGTCGTGGGGAGCACGAGGTCACGCGCTGGTGCCGCCTGCTGGAGGAGAGCGGCATCGCAGCGGACCCCGGCCGGCTCGACCTGCCGCCGCCCGACGTGCCAGCACCGGCCGAGGCGGCAGGGGTCACCGTCGTACACCCAGGTGCGAAGGATCGGGCGCGCTGCTGGCCAGCGGACCGCTGGGTGGCGGTGGCGCGCAGCGAGCGCGGCCGCGGCCGGAAGGTAGTCATCACGGGGAGTGCTGCGGAGCGGCCTCTCGCCGAGGCGGTGGCACGTGACGCGGGGCTCCGCCCGCACGCGGTCCTGGCGGGGCGGACGGACCTGCTGCAGCTAGCGGCGGTGGTCGCCGTCGCGGGACGCGTCGTCTGCGGGGATACGGGGGTTGCGCACCTCGCCACCGCTCTTCGCACACCGTCGGTGGTGCTGTTCGGGCCGGTCCCCCCCGCCGAGTGGGGGCCGCCCCCGGACCGGCCGTGGCACGTGGCGCTGTGGGCGGGGCGCGGCGGCGACCCGCACGCCGCCGAGGTCGATCCCGGCCTGCTCGACATCGAGGTCACCGACGTGCTCGAGGCTCTGCGGGCGTTGCCGGGCGCCGAACCGGCCGCCCGCCGGCAGCCTCCACCACGGGCGACCGAGAGGTTGGCGCCGGCTGGCCAGGGATCGCGACGGACGGTCAGCGACCGCCGAACGTGGCCGAGCGGCTGACTCCCACTCGGTGGTGACTGCCAGGGACGGCCGCGACGGGGAGCTGGCGAAACTGAGCTCCCCCTCCGCGGTGACCGCGGCCAACCCCCTGCGACGGACGAACTGGCGAAACTGAACTCCCGCTCGGCGATGACTGCCAACCCTCAGCGACTGACGAACTTGACGAAGCGACTGACCTCCCCCTCCGCGGTCTCCTCCTGGTAGAGCATGGCGAGACCCTGATCCTCGAACTTGTCGAAGAACTCGTCCCAGTCGATCTCCTGCAGTTCCTCCTCACCAGCGCCCACGTCCGGGAACCAGATCCTTAGAACCCCCACGCCACCGTCCTCGGTGCCACGCACGGTCGCCGGACGTCCGCCGCGTTCCTCGGCCCAGCGGCGGATCTCGTCGTGGTCGGTGGTGGTCTTCGACGTCCCTTCCGCCATTAGTGCTACCTCCGGTCGGTCAGGCCCATGGAAGGCGACGCCCGGGGGCGGCCGACCTGGGGCGGGCCGTCCATCGGGCGGGGGCACGGACGACGCGCACGTTCGGACACGGCCACGGCGGGTCCGCGCCTGCGTCACCTGGGCGTCCGTCGGTCGGGGTCGGCGGGCTGGACGCGGCGGGCGTGCCGTCAGACGTGCGAGGCCGGCAGACGGGCTGGTGAACGTGCCCTCAGAAGCGCGCTCAGAGCCCCGCAGCGGTGCGCATCAGCGCGCGGACGCGCTGCTGGGAGGTCTGCAGCAGCAGCGTGCGGCGCTCCTCGGGGGTGGTCCCGCCCCAGATCCCCTCGTCCTCCCCGTGGACGATCGCGAACTCAAGGCACGGGATCCTCACCCGGCAGCGCCGGCACACGCTCTTGGCGGCGGCGATCTGGTCGCGAGCTTCGGGTCCGGCGGTCCCCGTCGGGAAGAACAGTTCCGGGTCCTCCGCCGCACACGCCGCGTCGGCACGCCATTCCATCGTCGGACCCACCTTCCTCCGGCGCACGCCACGTCGCGCCGGTCATCCACGCACAGTTCGCCAGCGGCTGGCATGTCCGACAGATGGTGACCGCTCTACCGAACGGTGGGGAGAGATCGCCCGAGGCTCCGTCCGCACCGTCGCCGCAGGGACCGCCCGACGCTCCGTCCGCACCGTCGCCGCAGAGATCGCCCGACGCTCCGTCCGTACCGCCGCAGAGATCGCCCGACGCTCCGTCCGTACGGTCGCCTCCACCCGACCGCACCGGTAGCGTCGCAGCCGGCGCCGCAGCCTCGCGACGGGGGAGATCGCCGCCGCCCTGGGTGCACGGCGCGACGGGGAGGGGGACGCATGCAGCACGATGAGTTCATCGGCCAGGTCCAGGCTCGCGCGCGGCTCGACTCGCGCGGGGCCGCGGAGCAGGCGACGCGCGCCACGCTCGAGACCCTCGCGCAGCGTCTGGCTGGGGGGCTGCCCGGCAACGTCGCGGGCCAGCTCCCGCCGGAGATCGGTTTGCACCTGTCCCGCTCGGACGACGTGGAGCAGTTCGGCTTGCAGGAGTTCTACGAGCGTGTCGCCGAGCGGGAAAGCCCGGGCACGGACCTGCCCCAGGCGGCGTTCCACGCCCGGGTGGTGCTGTCGGTGCTCGACGAGGCGTTGCAGGGCGATCTGCTGGGGCGGGTGAAGGACCAGCTGCCGGACGAGTACCGCGAGCTGTTCAGTTTCGGCGACATCCAAGCCCCGTCGTAGACCTCGGCCGCCCAGCATCGTGCGTGCCCACGGTCGCCGGTGACCGTCAGGACGCACGATCCGGATCCGACCGGACCCCCGACAGCATCGTGCGTCCCCACGGTCGCCGGTGACCGTCAGGACGCACGATCGGGGTGGTCGAGGCCCAGGATCCGGGCGGCGAGGCCCAGGATCCGGGCGGCGAGGCCCACCATCCGGGCGGTCGAGCCCGACGCCCCGGTCGGGGCGCCCCGCGTCCCCTCGGCGGTGCTCCTCCCGGCGTCCGCTCGGCCGGGGGGTTACGGTCGCGGTCCGACACCGGAGCCGCCCGTGCGCCACGTCCACCAGCAGCAGCTCGCCGTGCAGCAGCGGCGGCAGCGCAGCCAGCTTCGGCGTCTGCTGGAGGTGCGGGGACTGGTCGGCGGACACCGCGCCCCGCACCGGACGGTCCGCCTGCGCACCGCGGACGGCGTGCGGCTCGCGGCGTCGTACCTGCCCGGCCCCGACGCGCATGCCCCCGCGGTGGTGCTCGTCCACGGGTTCGCGGCGCACCGACGCAAGCCGGCCTACGCGCTCCTGGCCGACATCCTGGCGGGTTGGGTGCACGTGCTCAGCCTCGACCTGCGCGGTCACGGCCGGTCGGAGGGCTTGTGCACGCTCGGCGACCTGGAACGGTTCGACGTGGCCGCCGCCATCGAGAGGCTCCGTCACGCCGGACACCGGCGGGTCGCCGTGGTGGGAATCTCGATGGGCGCGACGTCCCTGCTGCACGCGCTGGCGGACGGCTGCGACGTCGATGCGGCGGTGATCGTCTCCGCGCCGGCACGCCTGGGCGAGATCGAGACCGACGCCCTGGCCGGCCTCGACGACGTATGGCGCACCTGGTGGCGGCGCGGCGCCTTCCGCCTGCTGTCAGGGGTGCGGCTGGTCGCACCGGACGCCTGGCGACCCTTCCCCCATCCCCACGAGCTGGCCGCAAAGGTGGACGTGCCCCTGCTCGTCGTCCACGGCCGGGACGACCACTTCTTCCCACCGCACCACGCCGAGACGCTGCACGCCGCCGCGGCGGGGCCCGCGACCCTGTGGCTGGAGCCTGCGGGTTTCGGGCACGCCGAGGACGGCATCACCCCCGCGTTCGCCGCCGCGCTGGCCCAGGCGCTCCACGCGGTGTTCGACCGAGGACAGTTCCCCGCGCGCCCCGGACCTGGCTCCTAGCGGACCGGTTGCCATCGTCCCGGGGCAAGACCTCCGGGCCGCCCCCAAAGCTCCGGGCGCGGCCCCGTCACAGGCGCGACGGTCACCGCCGGATGCTGACGGATCAGGTCCTCGCCGACGCGACGACGGGACGCGCGGCCACGACGATCGCGGCCGCACCGGTGGCGAGGTGCAGCAGGTTGTCGGCGAGGTTCAGCGCGAGCACGTTCGAGTCGGGCCGGCCGGTGAGGAAGAAGCCGGCCACGCCCAGAGCACCGAACACCAGGCCGATCAGTAACACGACGGCGCGGGCGCGGGCGGGCGGTTCGGTCGCCGACCACAGCAGCACGACCCCGAGCACGAGGTGGAGGAAGTTCTGCGTGGGGTTCAGCTGGAACCAGATGAGGTGGTCGCCGGTGTCGGCCTCCAGCCACTGCTCGAACCCGGTGGGTCCGAACCCGACGGCACCGAGGACGACGTACACGAGCCCCACGCTGTACGCGAAGCCTTTCGCCACCACGCTCCCAGCGCCTCCGTCCAGCCGTCGGCGCGAGCCTACGTGTTGAGCGGACGCCATCACGGGCGGCCGGACTGACCGATGGCCGGACGTCGAACACAGTCGCGGCGCAGGTGCGGTGTGCTAAGAATGGCGCAGCGCCACCGGGGATACCGGAGTGATCGCACCGTGAGAGACGGACGGCTGGACCGCTGGTCGCTGACCACGGTGACGCTGCTCCTCCTGGCTCTCGCGGCGCTGGTGCTGCACGGTCGTACTCCGGACGCCGGCGCCCAGGAACAGGAGGAAGGTCGCGAGGAGGTTCAGCGGGAGCCGTTGAAGCCACGCCCCGAGGCCGACCCGAAGCGCATCTTCGACCGCGACTGTGCCGTGTGTCATGGCACGGACGGGCGCGGGGGCAGCCGGGGTCCCAGCCTGAAGGACGTGGGCGAGGCCTCGGTGCACTTCTACCTCACCACCGGCTACATGCCGATCCGGCATCCCGACGAGGGGCTGCGCCGCCGCGAGCCCGTGTACACCGAGGCGGAGATCGACGCCCTGGTCGAATACGTCGGTGGGTTCATCACCGGACCACACGTGCCGGACGTGGAGGTGGAAGAGACGAAGGTGGAGAAGGGCGGCGAGGTGTTCCGCCTCAACTGCGCGCAGTGCCACCAGTTCATCGGCACCGGCGGGATCGTCGTCGGATCCAACGAGGCGCCAGCGCTGCACCAGACGTCGGCGGTGGAGGTCGTGGAAGCGATCCGTATCGGTCCCGGCACGATGCCGAAGTTCTCCGAGGAGCAGATCAGCGAGGAGGACGCCCAAGCGGTCGCGTCGTTCATCGCCCTGGAGGTGCAGGAGCCCACCGACGACGGCGGCTTCTCGCTGGGACGCTTCGGGCCGTTCAGCGAGGGCCTGGTCAGCTGGGTCGTGGGGATGGGGGCGCTGCTGGTGGCCGCCGGGTGGATCGGGAAACGCACGTGAAGTCGGCCAAGGGAGGTGGGCCGTGAGCGGCGCTCCGACGGGGCGACGCGAGAGGAGCTGTCGCAGGCCACCCGAGACACCGACGGAGGTGGACGCGTGAGCGGGCCGGGCACATCCGACCGCGAGCAGCTGGCCGCGACCGTCCTGGCAACTCTGTCGTTCCTGATCGCCATCGTCGGCGCGCTCGCCTTCGCGGTCGTGTACATCCGTGGTCCGGAGGTGGTGCCCGCCTACACCCAGCTGCTCGGGGTGTCGGCGATGCTCGCCTTCGGAGGTGCGGGTGCCGGTGTCGTGTTCTGGGCACACGGCCTCATGCCACAGGGGCCGGACATCGAGAAGCGCAAGTTCACCGGGCCTTCACCGGAGGAGCGAGAACGCACGGCGACGGTGCTCAAGGAGAGCACCGAGGCGATCGGCCGGCGGGGACTGCTCGGGCGCCTGTTGTTCGGCGCGCTCGGCGCCATCGGCGTCGCCATGCTCCTGCCGTTCCGGTCGCTGGGTCGTGCGCCCTTCCCCGAGCGAGCCCGAACGGGTTGGAAGGCCGGCAGGCGTCTGGTCACCGAGGACGGCCGCCCGGTGAGGATCGACGAGATGGCCGAGAACAGCGTCCTCACCGTCTTCCCGGAGCGGCGCGTGCGCGACGCCGACTCGCAGACCCTGCTGCTGCGCCTCCCCCCCGAGATCATCCGCCCGCTCGAAGGTCGCGAGAGCTGGTCGCCAGAGGGGCACATCGCCTACTCCAAGGTGTGCACGCACGCTGGCTGCCCGGTCGGCCTCTACCAGGTGGACACGCAGCGGCTGCTGTGCCCCTGCCACCACAGCGCGTTCAGCGTGCTGCGGGGGGCCACGCCGATCTTCGGGCCGGCCACCCGCCCGCTCCCCCAACTGCCGCTGGGGGTCGACCGGGAGGGCTACCTGATCGCGCTGGGCGACTACGACGTCCCGGTTGGGGCCGGGTTCTGGACCTGGCCCTCCGCAGCTCGGAAGGGGACGCCATGATTGGGCGGCTGGCGCGGTGGCTCGAACGCCGGGTCGGCGGCTCCGACTTCCTGCGGGACAAGCTGAGCAAGGTCTTCCCGGAGAGCTGGACGTTCCTGTTCGGCGAGATCGCGTTGTACGCGTTCGTCGTCCTGGTCCTGACCGGCACCTTCCTGGCGTTGTTCTTCGACGCCTCGCACACGGAGACGACCTACTTCGGCAACTACTCGCCCCTCCACGACGTGGAGATGTCGGCGGCCTATCGCTCCACCCTCGAGCTCAGCTTCGACGTTCCCGCCGGCCTGCTGATGCGACAGGCGCACCACTGGGCGGCGCTGGTGTTCGTGGCGGCGATCGTGGTGCACCTGTCGCGGATCTTCTTCACCGGCGCCTACCGCAGGCCGCGCGAGCTCAACTGGACGATCGGCGTGACGCTGCTGCTGTTGGCCATCCTGGAGGGGTTCGCCGGCTACTCGCTGCCGGACGACCTGCTGTCGGGAACCGGAGCGCGCATCGCCTATGCGATCATCGAGTCGATCCCGTTCATCGGCGTGTGGCTCGGCTCGCTGCTGTTCGGGGGGCTGTTCCCGGGCGAGGAGATCATCGGCCGGCTGTTCACCCTCCACGTGTTCATCCTCCCGGTGCTGTTCTTCGGGCTGATCGGACTGCACCTGGCGCTCGTCTTCCGGCAGACCCACACGCAGTTCCCCGGACCCGACCGTTCCGAGGACAACGTCGTCGGCGTCAAGGTCTGGCCGACCTACACCGCCATGTCGGTCGGGATGTTCATGTTCACCTGCGCGCTGCTGTTCGGGCTCGGAGGGCTCGTCCAGATCAACCCGGTCTGGTACTACGGACCCTACGACCCCTTCGTGGTCAGCATCAACGCCCAGCCCGACTGGTACATGGGCTGGCTCGAGGGATCGTTGCGCCTGTTCCCGCCGTGGGAGTTCAGCGGTGCGAGGTTCATGGTCGCCAACCCCTTCTTCCCGGCGGCGCTCCTGCCGATGCTCACGTTCGCGGCGCTGTACGCCTTCCCGTTCCTGGAGCGACGGCTGACCGGTGACCGTGGCGAGCACCACGTCCTCGACCGTGCGCGCGACCACCCCCTGCGCTCGGCCGTCGGGGCGGCCACCATCACCTTCTACGCCATCCTGACGATCGCGGGCGCCGACGACATCGTGGCTCTGCTGTTCAACGTCGACATCACCGGCCTGGTGGTGTTCCTGCGCGTCGCGGCGGTCGTGGGGCCGGTGCTGGCCGCGTACGTGACGTACCGCTGGTGCCGCGATCTCGCAGCCGGCACGGCGGAGGCGGCCAGCGCAGGCACGCACGGGGAGGCGGCGAAGGACGAGGGCGGCGATGGTGAGCAGGGACCCGGCCAGAGGTGGTCTCCCCGGCGCCGCTGGCGTCTGGCGTTCGCCGGACTCGCGGCCGCGCTCGGGTACGGATCCGCGCGCCGCGACCGACCACCGGACGGGCGGTCCTGACGTCCCGTGGAGGGACGGACGCGGACGCGCGCAGGCGGCTGGCGATGCCGCGGGGGGGATCGATGACCGCCCGACCACGACGGTGGCGACGCATCCTCCTGTTGGTCGCGGGGGTCGGTGTGGTGGCCGTGTGGTACCTGCGCCGCGACCGCGACGACGGGGCGGGACAGCCCTCGCGGTCCACTCCCCCGGCGCCGGCCCCGCCGACGCCGCCGCCCAGGACGTCGCCGGGTGCGCGTCCGTCCGGTGGAGGAGACTCCGCAGGGGTCGTACCCCCACCTCAGCCTGAGCAGCCACAGGCGACCGACCCGACTCAGCGCAGGCCCTCGACCGGTGGGAGGGTCGCAGCCGCCCCGCACGCGACGACGACCACCCCGGCCCTCGTGGCCGCCGCCTGGCCGGCGCCCCGTAAAGCCGCGCCGCGTGAGGACGCGTCCGGACCCGGTCCCACGGCCACGCGACCCGACCGTCCCGGCCGGGTCGAACGCCGCGCCGTCCGCCGGAACCGGACCGCGCGGGCGCTCCTGGTCACGACCGTCGTGATCCTCGCCGCCGGCGCGTGGATCGCGATCGCGCGGTTCTGAGAGCTCGCCCGGCGGGTGGTCGAACGAGCGCGGCGGGTCGCGATCAGTCGATGGAATGCAGGTAGGCGGCCATGCTGCGCGCCTCCTCCGCGGTCACCCCCAGGTCGGGCATCGCGGTCTCGGGGTCGACGTCCTTGGGGTTCTCGATCCACCGAGCCAGGTTCTCAGGCGAGTTCTGCAGTCGCCCAGCGATGAAGCTGCGCTGGCTGAAGCTCGTGAGGGGCGGCCCGACCAGGCCATCAGCCCCGGCTACCCCGGGGATGGTGTGGCACGTCCCGCAGCCGTACTGCTTGATCAGTTCGCGTCCCATCTCGGCATCCGCCCGCTGGCCGGCCTCGGGGGCGCGCGGGGTGCCCACCGCCGGGCAGGCGGCGAGCAGGGCGGCCGCCAGCGCCGCCCAGCCCAGCGACCGGGCTCGCAACGACGTGGGGATGTCCCGCAGGCGTGCGTGCATCGGCGTCCCTCTCAGATCCGGTCATGCAGCGGGCGGCGGACCGCGACGTGCTGGTCACGTCGCAGCCATCGCCAGAACACGGCCGCCCCCCCGATGATGTAGACCAGCCCACCCGGGAACCACATCAACCCGCCGGCGACCTGCTGGTCGCTCAGTGGCGTCAGACCCCACGCCAAGGCCCCTGCGGCATGAACCCCGTACCAGGCCACCCCCGAGAACGTCAACAGCCCGGCCAGCCACGCTGATTGCAGGGCGCCCGCGAACACCGCCAGTACGCCGGCGGCGTTGGCGTGACGACCGCGGGCGTCGGTCACCAACCACCAGAACGGCACCGCTCCCGCAACCATGCTGGTGTGCTCGACGACGTGCAGCAGCGGTTGCTGCACCGCGCTCTCGTACAGGACCGGGAGGTGCCACATCCACATCGTCAGCGTGTGCGCCGCGACCGCCGCCGCGGCCCAGCCGGTGGCGCCTGCCGGCGAGGACACCACCGCGGCACGCAGACCCGTCACCGACCGGCGCACCGACCGGCCCAGCGCCATGCCCACGACCAGCACCGGTCGCGCCAGCACCAGCAGTGGAGGCACCGCCAGTGTCAGCAGCAGATGCTGGAGCATGTGCGCGCCGAACAGCGTCTCGCTGAGGGCGTCCAGCGGCGACAGCAGCGCGCCCGCGGTGATCACGATCGCCGCGGCGAAGCAGGTGACCCGCCACCGTGGCAGGGCACGCCGGCCGGACTCCGAGCGGGCGAGCTGGCGGGCGCCGCGGACGTACAGCACGGAGACCGTGGCGAGGAGCAGCAGGATCGTGGGCTCCGCCGACCACGCGCTCGCCAGGTCGTGGGGGGCCAGCGGCTGCCCGGCATGGGCGGCAGGAGCGAGCACCATCATGATGCGCACGCGTCCAGGACGAACACCGGCACCCACTCGGCGAGGATGGCCAGCGCCGAGACCGCGGTTACCAGCAGACCCATCCCGCCCAAGAAGCGAAGACCACCCAGCCCCGCGTCGGAACGCCACGCCTGCCAGGACGGCAGGAAGGCGGCGAGAGTGGGGGCGAGCGTCGCGATCGACAGCACGTGGTACCAGACGTACTGGCCTGAGTGGCAGACGAACGGCGTGATCACCGCCATGCCGCTCACGTGCGCCGCCCAGAACACGATGCCGGCGGTCACGCCGTACCACACCCCGAAGCCGCCGACCCGCTCGTCCGCCACCGCCGTCATCTTCCCAGCAGGTGCGGTGACAGGAACAGGCTGGAGTACACGAACACCCAGATGGCGTCGACGAAGTGCCAGTACATGCCGCTGATCTCGAGCATCGAATGTTGCTTCTGGGTGATCCGCCCGCGCAGCAGGTGCACCGCCGAGTACGCCAGCGCCAGCATGCCGACGACGAGGTGGGCGGCGTGGAAGTTGAGAATGGTCATCAGCACCGACCCGTAGGCGGTCTCGGTGGGCGCGAGCTCCTCCCACAGCACGAACTGCTCCTGCACGTGGCCGATCAGGAACACGCCTGCCATCGCCATGGTGACGAACAGCCACACGGCGCTCTTGGCCACGTGCCCCCGCTTCAGTAGCGACCGTTCCGCCCACACCAGGGGGAACGTGCTGCCGAGCAGTACCACGGTGCGGATCCCCGACCCTCTCAGCTCGGGCATTGGCAGACCGGCCGGCGGCCATTCCCCCTGGCCGGCGCGGAAGTAGAAGTAGGTGAACAGCAGGAGCCCGAACAGCACCGATTCGGTGACGATCATGAACACCACGCCCCACCAGCCGGTGCTCCGGCCGGGCCGGACGTGGATGACCGGTCCGGTGGAGGTGGCGCCGATCCCACTCACGGTGTGCCCACCGCTGTCGCAGCACGCGGCGTCATCGGATGGCCTCCTCCAGCTCCTCGCCGACGAGCTCGACCTCGCCCTCTTCCCACCTGGGCCAGTACCAGCCCATGAGCCCGGTCGCGGCGACGAGCGCGCCCACGACGCCGACCCAGAACTGACGCACCAGCATGGCGTAGAAGATGGTGGTGACCGCCAAGGAGACCACGAACGGCCAGAAGCTCGGGGCGGGCATGGCCATGACGTTCTCGGCTTCGGCGTCGATGCCCCCGGTCGCCAGCGTGTAGTGCTCGACCTCGCCCTCCGGAGGGAGCAGCACGGGCCGGTCGTGCTGTGGCTCCTCCTCGGCGCCGACGCGCTGCATCTCTGGCTCCCACAGCGGGTAGAGGCTCGTGACACGTGGCAGTTCCAGGAAGTTGTACTCGGGCGGGGGCGAGCTGATCGCCCACTCCAGGGTGTCGGCGTCCCAGGGGTTGGCCCCGGCAGGTCGGCCGCGCCGCATGCTCCAGAAGATGTTGATGAACGACAGCGCGAACCCGAGCGCAAGCGCGTACGCCCCGACCGTGGCCACCAGGTTGATGCCCCCCCAGCCGACGTCGGCCGGGTAGGTGTAGTAGCGCCGCGGCATGCCCCACAGCCCCACCACATGCAGCGGGAAGAACGTCACGTTGAACCCGATGAACGCCAACCAGAAGCTCACCTTGCCGAGCGGCTCGCTGAGCATCCTGCCGGTGATCTTCGGCAGCCAGTAGTAGACGGCCGCGAACACCGGGAACACCGAGCCTCCCACCAGCGTGTAGTGGAAGTGCGCCACGACGAAGTAGCTGTCCTGGGCCTGGAAGTCGAAGGGGACCATCGCCACCATCACGCCGGTGATGCCGCCCAGCAGGAAGATGAACATGGTCCCCAGCACCCACAGCATGGGCGTGGCGAAGCTTGGTCGTCCCTTCCAGAGCGTGGCGATCCACGCGAAGAACTGCACACCGCTCGGGAGGCTGACGAAGAAGCTCGCGGCGGAGAAGAAGCTCAGCGCCATGAAGCCGAGCCCGACCGTGAACATGTGGTGCACCCACACGCCGAAGCTGAAGAAGCCGATCGCGACCAGGGCGGTGGCGACCAGCAGGTACCCGGCCAGGGGGGTCCGCGACAGCGATGCGACGATCATCGAGACGGCGCCGGTGGCCGGCACGAACACGATGTAGACCTCGGGGTGTCCCCAGAGCCAGAAGAGGTGCTGGAAGAGGACCGGGTCGCCACCGCTGCCGGGGTCGAAGAAGTTGAAGCCGAACACCCGGTCGAACTCGAGCAGGACCTGCGCCAGTGTGACCGCCGGCAGGGCGAACACCATCATGAAGCTCATGACGACGATGCCCCACACGAAGATGGGCAGGCGGCTGACCGTCATGCCCGGGGCCCGCATCTTGAAGGTGGTGACGATGAAGTTGATGCCACCGACCGTGGTCGAGATGCCGAGCAGCGCCATGCCGAGCGCCCAGTAGTCGATCGACTGGGTGGGGCTGTACTCCTTGCCGGTGAACGGCACGTAGGCGAACCAGCCACCGTCGGGGATGTCGCCCACCAGGAGGCTGGAGTAGGTCAGGATCCCGGCCATCAAGAAGATCCAGTAGGAGAGCATGTTCAGCCGCGGGAACGCCATGTCCCTCGTCCCGAGCTGCAGCGGCAGGAAGTAGTTGCCGAACCCGGCCCAGATCGTCGTGTTGAACAGGAAGATCATCGTGGTGCCGTGCATGGTCATCAGCTGGTTGAAGACCTGCGGCGACACCAGATCGAGCTCTGGCTGGGCGAGCTGGGTGCGCATCATCAGCGCTTGGATGCCGCCCAGCACGAAGAACGTGAGCGAGGTGACCAGGTAGCGGCGGCCCACGCGCTTGTGGTCGACGCTGCTGAAGAAGCCCACGAGCCCGGGCTTGTCGGACCAGATCCGGTCCAGGCGCTCGTGGGTGGTGGCGCGCTCCAGCGTGGATGTCACTCGAGCTTCTCCAGGTAGTCCACGAGGGCCTCGAGCTCGTCCGGCTCGAGGGTGGTGATGGGCGGCATCTCGTTGCCCGGCTTGATGGTCTGAGAGTTCACGACCCAGCCGGCGAGCTGGCCGCGCTCGTTGGGGAGGATCCCCGCGCCGAGCGTCTCGCGGCTGGCGAAGTGTGTGAGGTCGGGCGCGAAGTCGCCGTCGGCGGAGGTGCCACGGATGGTGTGGCAGCCGGCGCAGGCGTGCTCCTCGAACAGCTCCTCACCCCGGCTGTCCTGCACGGCCGCCGGCCGGGCCTGCGCCGCCGCCCACTCCTCGAACTCCGCCTCGGGCTGGGCGATGACCAGGAACAGCATGTTCGCGTGCTGCAGCCCGCAGTACTCGGCGCAGAAGCCGCGGTAGGTGCCCGGCTCGCTGGCCTCGAGCACGAGACGGTTGGTCCGCCCCGGCACCAGGTCGGCCTTGCCCTCCAGCTCCGGCACCCAGAAGCTGTGGATCACGTCGTCGGACTCGAGGACGAGCTCGACCTTGGTGCCCACCGGGATGTGGACCTCGTTCGCGGTGGTGAAGTCCTGCTCCGGGTAGAAGACCTCCCACCAGAACTGGTGAGCGACGACCTGGACCTCCATCGTGCCCCGCTGCGGCTCGCCAGCCAGCGACGCGAACGTCACCACCATCATCGAAAGCAGCACCACGAGCGGGATCACCACGCCGAAGCTCACGATGAACCTGGTGTCGCGGAAACGCTCCTCGTCGTCGTCGCGCCGCCGCCGGAACAACGCGTACCCGAGCAGTCCCAGCGTCAGCAGGACGACCGCCGTCGAGGCCCATAGGGAGACGTAGAAGAGATCGAGCTGCCGCTGAGCGCCGGCTCCCTTGGGGGCCAGTGAGCCCTGCTGCAAGCTGCTGCAGGCGGCCGCGAGCGCGGCGACGACCCCCCATGCCAGCACGGAACGGACCGCCGACCGGTCGCGTGGCGTGCGCGACCTGCGCTGCGGCGGGGGCCCCCACATGGGGGGGACTGTAGTCGGGGCGGCCGAGCCGGCGACACCCGGGCGGCCGGCCCGAGCCTGGCCGTCCGGACGGTCGCACCCTGCCCCGCTCAACCGCTGAGCGCCCGGGCCTGCGTTTCGATCACGCGCCGGATGGTGTCGACGTGCTGGGCCGCTTCGTGCTCCTGGGCGGTCGCGTCGACCACTCCCCCGGTCGCCTGCTCCAGCAGCTCACCGAGCTCAGCGGCCCAGTCGGCCAGCGACTCCATGGCCTGCTCCTGCGCCGGCTGATCCTCCGAGCGAACCGCCTCGGCGTACGCGATGAAGTCGTCCACGTGGCGGATCCACAGCTCCTCGAGCCTGACGCCCGCCGCCTCCCCCAGCTGCGCGGCGGTCGTCTCGCCGAGCAGTTGGGCGTTCTCGTCGACCACTGCGTGGGCGTGCTCGAAGTCCTCGGACCGGTCGGCCAGCCTGGCCCGGGTCATCGCACCGATGAGGAAGGCACTGTCCACCATGCGTCCGGACAGCTCCACACGCAGCGTGGACGCCTCCGACGTGACGTCACCCGCCAGCTCGGCCGTCTCGGCCACCGGCTCGGCGACCTCCGCAGCCAGCTCGGCGGCCTTCTCCAGCGCGGTGAGCAGATCCGCGTACCAGTCCTCCTCCTCCGCTTGCGTCTCGAAGACAGCGGTCACGGTGGCGACGTGCTCCTCCAACGCGGGGACGATCGCCTCCGGGTCGGCGGCGCCGCCGGTGATGTCCTCCAGCAGGTCGGCGAGGGTCGCGTCAGCCCTCTCGATCTCCTCCTGCGCCGTCTCCCTCGCACTGTCGACGTCGGTGGCGATGGCCTCGGAGATCACCAACAGGCTGCCGGTGTGCGACGACCAGTCCTCCTCGAAGCGGAGGCCGACCTCGCTGTCGAAGTGCTCGACGAACAGCACACGGAGCTCGTCGCCAACACCTGTCAATGCGTGCTCGGCGGCGCGCAGCGCGTCGTGCTGCTCCTCTACGGTGGCCTGCCCGGCGAAGCCGAGCAGGACCACGTAGTGGCGCAGCAGGAAGTCGAGCTGGGTGGCGAACTCCGCGGCGGTGTCGTGCGGCTCGCCGGCCGGGTCGACGGGCTCCACCAGCGCGGCCGCCAGGCCGGTGGCCCACACGTCCATGTGCTCGGCGGCGGCGTGCAGCTCCTCCAGCTCCAGGTCGTGCACAGTCTCCTCGCGTGGAGGCGTCTCCGGCGCCGGCGGCGACGTCTCGCCGCCTGCGCCCCGCGACGATTCCCCAGAGGCGCAGGCGACCACCACGAACGACAGCCCCACGATCAGGAGCGACGGGGTGCGTGGACGGCGTGGGCTCATCGCGTGGTCCCGGTCCGGAGTCGCTGCATAGCATGGCCGTCGCGTCGAGCCGTGCGCGCCCCCCCGCGTTCCCGAACGGCCGGTCTATGGACGAGGAGACGTGACGGCGGTTGCCACCGGCGATCGGAGCGGTGTCGGGCCGTCGGCTGCGCGGCCCGGGCGGCGCCCGGACCGTCTGTGCGCCGCTCCGCGACCGGCCTCGAGGCGGGGCTGAGGGTTCCGAGCCCTGGCGGCCCCGGTGTCATTACCATCCAAGGACAGCGCGACGACCGGGCAGGCCATGGACCGACTGCGCCAGATCCTCCTCGTCTTCCAGCGGACACGCCAGGCCGACCCGCGGCTCGTGCCGCTGATGGCGGGCGTCGCCCTTGGCAGCGCCGCCGCGGTGGTGCTGCTCGGCGTGCTGACCGGCAACCCGGTGATGGGGGCGATCGTCGGCGTGCTGCTGGGCCTGCTGGCCGCGTTCGTGGTGTTGGGGCGGCGAGCCACCTCCGCGCAGCTGGGAGCGATCGAAGGTCGGCCAGGCGCCGCCCTGGCCGTCCTGCGAACCCTGCGTGGTCCCTGGCACGTGACCCCGGCGGTGGCGGCGACGCGCAAGCAGGATCTCGTGCACCGGGTGGTCGGTCGGCCCGGTGTCGTGCTGATCGCCGAGGGTTCGCCGTCACGCGTACGGTCGATGCTGCAGAAGGAACGTCGCCGGATGGGGCGCGTCGCCGGTGACCTCCCGATCCACGAGGTCGTGGTCGGCGACGACGACGGGCAGGTGCCGTTGCGGAAGCTCCGCGTGCACGTGCTGCGGCTGCCACGCAAGCTCAAGAAGGCACAGGTCAACGCCCTGGAACGCCGCCTGAACGCGCTGGGCAGCGACGAGCTGCCGATCCCCAAAGGGTACGTCCCACGCGGTGGACGTCGCCGGTAGGCACGCGCCCGGTCAGGGACGGCCGGCGACGACGGCGCCGATGTCCTGGTCCAATCCCGCGAGCACGTCCTGGGCCACGTCCCATCGCAACCGCCGCTTGGTGGCGGCGTAGGCACCCGCCGGCAGCTGCGCGAGCGCTCGGGCGCGGGCCAGCGCCCGCGGCACGACCTGATCGGGCGCTGCCAGCTCGTCGGCGAACCCGACGTCCACCGCGGCCGCCGCCGTCAGCCTCGCTCCCGGCAGGATCAGATCGTCCACACGGTCGGCACGGACGTTGGCGCGGGCCAACGCGATGCCGAACCGGGGCAGCTGGTAGCCGATGGTGGTCTCGAGCAGCCCCCACGTGAACGGCCCGTCCGCCGCGACAGCGTGGTCGCACGCCATCGCCAGCAGGGTTCCCGCCGCCACGGCATGGCCGGTGGCGGCGCACACCACCGGGCGAGGTTCGACCCAAATCCGTAGACAGGTACGCCCCAGCGCGGCGAGTAGCTCGTGCAACCCGTCGCGGTCGAGCGTGGCCAGGACCTTGGTGTCGAGGCCGGCGGTGAGGGACCCCTCCCGACCGGCGAGCACGACCGCGGAGGCGGCGGCGCAGGCGTCCAGCGCCGCATCGAGACGTCGCAGCGACCCGGTGTCCAGCGTGTTGCGGACCCCGTCGTCCATGGTGAGGGTCACGACCCCGTCCGCAGCCTCGTGGCGGTGGATGTCCATGGAGGACCTTCTCAGTGACAGATCGTGCGGCACGGCGCGTGGCGGTCGGATCGGCCCCGTGCAGGCACTCAGCCGTCCTCGCCGTCCTCCTCCAGGCCCGGCGGGCAGCAGCGGTACTCCTGGGACTTCTCGAGCAGTTCGATCCGACGTTCGAGCAGGCGGTTCTCGAGCTCCTTGCGCTGCAGGTCGAGTTCTCTCTCACGCCGCAGGTCCGGCTCGCAGATGTCGCAGTCGTCGAGGCAGCCGCGCACCAGGACGCCCGGTGTCGGCAGGGCGATCTCGCGCGTCCAGCCGAAGCGCCGCTGTGCCTCCTCGGTGACCTCGCCGTCGTCGTCGACGAGCCCGTCCTCGACCAGCTCCTGGTGGACCGCCGCCAGGGCCGCCTCGCGGACCGCGCGGGACAGCGGTTCGTGCACCAGCGCGAAGGCGGTGGCCAGCCGGCTCGACGCTGGCAACTCCGTCGTGCCGACCGGTCCGGCCTGCTCGCGTTCGATCGCGCTGACCCGCGCTGCCCGCTCGACCTCCAGACGTCCCTTGCTGGTGGCGACCACCGGGCGGGCGATGACGCCGACGCCGCCCGTCCGGGTCGGAGGAGCCAGGGTCACCCCCGTGGGCGCGGCTGGGTCGAGCACCTCCAGGTCCACCGCAACCAACTCGAAGCGCACCTGCTGGCACTTGACGAGCTTGTAGAACAGGAACGTCAACGCTCGACAGCGGTTGGGGTTGGCGAACGACCTCGACGCTGACTCGAAGTGATCCTCGGACTCGCCCTCGCGGTGGCTGCGTGTCTCCACCTCACCCACGGACGTGGAGCTCAGCGCGCGCGTCGCAACCTCGACGTGCCGGCTGGACGACTCCGCGTGACGGCTGACAGATCGGGCGAAGGTGGACAGCGACTGGGCGTCGTACGAACTGCCCGACACCGAGCCGCCGATCTCGACGATCCCCAGGTCGATGCCGGCGCCACCACCGCCGCTGACCGACGACTCGCTGAACGACGACGCAGAACGGCTGGACTCGACCTGGCTGACGTTGCTCATGGCGTGGGCCATGCCGGCGGCGAAGTACGACTCCTCCGAGGTCGCCTCCTGCCGATAGGCCAGGCTCGTCTCGCTGTCGAAGGTGAACCGGCTGTGGCGGTCACTGGTGAACAGCCGCACCTGCTCGCCCGGCAGCAGTGTCGTGCTGTAGATGAGATCGCCGACACTGACCGGCCCAGCGCAACGGGTCAATCGCAAGCGCAGTGTGACCTGGACCGGCACGATCCGGCGGCGGTCGTCCACCGTCACGACGGGGCGGAAGGGCAGGCGGTAGGCGACATCGATGGTGTCGCACACCGCACACGGTTCCAGTTCTGG
>DASZZX010000111.1:0-22044 GCA_036260415.1 Nitriliruptorales bacterium
CGTCGTCGCCGACGGCCCGGCGACCGCCGCCGCCACCACCACGACCAACCGGGTGGTCGCGGCCCCGTGCGTCATCACCGCCCGCAACGTCAGCGACGGTCGCGCCCGCGCCGTCGTGATCAACAGCGGCAACGCCAACGCGTGCACCGGACCGGACGGGCTGCACGACGCCGAGACCACCACCGAGATCGCCGGTCGCCTGCTCGGCGTGGCGGCCACCGACGTGCTGGTCTGCTCGACCGGCGTCATCGGCGTCCCGCTGCCCATGGCGCCGCTCGTGGCGGGGCTGCCCCGGGTCGTGGCCGACCTCTCCACCGACGGTGGAGGCCGCGCCGCCCGCGCGATCCTCACCACCGACTCGGTCGACAAGCAGTCGGCCTACCGGGTCGAGGACGCGACCGGGGCCTGCACGGTGGGGGGGATAGCGAAGGGCGCCGGCATGATCGAGCCGGCCATGGCCACCATGCTGGCGGTCGTCACCACCGACGCCCCGCTCACACCCGCGGTGCTGCGGCCGATGCTCAAGCAGGTGGTCGCCCGGACCTTCAACCGCATCAGCGTCGACGCGTGCGGCTCCACCAACGACACGGTGGTCGTGCTCGCGAGCGGGCACTCGCAGCACCCACCGACGCTCGCGACGTTCCGCAACGGCCTGGAGGCTGTCTGCGCGGACCTGGCCCGCGCGATCGTCGCGGACGGCGAGGGCACGTCCAAGGTGGCCGAGCTGACGGTCAGCGGGGCCGCCCGCGAGCATGACGCGGTGACGCTCGCACGGGCCATCGCAGCCTCGGACCTGTTCCGTGCCGCCCTCGCCGGGGCCGACCCCAACTGGGGTCGTGTGCTGGCCGCGATGGGCACGACCGAGGTCGACTTCGACCCGGCCCGCGTGTCGGTGGCGTTCGGCGGGGTCGCGGTGTGCCGTTTCGGGGTCGCCACCGGCTTCGACCGTGGTCTGGCGGCCGCGGCGCTGTCCCGGCCTGTGGTCGAGATCACCGTGGACCTCGGCGGTCGCGGGGAGGCGTCGGCGACCTTCCTGACGGCCGACCTCACGCCCGACTACGTCCGCCTCAACTCCGAGTACACGACATGACCGCGCTCGGGGTCGAGCGACACATGACCGCGCTCGGGGTCGAGCGACACGTGACCGCGCTCGGGGTCGAGCGACACGTGACCGCGCTCGGGGTCGAGCGACACGTGACGGCGCTCGGGGTCGAGCGACACGTGACGGCGCTAGGGGTCGAGCGACAGATGACGACCGTGCTGGTGCGCGGGAGGGGTCGATGAGCCCGGTCGTCCCCACCGACCAGCGTGCGACCGCCGCCCAGGCCAAGGCGGTGGTGCTGCGCGAGGCGTTGCCGTGGATCACCCGCTTCCACGGCGCCACCGTCGTGATCAAGTACGGCGGCAACGCCATGGTGGACGACGAGCTCAAGCGTTCGTTCGCTGCCGACGTCGCGCTGCTGCACTTCGTCGGCCTCCGCCCGGTCATCGTCCACGGGGGAGGACCACAGATCAGCGCCGTGGCGGAGAGCATGGGCCTGCAGGCGCGGTTCGTCGGGGGACTGCGGGTCACCGATGACGCCACCATGGACGTGGTGCGGATGGTGCTGCTCGGGCGCGTCAACCCCGAGCTGGTCGGTCTGGTCCAGTCGGCCGGTGCGCCGGCGGTGGGGGTGGCCGGCACCGACGCGGACCTGCTGGTGGTCCGCCCCGCCCGCGGCCCCGCGGACGAGGATCTTGGCCGGGTCGGGGAGGTGGAGCGGGTGGACCCCAAGGTGGTGATGCGCCTCCTGGACGACGGGTTCGTCCCAGTGGTGGCCACGGTCGGGCGGGACGCCGACGGCCTCGACCGCAACATCAACGCCGACGTCGCGTGCGGCGCGATTGCGGCGGCGCTCGGGGCCGAGAAGCTCGTCTACCTCACCGACGTGCCCGGCCTGTACCACGACCTCGGCGACGAGGGTTCGCTGCTGTCGGAGGTCTCGGTCCGGCGGCTGCAGGAGATGCTTGCCGCTGACCAGCTGCACGCCGGGATGCGTCCGAAGGTCGCGTCGATCGTGACCGCTCTGCGCGCCGGCGTCCCCCAGGCACACGTCCTGGATGGGCGCGTGCTGCACGCGATCCTGCTGGAGATCTTCACCGACGAGGGGATCGGCACCATGATCACCAACCCGGAGGCAGGCTGATGGACGCCGCGGCGCACCTCCAGAGCCTGCAGCAGCGCTGGGAGGCACACCTGCTCCCCACCTACCGCACCCCCCCACTCGCGTTCGTCCGCGGCGACGGCAGCGCCCTGCTGGACGCCGAGGACCGCCCGTATCTCGACTTCCTGTCGGGCCTGGCCGTCACCGGCCTGGGTCACGCCCACCCGGCGGTCGCCGCGACGGTCGCGGCGCAGGCGCGCACCCTGACCCACACCTCCAACCTGTTCATCACCGAGCCGCCGGTCGCCCTCGCGGAACGCCTCGCCACGCTCCTGGGCTGGCAGGACGGCCGCGCGTTCCTGTGCAACAGCGGCGCGGAGGCGAACGAGGCCGCCATCAAGCTCGCACGTCGCCACGGCCTGGCACAGCAGCCGGGCAAGTACCGGCTGGTCACGCTGGAGGGCTCCTTCCACGGCCGCACCCTCGCCACGCTCGAGGCGACCGGTCAACTGGCCAAGCACGGCCCGTTCCAGCCGCTGGCGGGCTTCGTCGACCACGTCCCGTACGACGATCCCGAGGCCCTGCAGCGCGCCGTGGGCCCCGACACCTGCGCGGTCCTGCTGGAGGTGATCCAAGGCGAGGCGGGGATCCGGCCCGTGCCCAGCGAGGTCCTGGTGGCAGCACGCGAGGCGTGCGACGCCCACGGGGCGCTGCTGATCGTCGACGAGGTGCAGACCGGAGTGGGACGCACCGGCAGCTGGTTCGCGTGGCAGGCGTCGGCGATCGTCCCCGACGTGGTGACGCTGGCCAAGGGGCTGGCCAACGGGCTGCCGGTCGGCGCGTGCGTCGCGCACGGAACCGCTGCGGGCGCGTTCGTGCCCGGCGACCACGCCTCGACCTTCGGCGGCAACCCGGTGTGCTGCGCCGCGGCGCTGGCGGTGCTCGACACCATCGCCTCGCAGGGCCTGGTCGCGGCCGCGGCGACCCGCGGTCGCCAGCTCGCGTCGGCCCTGTCGCGACTCGCCGGGTCCGCCTCGTTCGCCGCCGGGGTGCGCGGCCGCGGCCTGCTGCTCGCGCTGCAGCTCGACCGGCCCGCCGCCGCGGCGGTCGAGGCGGCCTGCCGAGAACGGTTCCTGCTCGTCAACGCCGTCACGCACGACGCGCTGCGGTTCGCCCCGCCGCTGACCGTGACCGCCGAGGAGATCGACCTGGCGGTGTCCACCGTCGCGGCGGCGCTGCACACCGTCGCCGACGAGGTGGCGTCATGACCCGACGGGCGCGCGTGGCACGGCGGGCGGCAACGGCTCCGACGCTGCGCACTGGGGACACTGCCGCCGCGGTCGACCGCGCCGCGGGCGGCTGACGTGGAGGACCTGCTCAGCGTGGCCGACCTGGATCCTGACGCCCTGCGCCGGCTGCTCGACCTGGCCGACGAGCTGCGCTCCGACCGGCGTCAGCGTCACGAGCTGACAGGGCGCACGGTCGCGCTGATCTTCGAGAAACCGTCGACCCGCACGCGGGTGTCGTTCCAGGTGGCGGTGGCCGAGCTGGGCGGGCACCCGCTGCCGCTCTCTGCGCAGGAGCTGCAGCTGGGCCGCGGCGAGACCCTCGCCGACACCGGCGTGGTGCTGTCGCGCTACGTGCACGCGATCGTCCTCCGCACGTTCGGGCAGGATCGGCTCGAGCAGCTGGCCGCAGCGGCGGCCGTGCCGGTCGTCAACGCCCTCAGCGACAGTGAGCATCCGTGCCAGGCGCTGGCCGACCTGCAGACCGTTCGGACCGAGTGCGGGACGCTGGAGGGCGTCACGCTGGCGTACGTGGGCGACGGCAACAACGTGGCCCACTCGCTGCTGCTCGCCGGCGGCCTGGCCCGGATGCAGGTGCGCATCGGACACCCCTCCGGCTACGCCCCCGACACGCACGTGGTGGAGCAGGCGAGGGCGCTGGGCGCGACGGTGGTGGTCACCGAGGACGCGCGCGCCGCGGTGCAGGGAGCCGATGCCGTCTACACCGACGTGTGGGCCTCGATGGGTCAGGAGGCCGAGGCCGAGCAGCGTCGCCGCACCTTCGCGCCCTACCGGGTGGACGCCACCCTGATGCGCGCGGCGGCGCCCGGCGCGATCTTCCTGCACTGCCTGCCCGCCCACCGCGGCGAGGAGGTCACGGACGAGGTGCTCGACGGGCCGGCGTCCCGGGTCCTCGACCAGGCCGAGAACCGCCTGCACGTGCAGAAGGCGCTTCTGCTCACTCTGCTCGGAGGGGCCTGACGTGGGCACCCGCGGCATCGGCAAGCCCGAGCGCCAACGGCTCATCCGCAGCCTCCTGGCCGACCACGAGGTGCGCTCGCAGGAGCAGCTGCTCGGTCTCCTATCCCACGAGGGGGTCGCCACCACGCAGGCCACGGTCTCGCGTGACCTCGACGACCTCGGAGCGGTGAAGGTCCGTGGTCCCGGCGGCGAGCTGGTCTATCGCTTGGCCAGCGATCCCGGACCCGCGACCGCCCGCGACCGGCTGGCCGCGACCGTGCAGCAGTTCGTGGTGCGGATCGCCGCCAGCGGCAACCTGGCCGTGCTGCAGACCCCGCCGGCCGGAGCCGGGCCGGTCGCCAGCGCCATCGACCTGGCCGAGCTCCCCGGCGTCCTGGCCACGATCGCCGGCGACGACACCGTGGTCGTCATCGCCAAGGAGCAGGTCGGCGGTGCCGAGCTCGCCGACCGCTTCCGCCGGCTCGCCGAGACCACCTGACCGGGAGGCTCCGTCATGGCACGCAACCGTCTCGTCCTCGCCTACTCCGGCGGGCTGGACACGTCCGTCGCGATCCGCTGGCTCGACGAGCACCTCGGCTACGACGTGATCGCGCTGGCCGTGGACGTCGGCCAGGCAGCCGACGGCGACGGCATGGAGGTGATCCGCCAGCGTGCGCTGCGCTGCGGGGCGGTCGACGCCGTCGTCGTGGATGCGTGCGACGAGTTCGCCGAGCACTTCGTGGCGCCGGCCATCCGCGCCAACGCTCTGTACATGGGCAAGTACCCGCTCGTGTCGGCTCTGTCGCGACCGCTGATCGTTCGTCACCTCGTGCGGGTGGCGCGTGCGACCGGCGCCACGGCCGTCTCGCACGGGTGCACCGGCAAGGGCAACGACCAGGTGCGGTTCGAGGTCGGCACGATGTGCCTGGCGCCGGACCTGACGGTCGAGGCGCCCATCCGTTCGTGGGGCCTGACCCGCGACCAGGCGATCGCGTGGGCGGAGGAGCGTGGGGTCCCGGTCCCGGTGACCAGGGCGAGCCCCTACTCGATCGACGAGAACCTGTGGGGGCGCACCGCCGAGTGCGGGATCCTGGAGGACCCGTGGGTCAAGCCGCCGGAGGACGTCTACGCCCGTTCGGTCAGCCCGCTCGCAACGCCGGACACACCGCAGGAGCTGACCATCACGTTCGCGGCCGGGCTGCCGGTCGCGGTCGACGGCAAGGAGATGGCGCTGGCCGATCTGGTCGCCGAGGTCGACCGCCGGGCCGGCACCCACGGCGTCGGACGGATCGACATGATCGAGGACCGTCTGGTCGGCATCAAGAGCCGCGAGATCTACGAATGTCCCGGCGCGGTCACCCTGCTGACCGCACACCGTGATCTCGAGGATCTGTGCCTCGAGCAGGAGCTCGCTGACCACAAGCGCCACGAAGAGGGTCGCTACGCCCAGCTGATCTACAACGGTCTGTGGTGGGGTCCGCTCAAGCGGGCCATCGACGCGTTCGTGGAGGAGGCCAGTCGCGAGGTCCGCGGCGATGTCCGGGTGGAGCTGTTCAAGGGTCAGGCGTCCGTGGTCGGCCGGCGCAGCGACGTGGCCCTGTACGACGAGTCGCTGGCGACCTACGGCGGGGACGACCGCTTCGACCACACGCAGGCGGAGGGCTTCGTGCGGCTGTGGGGCTTGCCGTTGAAGACCTGGGCGCGGGTCTCCCACGCCGCCACGGTCGACCCGCCCGCTGCGGCGCGGCGACAGAGCGGTGCGCGGCGCTGACGTCCACAGGCACGGACGGGGCGTGCGGACGCTGCGGCGTACGCTCCCCTTACGGTCCGGCGCATGGCACAGCGAGGTGAGCGATGGGATCGGCGGCACCGGCGCGCTACACCTACGACGACCTGCTGGCCATGCCCGAGGACCTGGTTCGACGCGAGATCATCGACGGCGAGCTGATCGTGAGCCCGTCGCCGTCGGTGCGCCACCAGCGCGCGGTGACGCAACTGATCCGTCACCTCGCCAACTGGACCGACGACCACGGTGGTGAGGTCCTGCCGGGCCCGTTCGACGTGTTCGTCCGCGCGGACACGGTGGTGCAGCCGGACGTGCTGGTCCTCGGGCCGGCGCGGGCGCACCTGCTGGTCGAGCGGCCGCTCACGGTGCCGCCCGACCTGGTGGTCGAGGTCTCGTCGCCGTCGACCCGCCGGCTCGATCTCACCCGCCGGCTCGACGTGTACCAGCGCTTCGCCGTCGCAGAGCACTGGTTCGTCGACCTCGAACAGGACCTCGTGGAGGTCCGCCGGCTGCGCGTGGACGGTCGGTACGCCGCAGCGGTCCGTGTCGGCCGGGGCCACGTGCTCGGATCCCGCCTGCTGCCCGGGTTCGCGCTGGCGGTCGATCGGGTGCTGGGACCGGCCGACGGGTGACGGATGCCGACGCGACCGCGGCTGGGCGGCTGTGGGGCGGGCGCTTGTCCGAGCCGCCGGCCGAGGCGGCGTGGCAGTTGGGTGTCTCGACCGCCTTCGACCGCCGGCTGTGGCGCCAGGACATCGCGTCCAGCAAGGCACATGCCCGCGAGCTGGCGAGGATCGGCGTGCTCGACGACGACGAGGCCACCGCCCTGGTCGATGCCCTCGACGAGTGCGCCCGGCTGTTCCAGCGCGGGGCGTTCGCCTGGGAGGTCACCGACGAGGACCTGCACGGCGCGATCGAACGCTGGCTGGTGGAACGGCTCGGCGCCGTGGGCGGCAAACTACGGGCCGGCCGCTCCCGCAACGACCAGGTCGCCAACGACCTGCGGTTGTGGGTCCGCACGGCCTGCGGCGAGCTGCGCGGCGACGTCGCCGACCTGCAGGAGGCGCTGGCGGACCAGGCGGAGGCGCACCTCGGTTGGGTCGCGCCGGGCTACACCCACCTGCAGCGTGGCCAGCCGGTGCTGCTCTCGCACCACCTGCTGGCGTACGTGTGGATGCTCGACCGTGATGCGGGGCGACTGCGCGACTGCGCCGGGCGGGCGGACGAGTCTGTGCTGGGCGCTGCGGCGATGGCCGGCACCACCCTGCCGCTGGACCCCGCTCGCTACGCCGCCGCTCTCGGCTACGCCCGCATCGCCGCCAACTCGATCGACGCGGTCGCGTCACGCGACTTCGCACTGGAGTTGCTCGCGACCGGGGCGATCCTGGCTACCAACATGTCGCGGCTGGCCGAGGAGCTGGTGCTGTGGAGCAGCGCCGAGTTCGGCTTCGTCCGGCTCGCGGACGGATTCTCGACCGGCTCGTCGATCATGCCCCAGAAGCGCAACCCGGACGTGGCCGAGCTCGTCCGTGGCAAGGCGGGACGGGTGATCGGGCACCTCGTGGGCCTGCTCGCGACGGTCAAGGCCCTGCCGCTGACCTACAACCGGGACCTGCAGGAGGACAAGCCGCCGGTGTTCGACGCGGTGGACACGCTGCGGCTGGCACTGCAGGCCTTGACCGGCGCGGTGGCGTCTTCCACGTTCGACCGCGAGCGGCTGGAGGCTGCCGCCGCGGGGGGATCCTCGCTGGCGACCGACCTCGCCGAGGAGATGGTCCGCCGGGGCGTGCCGTTCCGCGAGGCGCACGAGGTGGTGGGCCAGCTGGTGCGCCGCGCGGAGCAGCGCGACGGCGACCTCGACGTGCTCGGCCCGGAGGAGGTCGCCGGGGCGCACCCCGTGCTCGACCGTTCGGTCGTGGAGCTGCTGGACGTGCACGCAGCGGTGGAGCGGCGCAGCTCCACGCTGGGGACGGCCACGTCCTCCGTCGCGGCGCAGCTGGCGGCCGCCCGGCGAGCGATCGCCGCCAACCGGGACGAGGAGTCCGACGGGTAGGTTGCGGTCACCGCGAGGAGCCGTCGGTGCCGCACAACGTCGAGATCGCCCGCCTGCTGCACGAGCTCGCCATCCTGACCGAGCTCGAGGAGGGCAGCCGCCAGTCCTTCCGGGCCCGCGCCTACCACAACGCGGTCCGGGCCGTGGAGGGCGAGCCGCGCGACGTGACCAGCCTGACCGAGGCGGAGCTCACCGCGATCAAGGGCGTCGGGCGAGCCATCGCCGGAAAGATCCGCGAGTTCGCCGCCACCGGCCGCATCGAACGGCTGGAGCAGCTCCGCCAACGGTTCCCACCGGGCTACCTGGAGCTGGTGCGCCTGCCCGGTGTCGGTCCCAAGACCGTGGCGCTGCTGTACGAGCGGTTGGGGATCGCTTCGATCGACGGGTTGAAGGCGGCCGTGCGCGCCGGCCGGCTGCGCGACCTGCCGGGGCTGGGCGAGCGGACCGAGCAGAACATCGCCGCCGCGATCGCCGATCTGGGGGTGCACGGCAAGGACCGCCGCACCCCGATCGCCGATGCGCTGCCGGTCGCCGAGGAGATCGTCGCGTCCCTGGCGCGGGTGCCCGGCGTCGAGCGGGTCGAGTACGCCGGCAGCCTGCGGCGTTTCCGTGAGACCGTGGCGGACCTCGACGTCGTGGCAGGAGCCCGTGACGCGGCCCCGGTGATGGAGGCGTTCACCCACATGGCGATGGTCCGCGAGGTCATCGCCAGGGGCCCCACCAAGTCGGCCGTGGTGACCGCGCGGGGTCTGCAGGTGGACCTGCGGGTCGTCGCCCCCGGGCAGTTCGGAGCGGCGCTGCAGTATTTCACCGGCTCGCAGGCGCACAACATCCGCGTCCGGGAGCGAGCGGTCAAGCGCGGCCTCACCCTCAACGAGTACGGCCTGTTCGAGCTGGAGGAGACCGACGGCGAGCCGCGCCCTGGCCGTCTCCTGGCCTCCGCCACCGAGCCGGAGATCTACGCGGCGCTGGACCTGCAGTGGATCCCGCCCGGCATGCGTGAGGACGTCGGCGAGGTGGAGGCGGCCGCCGCCGGGCAGCTGCCGCGCCTGGCCGGCATCGCCGACGTTGTCGGCGACCTCCACGTCCACACCGACCTGTCGGGTGACGGGCGCAACAGCCTCGACGAGATGCTCGACGCGGCGCTGCAGCGCGGCTTGCGCTACGTCGCCATCACCGATCACGCGGAGAACCTGCGCATCAACGGTGTCTCACGCGAGGACATGCTCGCCCAGCGGGACCGGATCGCGACGTTGAACCGCCAGCTCCACGGCCGGTTGACCGTCCTGCACGGCTCGGAGCTGAACATCGGGCTGGACGGCGACCTCGACTACGACGACGACTTCCTGCTCGGGTTCGACTGGACCGTGGCCAGCGTGCACAGCCATTTCCGGCTGGATCGTGTCACCCAGACCCGCCGCGTGATCGCGGCCATGCAGCACCCGGCGGTGAGCTGCATCGGTCACCTCCAAGGGCGACGCATCGGCAAGCGCCCCGGCATCGAGCTCGATGTGGACACGGTGCTCACGGCCGCGGAGCAGACGGGCACCGCGATCGAGATCAACAGCAACCTCGACCGTCTCGACGCCAGCGCCGAGGTGCTGCGTGCAGCGCGCGGACGCGACGTCGTGTTCGTGATCAACACCGACACCCACCGCACGCACGAGTTCGACTACGTGCGTCACGGGGTGCGCCTCGCCGAGCGCGGCTGGGTGCCCGCGGAGCGCATCGCCAACACGTGGGAGCCGGAGCGGTTCCTGGCATGGGCCGGGGCCAAGCGCGCCCGGCAGCGCTGAGCAGGTTCTGCGGAGCGACGCGAGAGTCGCTGTCCGGGGTCGCCTGAGACAGCGACGGAGGTGGGCCGTGAGCTACACCCGGCTGAGGACGCCCCGCGCCGTGGTGCCGCGCGCCTTCTACGACCGTGCGGTGCTCGCGGTCGCACCCGAGCTGCTGGGCATGCTGCTGGTGCGGCGCGAGGACGATGGCGGCGAGACGGTGGCCCGCATCGTCGAGACCGAGGCGTACCGTGAGGACGACCCCGCCAGCCACTCGTTCCGGGGACGCACCGACCGCAACGCCGTGATGTTCGGCCCGCCCGGCCACCTGTACGTGTACTTCACCTACGGCATGCACTTCTGCATGAACGTCTCCTGCGAACCGGACGGGACCGGCGCGGCGGTGCTGCTGCGCGCCGCCGCGGTCCTGCGGGGCCATGAGCACGTCCGCGCGCGGCGCGCGGTCCACCCCGACCGGGACCTCCTACGTGGCCCCGCCCGCCTCACCCAGGGCCTGGCGGTGGGACGAGGCCACAACGGGCTCGACGTGACCGATCCCACGTCGCCGCTGCGCGTCGAGGACGACGGCTGGCGTCCAGACCGCGACACGGTTCTGACCGGTCCACGCACCGGCATCCGGGTGGCGGTCGAGCAGCCGTGGCGGTTCTGGCTCGACGGCGTGCCCGAGGTGAGCCGCCACAGCCGCCACCCCCGCGCGTGGCGCTGAGCCGACGCCACGTCGGCGCCACCGGCGGCGAGGCGCTACCCCGTGGGGACGACCCGCAGTTGCACCACCGAGTGGGCCTCGACGCGCGCTCCCTCCGCCGGCTCCTGCGACCACACCCGCCCCCGTCCGACCCCCGGCGGGCAACCCTCCGGGGCACAGCCGTCGCTGCGCTGCACCACCCAACCGTCGGCCTCCAGCAGTCCCACCGCCCGGTCCACGTCGAACCCCACCACGTCGGGGACCACCGCCTTCCCGCGCCGTTGCACCGAGACCCACACCACCACCGCGCCGCGGTCGGGGTCCACGCTGGCCCCCGGCGCGGGCAGCTGGCCGGTGACGTAGCCGGGCGGGTAGAGGGGGGACGCGATCGGTCGCTCGTCAACCGCGAAGCCACGTGACCCGAGCAGTCGCACGGCGATGTCGCGGGTGAGGCCGACCACGTTCGGTACCGCGCCGGCCGGCGGACCGGTGGGTTCGCGGCACAGCTCGGTCGGCTCCGTGCCGCGCAGGTACTCACGCGGCTGCACCAGCTCCGGCGGCGTGTAGGGGTTGGGCAGGCAGTTGCGCGAGACGTCAACCTGCACCGTCACCAGGGACACCTCCGGCACGGGGAAGTCGCTCGGCGGCACACCCTGTAGCGCCCGTTCCGCGAAGGTGCGCCAGATCTCCGCCGGCCACCGCCCGCCCTCGACGCGCACACGGGTGCGGGGCGGCTGCATCGCGATCCTGCCCTCCGGGAACCCGACCCAGACCGCGGCCAACAGGTCGGGCGTGTAGCCGACGAACCAGGCGTCCGCACTGTCGTCGGTGGTGCCGGTCTTGCCGGCCTGGGGACGGCCGATCGACGCCTGGACGCCGGTGCCGCGACGCACCACCTCCTGCAGCGTCTGGGTCACCAGGTAGGCGACCGCGGGGTCCACGGCCCGGTGGGAGCTGTCGCGGTGCTCGTCGACGACCTCGCCGTCCGCGGTCTCGATGCGGTCGATCAGGTGGGTCGCGTGCCGTTCGCCGAGCGCCGCGAACGGCTGGTAGGCGGAGGCGAGCTGCAGGGGGGTCACCTCCTCGGCGCCCAGCGCGATCGCGCAGTACGGATCCAGGTCGTCGCCGATCCCGAGGTCACGGGCGGTCGCCGCGATGGTGGGCGGTCCGACGTCCGCGGCCAGCCGCGCGTACACGGTGTTGACGCTGTGCACGGTCGCCTCTCGCAGCGTCAACGGCCCGAACGCGCGCCCGTCGTAGTTGGAGGGGGACCACGGCTGCGGCCCACAGTCGGGGTCACGGATCGTGACCGACGCGCCGCCCGGGAACGTGCGGTCGAGCGGCACGCCCCGCGACAGCGCGGCCGCGAGCACGACCGGTTTGAAGGCTGAACCGGGCTGCCGTCGCCCCTGGGTGGCGAGGTTGAAGCGAGCGTGCGGGTCGCCGTCGTCGTGCAGGTCACGGCCACCGACCAGGGCCCGGATGGCGCCCGTCCGCGGATCGAGCGCCACCAGGGCTGCGTACGGATCGGCTGGCTCGCTGAGCACGGTCGCCACTGCCGCCTCCGCTTGCGCCTGCATGGCGGGGTGGATGGTGGTGTGGACCCGGAGGCCGCCGGTGTACAGAGCGGTCAGTCGCTCGTCCTCGGCGATGCCGAGAGCTGCGAAGCGACCTTCGGGGTCGCGCGCGATCAGGCGGCGGACCTCCTCGACCGCGTACGGGGCGAGGACACCCGGGTCGTCCGGCAGAGGCGCCAGCTCCAGCGGGGCGGCGGCGGCCCGGTCGGCATCCGCCTGCCCGACCTGCCCGGTCGCGACCATCGCCGCCAGCACCGTGCTGCGCCGCCGCAGGGCCGCGTCCGGGTTGACGTAGGGGTCGGACGCCACCGGGGCGGCGATCAGGCCGGCCAAGAGGGCCGACTGCTCGACCGACAGCTCCTCCACCGCCCGGCCGAAGTACCGCTCGGCCGCCGCGTGCACACCGTAGGCGCCGTGCCCGAGGTAGATCGTGTTGAGGTAGCGCTCGAGGATCTCCTCCTTGGAGTAGCGCCGCTCGAGCTGGTAGGCGAGGGAGGCCTCCTCGACCTTGCGGCGCAGCGTCCGCGCCGAGCCGGTCATGGTGTTCTTGACGTACTGTTGAGTGATGGTCGAGCCCCCCTGCTCGACCGCTCCCGCCTCGACGTTGCGGACCGCGGCGCGCGCCACGGCCGGGACGTCCACCCCGCGGTGGAGGAAGAAGCGCCGGTCCTCGACCGCGACCACGGCGGCGACCAGCGCGTCCGGTACCTGCTCGAGATCGACATCCCGCCGGTCCTGCCCGGCGTGGAGGTCGGCCAGCACGCTGCCGTCGGCGGCCAGCACCTGGGAGGTCTGCGGCTGGCGGACGAACCGCACCGGGTCGCCCGGCTCGAGCACCACCACCTGACCGCAGCCCGCCAGCAGAGCGGCGGCGGCCGCCAGGAGGCGGGGCGCGCGGCGGCCGGGCATGCGGCGATCGTAGGGACCCCCTCGGGCGCGTCCCGACAGGTGCCGCGGGGGCAGGAACCGGCACGCAGGGCGTCGAAGCCTCCCCTGCGGCGTCCGACGGCGCAGGTAGGCTGTGCGTCCACCGCACGTGGTCACGCTCCGTGGGCACCGCGGTCGGCACGCCCCGTTGGGACTGGCAGACCTGCCTGGCAGCGGCAGACGGAGGGAACCGAGCATGGCCCGCTCCGCCATGTGGCACGCCCGTGGCACCGGCGGGGCGCGGCCTCGTGCCCGCCTCCGGCGCGCCGTCGGCGCCGCCGCGTCGGCCGCGTGCATGGTGGCTGCGGGGGTGGCGCCGGGCGCGGCAGCAGCAGCGCAGGAGCCCACCACCGAGCCAGCCGCGATCACCCGCGAGGCGTACTTCACCCAGTCCGCCGGTGCGTCCGTCCCCGACACACTCGTCAGCGAGTTCCCGCCGGGGGTGGTGTGCGTGCTGCGCCCCGAAGCCTGCGCGGAGCAGTCGGATCCCGTGCGAGCACCGGTCAACGACGCGCTGCGCGATCACCCGCCGGAGCAGACCGTCCCGGCGGGGCCCGGCCAGCCCGTCGCGCCCGACACCCTGCCGACCGGGCTCCTGGGCGGCCAACCGCGCTACGCCAGCTACCTGCACTTCGAGCTCCCGGCGATCCCCGAGGGCCACGACCTGGTCGCCTTCGAGCTGGTCCTGCAGCAGGCGGGCGTCAACTACCGCACCGACTCGCCGACGTTCCGCGAGGCGGTCGAGGCGGTCGTGCTGGCGGCTGGGACGCGCGACCAGGAGATCGTCGAGCGGGAGCTGCGGGAAGCGCTGGAGTCCGAGCGGTTGCGGGCGGGCGAGGAGGCGCCGTACGGGGTCGAGGCGTGCATGGCCCTCGGCGAGTGGCAGGAGGGTGACGACCAGGAGTGGTCGGCACAGCCGGAGACCGACTGCATCGTGCTCGCGTCCACCGGTACCCGCGACGCCGAGACCGGGACCTGGACGTTCGACCTCACCTGGATCGTGCAGGCGTGGCTCGACGGTCAGCCCAACCGTGGGCTGTACCTGGGGCCGGTCGCCGCCCCCAACCTCGCCTTCGGCGACCGCGACACGTCCACGAACGCGCAGGTGTCGTTCGGCGGCGCGGACGCTGGCGGATCCGCACCCACGATCCGTTACGCGGTGGTCGCCGCCTCCGAGGCGACCGGGTCCGTCGGGGGACCCGTGCCAGCCGGGGCCGGCCCGGCGGGGCCACTCGCCGGCGGTGTGTCGTCCGGTGGTGTCCCCGGCCCCGCGGGCGGCCTGTCGGTCCCCTCGTTCGGTCAGGAGCCCGCCCCGACGATCGCCGGTCCTGGCACGGCGCCCCGGTCAGGAGTCCCACCGCAGGTCGCTGCACCTGCCACGCACGCATCGGTCCCGGCGGCCAGCGGGCAGCCGATCACACCGTGGTACGTCTGGCTGCTCCTGCCGGCGGGCCTGGGCGCGGCGTTCGTGCTGGCCCGGTCGCTGACCGCCGAGCCGGTCGCCGTGGTCGAACGTCCCGGCGCCATGAGCCGCCTCATCGAGCGACGCAGCGCCGGGTCGGCAGCCACGTCACCGCGGTCTCCGGTCTGAACCCGCACCTGCCCGCCATGCCCGCCGCCAGCTCGCCGCCCCGCGCCACCCGACACCAGCCGTCGTGGCTGCGCGGCCTCGGCGTGCTGGCGGTCCTCACGTCCCTGCTGGTCGCCTGCGGGCAGAAGCCGGGGGTGCACGTGGCCGCCGAACCGGGCGTGGTCGCCGGCGGGACGGGTCCGGGCGTCGGTGTCGTCGGCGGCGCCACCGGCGTCCCCCCCGCCGTCACGGGCGGGGACCTGGCCGGCGACCTCCCGACCTCCGACGCGGCCACGGGCGCAGGGGGCACAGGCGTGGACGAGGCGACCGGCGGGGGCGCGGACGCCGTAGGCGCGGCCCGGCAGCCTGCCCAGCCAGCGCAGCAGCCCGCCGAGCCGGCTGGGCAGCCCGCTCAGCAACCCCAGCCGCCGCCGGCTGGGGGCAACGCCCCGCGCGGTCGCGACCGCACCGGCGTGAGCGAAGGCGAGATCCGCATCGCGCTGCACGCTCCGCAGACCGGGGCGGCCCCGCTGCCCACCAAGTCGTTCGAGCAGAGCCGCGACCTCTACTGGCGCTGGCTCACCGAGCAGCAGGGCGGCGAGGTGCTCGGCCGCAGGAAGGTGGTCGTCACCTTCGCCGACGACAAGTACCAGCCCTCCAGCGCCTCGCAGGTCTGCCGCCAGCTGATGGAGGGCCACTTCCTCCTGCTCGGCGGCGGAGGCACCGATCAGATCCAGGCCTGCGGGCGGCTGGCCAGCGCGCGCAACGTGCCGTACCTCTCGGCGGGCGTGACCGAGGCCGGGCTGCAGGGCCTGCCCTGGTACTTCGCGGCGTCGATGTCGTACCGGGCGCAGGGGCGCCTGCTGGCCCAGTTCGTGAAGCGCAACTTCGGCGACGCGAAGGTCGCCATGATCGTGACCGACACGCCCAACTTCGACGACGCCGTGCAGGGGTGGGAGGCGGCCGTCCGCGAGGTCGGCATCAACTACTACAAGACACAGAAGCACCCCCGCGGCGACACCTCCTGGTACGCCACGTACGGCGATGACATGGCGTCCAACGGCGTCCAGGTGCTGTACGTGCTGAGCTCACCCCTGGACTACATCCGCTTCGCCCAGCAGAACGACGACGCCGGCTTCCGGTACGTCGGGGTGGGGATCACGATGGGCTTGAACGCGGTGCTGGCCAACGGCTGCCCGCAGGTCCACGGCGGCGTCTTCTTCTCGCCGTTCCCTGGCCTGGACTGGGCACGGCAGCACGAGCCGGCGTTCTTCCAGGCCGCCGGGACCTTCGGCACACCCGACGACGACCTGTCCCTGGCCATGTGGGGCCTCGCCAAGCAGTTGCACGTCATGTTCGAGCGCTACCGCGGCGTGCACGGCAACGAACTGACGCGCGAGGACTTCCGCGCCGTCGTGGAGCAGCAGCGTGGTCTCGAGACAGGGCTGTTCCCGACCCTGAACTACTCGCCCCAGGACCACTTCGGGGCGAGCACCGTGCACGTCCTGCAGGCCAACTGCGACGCGGGCGAGCACACCACGCTCGCGACCTTCGTCAGCGGCTTCTGAGCCGGTGACCGTGGCACGCCGCCCACGCTGGATCCTCCGGTGGCTGCGCGGCCTCCTGCGGGGCCGTGCAGGTGCGGTCGCCGCAACCGCGGCGGCGCTGCTGGTCGTGGCCGTCCTCGTCCGGAGCGGCGTGAACCTTGTGTCGACCGTCTCGATCGGGGTGCAGTTCGGGTCGGTGTACGCTCTGATCGCGCTCGGTGTAGCGCTGGTCTACACGTCCACCGGCGTGCTCAACTTCGCGCAGGGCGAGTTCGGGACCGTCCCCGCCTTCCTCGCCTACGTGATCATGGTCGGCGGGGTCGGCGACCTCGGCGACATCGGCGCCGTCCCGGACCCGTCGCGACTGTGGTGGGCGTCGCTGATGGCGGTCGCTGCGGGGGCGCTGCTGGGCGTGCTGGTCAACGTCGCGGTGGTGCAGCGGCTGGGCGCATTGTCACCGGTGACCGCGCTGGTGGCCACGGCCGGTGTGGCGCTCATGCTGATCCAGCTTGAGATCATCGTCTTCGAGTCCCAGGCGCGGAACTTCCCGCGCTACATCGGGGGGGAGGCCTTCACGGTCGCCGGCAGCGCGGTGGAGTGGCACACCCTCCTCGTGCTCGCCGCACTGGCGGTCACCGCGACGCTGCTCGCTGTCCTGTTCCGTACCCGCACCGGGACCGCGCTGCTCGCCACGTCCCAGGAGCCGTTCGCCGCGCAGTTGCACGGCGTCTCCGTGTCCGCCATGTCCACGCTGGCGTGGGGGACCGCCGGGGCGCTCGGCGCGGTCGGCGGCCTCCTGGCCGGCGGTGTGTTCGAGCAGGTGTTCCCCGCGATGGTCACCCGTGACTACCTGATCCCGGCCTTCACGGGTGCGGTCCTCGGTGGCATCACGTCCATGGTGGGTGCCGTGGTCGGAGGGCTCCTGCTCGGCCTGCTGGTGTCGTCCGCCAACTCGCTGAACCTCGCGCTCGGCCTGAACATCCCCGGCCCGCCGCAGGTGATCGTCCTGGCGGCACTGCTGGTGGTGCTGCTCGTGCGACCGCACGGCCTGCTCGGCAGGGCGGTGTGACGTGGTGAAGCTGCTGCCCGGAGGCCGCCCGCGCGTTCGGACCGGCGTGCCTCAACCCCCGCCCCCGCCCCCCTCGGGGCGGCCGACCGACGACGCTGCCCGACGGCTGCCCGTCGCCACCTCGCGGTGGCGCCCGTCGGCCGCCGGAGCAGCCGCCCGCCTGGCGGTCCTGACGGTCATCCTCGGGTCGGTGCTGGCGGCGCCCCTCCTGCTGCCCGCCCCGCTCGTCCTGATCGCGGCGAAGGCCGTGGTGTTCATGCTGGCAGCACTCTCCATGAACGTGCTGATGGGCTACGCCGGCCAGGTGTCGCTGGGCCACGGCGCGTTCGTGGCCGTGGGTGCGTTCGCCTCCGGGTACGTGCTGACCATCATGCAGCTGCCGTGGGCCGCGGCGGCGGTCGCAGCCATGTCCCTGGGCGGGCTGGCCGCGGCCGTCCTGGGCGCCGTTGCCCTTCGCGTCCGGGGCCTGTACCTGGCGTTGGTGACGCTGGCGTACGACCTGTTCGTGACCTTCACCGTGCTCAACGTGCGCGCGTTGACCGGCGGAGGCGCGGGGCAGCCGGCACCGCGCCCCGCCTTCGCCACCGACGACCTCGCCTACGTCTACCTGGGGCTGGTCATCGTGGCGCTGGTGTGGGTGTTCGACTGGCGCCTGACCGCCAGCAAGGCTGGGCGCGCGATCCAGGCGCTGCGCGACGACGAGCGCGTGGCGGCCTCGTGGGGCATCCACGTCACCCGCTACAAGCTGCTGGCGTTCGTCATCTCCGGCACGGTCGCGGGGCTGGCCGGGGCCTACTTCGCCGGCATCGAGCAGATCGTCGCCACCGCCGACTTTGGCTTCACCCTCTCGCTGACGATCGTGCTGATGACCGTGGTCGGGGGGCTGGGCAGCCGGCCCGGCGTGGTGCAGGGTGCGATCGTCTTCGCCGCGCTGCCCACCCTCCTCGAGACGGCGCACGAGCAGCTCGCGTGGTGGCCACGGTGGCTGGGGTCGCTGTGGGAGCCGTTCGTCGGCGCCCTGCTCCTGGTGCTCGTGCTGGTCTTCTACCCGGGCGGAATCGCACAGCAGCAGGCGCCGCTCCTGCGCTGGCTGGGTTGGCAGCGCCTGCATGCACCCGAGCACGTTGCCCTGGGGGGCGGGGGAGGTGGTCCGGGTGCCCGTCCTTGAGGCGCGCGACCTCTCGATCCGTTTCGGCGGCGTGCAGGCCCTCGACGGCGTCGACTTCCAGGTCGAGGAGTCCGAGATCGTCGGGCTGATCGGCCCCAACGGCGCCGGCAAGACCACCTTCTTCCACTGCGTCACCGGGTTCCACCGGCCCGACACGGGGCGCGTGCTGATCCACGGGGACGACGTCACCGACCTGCGACCCGACCAGCGCACGCACCTCGGTGTGGCGCGCAGCTTCCAGCAGGTCGGGCTGGTGCGATCGTTCACGGTGCTGGAGAACCTGCTCGTCGCCCAGCACCGCAAGGTCCGCTACCACACCCTGGCCGGGCTCGTCGCGTCGCCCGCGAGCCTCGCGGAGGAGCGGGTGCTGCAGCGACGTGCGCTGGAGGTGCTCGACTTCATCGGGCTCGCACACCTGGCGGACAGCGGCCTGGCCGGGCTGCCGTACGGCACGTTGAAGATGGTGGAGGTCGCTGCGGTGCTGTGCACTGACCCCGACGTCCTGATGCTCGACGAGCCCATGGCCGGTCTCGCACCCGAGGAGGCCGAAGCGTTCGGGGACCGACTCCTGGAGATGCGCCGCGAGCTGGGCCTGACAATCGTCGTGGTGGACCACCACGTCCCGCTGGTGCTGCACGTCGCCGACTACGTGTACGTGCTCAACTTCGGCCGCATGCTCGCTCACGGCCCCCCCGACCGGGTACGCGGCGACCGGGCCGTGGCCGAGGCCTACATGGGGGAGGGGGTGAGCGCTCTTGCGTAGGAGCGCCCACCGCCAAGGGAGCCATGGCCGCTCACGGCCACCGCCGGTCGCGACCACCGGGGGCGGCTGGACGGGCATGCGTACGGAAGCCGGCGACGTGCTCCTGGAGGTCAGCGACCTGCGGGCAGGCTACGGGGCGGTGCCGGTCCTGCGCGGTCTCACGTTCGCGGTGCGACGCGGACAGACCGCCGTGCTGCTCGGGCTCAACGGGGCGGGCAAGACGACCACCGCGCTGAACCTGGCGGGCGCGCTCACGCCGTCGGCCGGCCGCATCGCCTTCGAGGGGCGGGACGCGACCGGGTGGGACACCCGCCGTGCCGTCCGTGAGGGCATCGTGCTCGTGCCCGAGGGCCGACGCGTGTTCCCAGGCCTCACCGTCGAGAGGAACCTCGAGGTCGGGGCGTGGTCGCGGCGCGGGGAACGTGGCTGGTTGTCCGACCAGCGCGGGCGTGTGTACCGCTACTTCCCGCGCCTGCGCGAACGCGCGTCCCAGCTTGCGGGCACACTGTCCGGGGGCGAGCAGCAGATGCTGGCGATCGGCCGCAGCCTCATGGCCCGCCCCAAGCTGCTCATCATCGACGAGGCGTCGCTCGGACTGGCCCCCGTCATCGTCCGCGACGTGTTCGGGATCGTCCGCGGTATCAACGACGACGGCACCACGGTCATTCTGATCGAGCAGAACGTCGGGGCGTTGGAGGTGGCCGACGTCGCGCTGGTGATGGAGCAGGGACGCATCGTCGCCGAGCTCTCCGGCGACGACCTGCAGGACCCGTCGAGCGTGCGCCGGTTCTTCCTCGGCTAGGCAGCCGGTGGTCCGTCCGACGGTCAGGCGGTGTCCTCCCGCGGCTGGCAGATCCGGCAGGGCGCCAGTCCCCTGTCACGCGCCGCCGGTGTGGCCATCACCTGCAGGTCGGCCCGCCCCTCGATCACGCGGCAGGTCGGCCGGTGGTAGGTGGTGCGACCCGCGACCACACGGATGGCGCTGTCGTCGGGCACCACGGTCGGGCCGAGACCGGTGCCAGCGCCGGTCTGCACGGCCTCCACGAGCCGCTCGAGCTGATGCGACACCCGGGCGAGGTCCCGGCGGACCGCGTGCACCACGATGAGAGCACCGCCGACCCCCACGAGCGCCAGCCCCCCCAGCCCTCCCGAGATCAGGTACGGGATCTGCGCCGGTACGCGGTCGTAGCTGGCCGCCCCGTTCCATCCGAGGAAGATCAGGAGACCCCCGCCGAGGAGCATGCCGATCCCGGTGTAGATGGGACCCTTCGACCAGCCCTGCACGGCTCCCTCCGGTCGGCGGCGGAACGCAGCGTACCCGCCCCGTCGCGCAGGGTGTTCGGCGGGGAGAGTCGCCTCTCCTGCCACGCGGGGAAGAACGTCGCGCGACCCGGCGTTGTACGAACCGGCGACGTTCTTGCGTCGGTGAGGCGAGGTTGACCGGCCCCCGAGCGGGACGTAGCGTGGAACGTGCCGACCGGCTGTTGAAGCTGACGGTGACACGGGGATCGAGGGTCTGAAGCCCTGTCCCCACGTTGACAGCCGAAGGACGTGAGGGTACGTTCTTCATCCGGCCCGACGCGTGCGTCGGGCCGAAGAGTCTCGACGCTGAGGCTCCCGATCGCGGGAGAAGGGGCGTCGGACCGGAGCGCGACCGGCGGAAGCCGATCCGGCTCCGGGCCATCCGACAGGGTGGCAACGGAGCATGACGGAACCCGTGGAGGTCGCGAGGTCCGCTCCTTGAAAACTGCACAGCGTGCCGAAAGCCAGTGCGAACTTCCCCGTCCTTGGAATCCGCGTTACGCGGTGAAATTGAGACGGTCGTATATCGTCGCATCGCGCCGTCAGGCCGGTGCGACACCCCATAAATGAGCTGTTCATCAGCTCTCTTTTGATCCATGTCTACGTTAGTGGAGATGCGATCTCTCAACGGAGAGTTTGATCCTGGCTCAGGACGAACGCTGGCGGCGCGTTTAACACATGCAAGTCGAGGGACGAAGCCACCCTTCGGGGTGGTGGAAACCGGCGAACGGGTGAGTAACACGTGAGGAACCTACCCTGCGCTCTGGGATAACCCCGGGAAACCGGGGCTAATACCGGATACCCCCGAGAGGTCGCATGATCTCCCGAGGAAAGCTCCGGCGGCGCAGGACGGCCTCGCGGCCTATCAGCTTGTTGGTGAGGTAACGGCTCACCAAGGCGACGACGGGTAGCTGGAGTGAGAGCTCGTACAGCCACACTGGGACTGAGACACGGCCCAGACTCCTACGGGAGGCAGCAGTGGAGAATCTTGCGCAATGGGGGAAACCCTGACGCAGCGACGCCGCGTGCGGGAAGAAGGCCTTCGGGTTGTAAACCGCTTTCAGCGGGGACGAAGCGAGAGTGACGGTACCCGCAGAAGAAGCCCCGGCCAACTACGTGCCAGCAGCCGCGGTAATACGTAGGGGGCGAGCGTTGTCCGGAATCATTGGGCGTAAAGAGCTCGTAGGCGGCCCGGTAAGTCGGATGTGAAATCCCAGGGCTCAACCCTGGAATTGCTTCCGATACTGTCGGGCTTGAGGCAGGTAGGGGAGAGTGGAATTCCCGGTGTAGCGGTGAAATGCGCAGATATCGGGAGGAACACCTATGGCGAAGGCAGCTCGCTGGGACGTTACTGACGCTGAGACGCGAAAGCGTGGGGAGCAAACAGGATTAGATACCCTGGTAGTCCACG
>DASZZX010000112.1:0-17532 GCA_036260415.1 Nitriliruptorales bacterium
CCGAGCAGACCGGTGTCCCTGCGGCCACGTCGACGGAGGAGACCGCGGCCCCCGAGCGCTGGGACCGCAGCATCCAGGTGACCCACCAGGGCGCCGCGATCGGGGAGATCGCGGTCAGGATGCCAGCGGGGGGCCACCTCAGCCCGGGACGCGAGCGGCTCCTGCTCGACCTCGCCGCACAGGCGGGGGTCGCGCTGCGCCACGTGGCCCTCACGTCCGAACTGCAGGACCGTCTCGAGGAGCTCTCCACGCAGACGCGGCAGCTGCATGCATCCCGCCAGCGACTGGTCGCAGCCCAACACCAGGCGCGACGCAGGATGGAGCGCGAGATCCACGACGGCACCCAGCAGTACCTGGTCGCCATGTCGATGAAGCTGCGCCTGGTCGATCAACTGCTCGACCGTGACCCGGACCGGGCGGTCGCGCTACTGGACCAGCTCAGTGGGGACGCCAACGCCGCATTGGAGGGGCTGCGGGACCTCGCGCGGGGTATCTACCCGCCGCTGCTGACCGACCGGGGTGTGCTGGCGGCGCTCGACGCGCACGTGCGCAAGCACGGGATCCCCGCCACGATCGTCGCCGCGCCCGAGTTCATGGCCGGCCGGTTCCCCCAACCGGCCGAGGTTGCTGTCTACTTCTGCGTGCTGGAAGCACTGCAGAACGCCACACGGCACGCCCCAGGCGCGCAGATGACCATCCGGCTGGACTCGGTCGACGGCGACCTCGAGTTCTCGGTGCAGGACGACGGTCCCGGGTTCGACCCCTCCGCCACGGCGCGCGGCACCGGCGTGCAGCACATGCTGGACCGGGTGGAGGCGCTGGGCGGCAGCCTCTCCGTGGACAGCGTGCCCGGGCGCGGCACGGTCGTGCGAGGTCGCATCCCGCGGACGATCGCCGCAGCCAGCCCCCGGTGACGGTGAGCGCTGCGAGGCACGACCGAATCGGCCAGGCCGGCCATCCGGCGCCTTCGGAGGTCGGGCGCGACGCGGCCGGATCACGTCGCGATCCGGTTGTGGGCAGCGATCAGGTCGCTGCGGCCGTGCCCCAGGCGTCGGTGAGCGTGTCGGGCCCGAAGCTGGACTTGGGGACGTAGGCGATGGCACCAGCCTCGACAGCCCGGGGCGCGTACTCCTCAGGCTCGTAGGTGGACAGCATCAGCACACGCGTGGGCACGTCGAGGGCGCGGATTCGCCGTGTCGCCTCGCAGCCGTCGATGCCCGGGAGGTTGACGTCCATCAGGACCAGGTCGGGGGCGAGGGCGCGTGTCATCTCCACCGAGTCCTCGCCGGTCTCGGCCTCGCCGATCACCTCGAATCCGTCCGTCAGCTCGACCACCATGCGGGCCGCCATCCGAAAGGGCTCCTGGTCGTCGACGATCAGCACCCTCACCGCCGTCACCTTGTCCATGTGACACCATGGTGGCATCGTTCGGACCAACCGGACAGCCGGCCAGCCGGCGGATCCGGGGTGTGGCCAGCACCCCCCTGGCCTGGCGGCCGTCCGGGCGTCACGTCGCCGACCTCAGCGCTCAGGGATGCTCCGCCAGGAAGAGGAGGACGGCCCGCACGCGCCGATGGATCTCCTGCACATCACTCAGGTCCAGCTTGGAGAAGATCGAGTTGATGTGCTTCTCGACCGCCCGTTCGGTGAGGAACAGACTCGCGGCGATGGCCGCGTTGTTCTTGCCCTGGGCGATCTCGGCAAGGACCTCCCGCTCCCGTGGGGTCAGCCGCGCGAGCAGCGATCCGGTGCGCCGCGACCGGGCGGCGACGAGCTCCTCGACGACCTTGGGGTCGACCACCGATCCTCCGGCGGCGACCTCTCGGATGGCGCCCAGCAACTGGTCCACGTCGGACACGCGCTCCTTCAGCAGGTACGCGCGCCGCGCCGAGCCACGCTCGAACAGGGCCAGCGCGTAGGCGGGATCCGCGAACTGGCTGAGCACGACCACACCTGTCGTGGGGTGGGTCTCGCGCAGTTGTTCGGCCGCCCGGATGCCCTCGTCGGTCCCGGTCGGTGGCATGCGGATGTCGGTGAGCACCACGTCGGGGTCGTGCTCCTCCACCGCGTCCATCAGCGAACCGAAGTCGTCGCAGACCGCCACCAGTTCCAGGTCCGGGTGGGAGTCCAGGAGCAGCCGCACCCCCTCGCGGACGAGGTAGCTGTCCTCGGCGAGGACCACGCGGAGGGACATGTGCGCGAGGATAGTCAGCGGTCGAGCATCGGGTGTTCCGTGCCGAGGCAGGTCGCTTCCGGGACGTTGACGGATGGGGTCCCGGCAGAGGCCAGGACGACCCGACCCCATGGCAACGACCAAGCTCGATGCTGGCACGCAACCGCGGGCCGTGCAGTGGTCGAGCGAAGATGGAGCACCAACAGTGACAGCACGGCATGGGAAGCAAGCTTGACATCGCTCGTCGTGTCAAGGACACTTGACATCGGTGAGGAACAGGGTCAAGGAGCTGCGGGAGCAGGCGGGCCTCTCCCAGGCAGATCTGGGGGCCGCGGTCGGCGTGTCGCGCCAGACGATCAACTCGATCGAACGCGGTAGGTACCTGCCGTCGCTGCCGCTCGCCGTCGAGCTCGCCCGGTTCTTCGACGCCCTGGTCGAGGAGGTGTTCCATGCCGAGGACTGACCCGCCGCCGGGCAGGACGTCGGTGCAACGCTGGGTCACCCAGGGGTGGCGGTGATGCTCGGCGTCGCCTACCTGGTGGCCGGCTGGATGGGCGGCGACAGGGTGTTCGTGTTGACGGGTTTGGCGCCGCATGGTCGGACAGGACGGCGCCCCGTACGCGATGCTCGGAGCGATCGGCGGCGTCACGTACGTCGCGGCGCTGATGTTCCTGCGGTTCCGCCGATGACCCGTGGCGTCTGACGCCGCGTCAGCCTGCACCCGGTCGGGCCGGACCCCGACCGGCCCCTGCGCGCAGCAGCCGGGTCCGGCGCACCGATCACTGGTCGCCGTTCCGCGGCGGACGCGCCGGTGGATCACCCCCGGCATGAGTACGTGCACCGCGGCGGCGAGAGGGGCGGGCGCCGCGCGGGACGCGCGTGGCGAGCCACACCAGTGAGCCGGCGAGCAGCAGGACACCCCCACCGAGCACGGCCGCCAGCGGCAGGGTCACGGCCAGGAGCGCGCAGGTGGCCGCCCCCAGTCCGGCCAGCCAGCGTGGCCAACGACGCTCGTGCTCCGACAGGGTCCACGCGGAGGCGTTCGCCAAGCCGTAGTAGGTCAACACCGCGAAAGAGCTGAACCCGATCGCCCCACGCAGGTCGGCGACGAGGACCGCGGCGCACACGATGACGGCCGCGGTGACCTCGGCCCGGTGCGGCGTGCGGTGCACCGGGTGGACGGCGTCGAGGAAGCCGGGCAGCTCACGGCGCCGGGCCATCGACAGGGTGGTGCGGCTGACACCGGCGAGCAGCGAGAGCAGCACCCCGGCAGAGGCGATCGCGGCGCCCACGCGCACGATCGGGGCGACGGCGCCCCAGCGACCGCCTTCGATGGCGAACGCCAGCGGCGCTGGAGCGTCGGCGATCGTCTCGGGGCCGACCGCGAGCAGGGCACTGCCGAGCACGGCGGCGTACACGGCCACGACGATGCCCAGCGCGATGGGGATCGCCCTGGGGATCGTGACCTCGGGTGCCCGGACCTCCTCGCCGAGGGTCGCCAGACGGGCGTACCCGGCGAACGCGAAGAACAGCAGTCCACCCGACTGCAGTACCCCCTGGAGGCCCTGAGGTGCATGGGCGTCGAGGTTGGCGAGCGAGGCGCGCCCACCCAGGAGCGATGCCGCGACCACCACGAGCAGCGCGGCCAGCACGAGAGCCACGATGACGCGGGTCAGCCGGGCGGTCTTCTCCACTCCGCGGTAGTTGACGACCGTCATCGCGATGACCGCCCCGATGCCGATCGGGCGCGCAAGTTCCGGGTGGGTGTAGGCCCCGAACGTGAGCGCCATCGCAGCCAGGCTGGCCGTCTTGCCAACGACGAAGCTCCAGCCGGCCAGGAAACCCCAGTAGTCGCCCAGCCGCCGGCGAGCGTAGACGTACGTGCCGCCGGACTCCGGGTAGAGGGCCGCGAGCTGGGCGGACGAGGTCGCGTTGGCGTAGGCGACGACGCTGGCCAGGGCGAGGCCTCCCAGCAACCAGGTCCCCGCAGCGGCCGCTGCCGGGCCGGGGGCCGCGAACACCCCGGCGCCGAGCATCGCGCCGAGACCGATGATCACCGCGTCGGCGGTGCTCAGCCGGCGTGCCAGTTCCTCACGTCGTGCCATCGGTCCCGGCGGTCGTGTGGGGAGCAGCCAACCGCAGTCCCCTAGGTCGTCTCGACGCCGAGCTCGCTGATCAGCCGCCGGATCCGCTGCTCGATGTCGTCACGGATCGCTCGCACCTGCTCGATCGGCTGACCGGCAGGGTCGGCGAGTTGCCAGTCGAGGTAGCGCTTGCCGGGGATGACCGGACAAGCGTCGCCGCATCCCATCGTGATCACGACCCGGGCGGCGTCGAGGTCTTCCGGGGTCCAGGCCGTAGGGTGGTGGTCGGCGATGTCGATGCCCACCTCCCGCATGGCCTCGACCGCGAGGGGGTTGATCCGCGCACCCGGGTCGGACCCCCCGGACAGGACCTCGACGCGGTCGCCGGCGAGGTGAAGCAGCCACCCCGCGGCGATCTGCGACCGGCCAGCGTTGTGCACGCAGAGGAACAGCACGGTCGGCTTGTCAGGCACACGAGGCCCTTCCGTCCTGCGTGGCGTGAACGGTCTGCGGTGGACCGCTCGCCGAGGACACCGCCCGGCACCGGCCGGTGGGCCGCCCCGGATGGCCGCCATGCCGCCGCACGGTAGTCGGCAGGTCCGGGGCGGGGAGCGACCGTGTCCGGACGGTGACGCCACCCGGCGGTCATCACGAGGGCTCGGGTCGCGCTGCTCTGCCCACGGCGGCCACCAGCGTGGGGGGACCTCCACGTGCTGGTGGGCTTCCAGCAGTAAAGGTGTCGCGGCCCTGCGCGGGCGGGTGCAGCCCGCCAAAGGAGTCCAAGGCAGTAGGAGGACCGGTTCGCCGACTCGGCTGCGGACGCGGACAGCGGCGGACGAGGCTCCAGGGTCGACCTCCTCGACCTGCAGCTCGTCCGCCCCACCGTCGACCCGGTAGCCCGCGGGAGCGGTGGCGTCGCTGCTCGTGACCCAGACGATGCTCCTGCCGTACAGCGGCGCTGGCCGACTGGTGCGCGCGCCCGCCAGGTCCAGGGTCACCCTCGCGGGTCGGGGCCTCCGGCAGCCGCGCCCATCCTCGCTGGGACGCAATGCACAGTTCGAACAAGCCATCAGCGACCCGGCCGAGACGCCCGAGTCACCGGGGTGCGGGGCGGACCCGCGCGTACATGGGTGGCAGCGTCTGCCGGACCCCGGCCAGGACACCGGTGAGCACCGGCGCGTAGTTGCCGGGCCCCGCGAACTCGACCGCCGCCTCGATGGCTCGCATCTCTGGGAACGATCCTGCGAAGTGCACAGCTGCCGCCAGGACGTCGGGTGCGAACCCACACTTGGATGTGCACGACGACCTTCCAGCGCCGCGACCGTGTCCGGCAGCCGCCCCTCGGAGGCGATCCTCAGGGCGTCGCTCCACTCGAACTCGTGGAAGCGCTCGGCACAGGACGGCTGTCGCCGCAGCGACATCGCCAGCCAGGGGATGTCGATGGGTCAGGCGCGCCTCCGTGGCAGCGGCGGCCCGCAGGTCGAAGACATCCAGCGGGAGGAACAGGCCGACGGGGGCGATGCGGTGGGCCGGGTTGCACCCAGCGGTCTGACCGTGCCGGCTGAGGTGGGCCTGTGTCACCGCCTCGTCGACCGGGACGCCATCAGCGACGAGGATCAGGACGGCGGCGGTGATGGGGCCGGTGTCGAACGCTCCTCTCGCCACCATCCCAGGTTGTAGGCGATCACCGTGGCTCGTACTCCGCCACGAACTCGTTCATCTCTCGCAGGTTCCGCTTGAGACCATCGAGCACTCCCTCTCGGATGCTCAGCCTGAAGACGAACACGATCGGCTGTCCCATCGTCGGTTCTCCTCCTCGGCCTGACCGCCGTGGGTCTACAGGGGAACGACCTGGGGCAGTCGCACCAGCACCGGTGGCTCCGCCAGGAGGTCAGGAAGCTGGCTCAGGGCATCCCTCACGTAGGGCGCCTCGCAGTGCGCCCTGAGGCTCTCCTCACCGCGGTACCGTTCGACCCACACGTAGGTGCGGTCTCGCGCCGGGTCCTTCGTGAGCACGTAGAGGAGCGTGCGGGGTTCGTGGTGGTGGACCTCCTTGCCCGTTCCGTTCGCCAGGTCGAGGAACGCCTCCTCGTTGACCAGGCTCAACGACCATGGTCACGATCAGCGTGATGGTGTTCGCGTCGCCGTACGGGCTCGACGAGTCCTGTTCCACCGGGTCCTCCTGCTCGGTCGTTCGTGCTGCCCATCACCCTGCGGCGCCCGGCTAACCGCCGGCTAACAGCCCCGCGGCCGACGTCGGAGCCTCGCGGGGGGAGCGCCCGGCAGCCTCCCGAGGCCGCCGCTGGCGGGGGGCCCCTACGATCAGCGGCAGAGTCGGGGGGCCGCGATGGAGTTCCGCATCCTCGGGCCGCTGGAGGTGATCGGCGAGGCCGGCCCACTCACGCTCCCTCGGGGCCGGGCTCGCGCGCTGCTGGCCCTGCTCGCCCTGCATGCCGGTGAGAGCCTCTCCACTGATCGGCTCATCGACGAGCTGTGGGCGGGCACGGCTGCGTCTGCTGGAGCGCATGGCCGCGTTCCCGCCGGCAGCCATGCTCAACCTCCGCGGCGACCTGCTCCTCGACCTCGCGGAGATCCTGCTGGTGACCGGGGCGAGAGACAGGGCGCGCGCCGTCGCCAGGGACGCGGGCGACGTCTTCGACCGCATGGGCAACCGCGTGGCCTGCGCGCGAGCGCGTGTTCGGAGCTGGCACACGGTCGTCGGCGCGAAGCCAGCGGTCCCCGTCGGACCGTGGGGTCGGCGTCGTCCCTCCACGGCCCGCGCCCACCCGGGCCTGGGAGTCGCGACGGAGAGCAGCGCCCAGCCGGCGCCCCCGGACGATCCTGCGCCCGGCTGGATCTCGACGATGACCAGCCCGTGACCTCGTCCGCGCCGCGTCCCGGCCCTGGGCGTGCAGACCGAACACGAGGTCCGTCGAGCATGTCCGTCCCCTGAGACGAGAGCGTCCATGACACCCACGCGGCCACCGGAACGAGCCCACGCCGACCACCGTCCGCGTCCTGCGGGCGGCCGGAGCGTCGATGTCGGGACGCTCGCGGCCGACCTGTCTCGGACCATCGACGGTGAGGTCCGCTTCGACGCCGGGAGCCGCCACCTCTACTCGACCGACGCGTCCAACTTCCGCCAGGTCCCCATCGGTGTGGTCGTGCCGCGGACCGTGCAGGACGTCATCGACACCGTCGCGCTGTGCCGCCGCCACGGAGCAGCGGTCACGAGCCGGGGCGGTGGCACCAGCCTGGCCGGCCAGGCCTGCAACGTCGCGGTGGTGATCGACTTCTCCAAGTACGTCACCGACATCATCGACATCGACGTCGAAGCCCGCACCGCGACCGTGCGGCCTGGACTGGTGCTCGACGACCTGCGGGCACGCACGGCCGAGCACGGTCTGACGTGGGGACCGTCCCCATCCACCCACAACAGCTGCACCATCGGCGGGATGCTCGGCAACAACGCCTGCGGCATGCACGCCTTCGCGTTCGGCCGGGCCGAGGACAACGTCGAGGAGCTGGATGTCCTGCTGCACGACGGCACCCGCATGACCGTGGGCGCGACATCAGACGGCGAGCTGCGCAGGACGATCGCTGCCGGGGGGCGGGAGGGCGAGATCTACGGGCAGCTCCGCGAGCTGAGGGACCGCCACGCCGACAGGATTCGTGCGAGGTTCCCCGACATCCCCCGGCGTGTCTCCGGCTACAACCTCATCGAGTTGCTGCCCGAGAACGGCTTCCACGTCGCGAGGGCGTTGGTCGGCACCGAGGGAACCTGCGTCACGATCCTGGGAGCCAAGCTGCAGCTCAACCCGCTGCCTCCGCAGAACGTGCTGGTCGCGCTCGGCTACGAGGACATCTACGCGGCGGGGCGTGCCGTCGCCGACGTCCGTCACGCCGACGGCCTCTACGCACTGGAGGGCATCGATCAGCACCTGATCGACAACATCGCGGAGAAGGGTCTGCGTGGCGACGCGCTCCAGTACCTGCCCGACGGCCGTGGGTGGCTGTTGTGCGAGTTCCGCGGGCACACGAAGCAGCAGGCTACGTCCCGCGCGCAGGCGCTGATCGATGAGCTCGACCGGCGCGGTCACCGGTGCGGTCGGCACGTCTACGACTCCGAGCAGGCCCAGGAGGAGGTGTGGACCGCGCGGGAGGCCGGGCTGGGTGCCACCGCCCTCTTCCAGGGCCGCCACCAGTGGCCCGGCTGGGAGGACTCCGCCGTCCACCCCGACCAGGTCGGCGACTACCTCGACGACCTGCGCGAGCTGTTCGGCGAGCACGGTTTCGACCCGACGCTGTACGGCCACTTCGGCGACGGCTGCATCCACTGTCGCATCGCCTTCGACCTCACCACCCCCGACGGAGTGGCGACCTACCGCGGGTTCCTGGAACGGGCCGCCGACCTCGTGTGCCGGTACGGCGGGTCGCTCTCCGGCGAGCACGGCGACGGGCAGCAGCGCGGCGAGCTCCTCGACCGGATGTACGGCCCCGAGCTCGTCCAGGCGATGCGCGAGTTCAAGGCCATCTGGGACCCGGACGGGAGGATGAACCCGGGCAAGGTCGTCAGCGCCCGCCCGCTGGACGCGGACTTGCGGCTCGGCGCGGAGCACCAGTGGCGCCCCACCACGAGGTTCGCCTACCCCCACGACGGATACGACTTCAAGCGTGCGCAGCTGCGCTGCGTCGGCGTCGGCAAGTGCCGGCGCGACGACGGCGCCGGCACGATGTGTCCGTCCTACATGGTCACCAGGGAGGAAATGCACTCCACCCGAGGCCGGGCCCGGCTGCTGTTCGAGATGCTACAGCCCGACAGCGAACTGGACGGATGGCGCGACGAGCACGTCAAGGAAGCCCTCGAGCTGTGCCTGTCCTGCAAGGGCTGCACCACCGACTGCCCTGTCAACGTCGACATGCCCACCTACAAGGCCGAGTTCTTCCACCACCATTACCGGGGCCGCCTGCACCCGCCAGCCCACTACGCGCTGGGGCTGATCGACGTCTGGTCCGGGCTCGCGCAGCGAGCGCCCGGTCTGGCCAACGCGATCCTGTCCGCACCCGGTGTCAGCACGCTCCTCAAGAAGACCGCAGGTGTCGCACGCGAACGGCCCGCCCCCCGGTACACCGCGCGATCCTTCCGGACTTGGTTTCAGCAGCGACAGCCGGTCAACGTCGGTGCGAGGCAGGTGATCCTGTTCGACGACACGTTCACGGACCACTTCACACCCAGCGTCGGCCGGGCCGCGGTGGAGATCCTCGAGGATGCCGGCTACCACGTCCTGCTGCCACCACGACAGCTGTGCTGCGGTCGGCCGTTGTACGACTACGGCTTCCTCGACCGCGCCGAGCGCTACCTCGACCGGCTGCTCGCAGCGGTCGGCCCGGCGGTGTCCCGTGGGGTCAGGATCGTCGGACTGGAACCGTCGTGCGTGGCGGTGTTCCGCGACGAACTCGTCAAGATGAAGCCCCACGACGACGATGCCCGACGCGTGGCTGCCAGCACCTACATGCTCTCCGAGTTTCTCAACGAGATCGGCTACGAGTACCCGCGGCTGCAGCGCACAGCGATCGTCCACGGTCACTGCCACCACAAGGCTGCCATGGGCATGGCGCAGGAGGCCAAAGCGCTCGACGCCATCGGACTCGACTGGAGCGAACTCGACGCGGGTTGCTGCGGACTCGCCGGCTCGTTCGGGTTCGAAGCCGGCGACAAGTTCCGCATCTCCGTCGAGGCCGGCGAACGCAAGCTGCTGCCCGCCGTCCGCAAGACCGACGACGACACGCTGATCATCACCAACGGTTTCAGCTGCGCGACCCAGATCACCCATCTGCAGCAGCTCAACGGCAGTACCGGCCGTCGTTCGCTCCACCTCGCCCAGGTGATCCAGCTCGCCAAGCGCTCGGGGCCCGACGGTCCCAGCGGACCAGGCCCGGTCGAGGACTCGGTCGTGGCTGACGTGCCCGCCTCCGCGCCCCGCGCAATCACGGCCGCTAGCGCGCTCGTCGGGGGGATCGCCGCGGTCGGCTGGGCGACCCGCCGACGGCGAAGCGAGCGGTGATCGCGGTACCCGCCCGCCCCACCCCGTTCAGGCGAAGATGGGGCCGGTCTGGGGGTAGCGGGCGAGCAGTTGGGAGCGGAGGTTCGCCAGTCGGGGTGGCTCTTCGGGGGAGGCCATGACGGAGTAGGTCAGGTCCAGGGCCATGGGTTTGCCCCAGGCGGTGACCGGTTCTCGTTCGGTGGGGCCGGCGAGAGCATCGACCCATGCGATCCGCCCGTAGGTGACGTCCCCGCCGATGGTGACCAGCTCGACCGAGCGGCGGTCGGACGAGACCACGCTCTCCCAAGGGTCGGCGTGGTGTCGCTGCAGCACCAGCAGGTCGGCCGGGGTGCCCGGGCGCAGCGTGCCGAGCTGGGGGTACAGGCCAGCGATCCTGGCGGCTTGGGAGGTGACCATGCCGACCAGGCGTTTGGCTCCCACACGCGAGCCCTGCTGGTTGAGGATCCGGCGGGCGACCTGTATCTCCTCGAGCAGGCTGGGGCTGCCCGACGGCAACCAGTCAGCACCCAGCCCCACCGGGATCCCCAGGCGCAGCGCCCGCGCGACGGCGGTCGTCTGCCCGTACAGGCGCAGGTTGCTCTGCGGCGACCACACCAGCTTGGCGCCGGCGTCCTTGACATCTCCGAGCTGGCGGTCGGTGAGCGCGGTGCCGTGGATGATCACGGTCGCGCCGGTGAGCAGCCCGACCTCGATCAGCTGCTCGAACTCGCGGCGTGAGGCCTCGTCGGTGCCCTCCGCCAGGTGGACGTACAACGCGCGGATCTGTCCATCGTCGATGCGCTGGCGAGTGCGGGCCAGCTCCTCGGGGCGGGCACGGTCGAGGTCCACCATGGACCGGCCGGGCTGCTGACCCAGGATGTAGCGGTCAACGTTCCTGACCAGCGACTCGTGCGGGTCCGGGTAGCGTCCGCTGGCCCCCTGCAGCGCCGTCACGCCCCCCACCATCGCCCGGGCCTCCGCGTACCGGGTCAGGGTGCGCAACAACGACGGTTGCTCGTCCGTTGTCTGGGTGAGCGTCCGCCACGGCGCTTTGATCACCGCGGCGTACTCGCGGCTGCGCCGCCACTGGTAGCGGTTGGCGTACTCCCGCGGCGGCTCCCACGCAGCGAACACGTTGTACTCGGGATGGCCGTGCAGATCGATCAGCCCGGGTAACACGACCCCGCCCGTGTCGATCGTGCGCAGCCCCACCGGTCGGCGGTCGCTCACCTCCACCACCCGGCCCTCGCCAACGACCACCCAGCCGTCGTCCACCACGCGGTCGGGCGTCAGCACACAGCCGCGCAACGCGTACGGTTCCCACGGCACCGCCAGCGCCTCGCCTTCGCGCTCCTCACGCTCGCGCTCGCGCACGTCAGGCCCGGGGACCTCCAACATCGGTGCGGCGTACTCACGCTCGAACGGATCACCGACCGGCGCCACCGAACCTTCGCTCATCGCGACCCTCGGTCAGCATTCCGGCGCCTGCAATTGTGGTTCACCGATCGCGTGGCGCCCTGCCCAACACGTTCGGTGACCCCCCGCGAGCATGAGGACCCAGCCTGAACGCCGGCGGCCTCGTCATCCCACTGGTCATCCCGCGTCGGGGAGGGAGCCGGGCAGAGGGGTCACGGGCGAGGTGAGCACCGACGAGGGCTGCCAACGGCGCATCGACGCTCAGGCAGGTCGCTGCGTTCGTGGTCGCTACTCACATGCAGATGGCTCACGACCGTCGCAGGCCGTTGCTCCCATCAGGTGATCGGCGCGGTCCAGGCGGTTTCCCACGTTCGGGGGCCGATGATCCCGTCGACCGTTAGGTTTTTGTCGCGCTGGAACTTCTTGACAAGCTCCTCGGTCTGGGCCCCGAAGTCCCCGTCCACGGTCAGCTTCCAGCCGCGCTGCCGCATGCGCTCCTGCCACGTGCGAACGTGGGGGTTGCCGGTCATGCCACGCCGCAGGGGGGAACCGGGGTAGGGCGGTGGTCCGTCGGTCGCCACCGGCCGGTCGCTCTCGCTCCGGTCGGGGGCGGAGGGCTGCAGTCGACGGGCGAGGTCGAGTGCCTCGGCCCGGGAGACGATGATCTCGAAGTGCATCTCGTCGGCGCGTTTGCGGTAGTCACCCCCCCACCGGCAGCCGTACTTGCGGGCCAGCGTCCGACAGGCGGCGGTCTGTTCCGATGAGAAGGTTCCGCGCTGGCCGAGCGGGTGGGCGGGCGCGTTGAGATCGATGGCGATACCCGCCGAGTGGAAGGACGGTGCCTTCCCGCCTCGGACCGCCCGGAAGGCGTACCCCCAGCACGCCCCGTTGCGCAGCGGTTCCACCAGCGTCGAGAACTCCTGCGCGAGGCCGATCAGCAGCGGTGCCACCTCGCTGCGTACCGGGAGCACCACGTCGGTGCCAGGGACCGTGTACGTCTTGATCCCGATAGCCGCCCGGTCCGCGCTGACCGTGAAGCCGTTGATCGCCACCATCAGCCGATCTCCTCCGTCTCGCTCAGCTCCACGCCCTCGAGGACGTCCTCATCGTCGTGGGCGTAGGGATCCCACTCCTCGGGAGGTTGCGGGCCGGCCGCGTCCACGAAGGTCAGTCCGCGGTCACTGAGGGCTGGAAGCACCTGGTCACCCGAGGGCGAAGCGGCGTCCTCCCCTTGGAGGGAAGGTCTGTGCAGGCTGTCCGTCACGACTGCTCCTTTACTAGCCCCCCCGACGTGCTGGGGATCGCGACCGGCGCCGTCGTGCGGTGGTTGCACACCAAGGCCGCGTATCGACGCGCGAGGAAGACTCGCACTGACTGCTCGCGACAGCCAGCGCGCACCCTGAACCGTCCATGTCTCCTACCGAGCGGCTCCGGGACCGGCCAGGTCCCAGCAGGACGTCCGGAGATAGTGGGCTCGGAGGACTGTACCTTTGGGCACTGTCCGAAGCAAGCCCTTTCTCGGGAATGTGACCTTCCCATCCTCAACCCTCCTGCCCGCAGCGTCGCGATCATCGTCCGGTCCTTCCCTTCGACCGTCGCATCCGGATGTTCGGTGATTCCCAGCGACGTGACGTCTCGTCGAAGGCCCGTGACGTGGACGCGGTGACTGAATCAGGACATCTGTCCCTATCGCAACACCCTCCAGAACGGACAAACTCCGCCGGTCTCGGAAGTGGGACGTGGGCGCGAAGCAACATCGCCCTGGGGCGAGAGGGAGGCGGATCCCGCCATGGCGAATGACGACGAGCTCCGTGCCAGCGACGAGGAGCTGGCCGCTGCCAACGAAGGTTTCATGTCGAGCGGTGACGTCCGAACGGGCTTCATCTCCGGTGTGACCTTCACCAACAAGCCCATCCAGTACGAGGTCGTCGATGGCCTGGCCTTCTTCGAGGGCTGCATCTGCCTCGGGCGAGCCGAGGAACTGGAGCGCGACGCCGGCCTCATCCGAGCCGCCGCCACCGAAGGTGGTGTCATCCCGGCTGCGGCGTCCATCGGCGAGGACGCGCTCATCGCTCATGGTGTGGCGATCACGGGGAGCCAGTACCGCTGGCCGAACGCGGTACTCCCCTACGAGGTGGACGGCGGTCTTCCCAACCAGAGCCGTGTGACCGATGCGGTCGCACACTTCCACCAGAGGACGACCCTCCGCTTGGTCGAGCGCACCGCTGCCAACGCGTCCCAGTATCCGAACTACGTGCGGGTCTTCCGCGGCGATGGATGCTGGTCGTATGTCGGCATGCAGGGAGGCAGGCAGGATCTGAGCCTGGCCGACGGGTGTGGGTTCGGCGCGACGGTGCACGAGTTCTCTCACGCCTTCGGCCTGTGGCACGAGCAGAGCCGCGAGGATCGCGACCAGTTCGTCACCATCAACTGGCAGAACATCCAGGCCGGTCGGGAGCACAACTTCAACCAACACATCACCGACGGCGACGACATCGGAGGCTACGACTACGGCTCCCTGATGCACTACGGCATGTACGCGTTCTCGAAGAACAACCTGCCGACGATCGTCCCGAAGCAGTCGGGTGTCACGATCGGTCAGCGTGATGGACTCAGCACCGGCGACATCGCCGCCCTCCACCAGCTCTACAGAGGTGTCCATCTGGTGTGGGTTCGGCAGACGTTCGCGACGACCGCGAGCAAGAACGCGTGGGCGTACGTGGAAGGTGCTGGCATCACGACCGGATGGCGCAAGATCGATCCCAACGCGCCCGACGGCGTGACGAACACCCTGTCGATCCTGGCGGCCTCCAGGGCCTTCGACAAGCAGGTGTACGCCGACCTCGACGGAGGCCAGATCTACGCCGCCTACGGGAACTAGTCACAAGCAACACACGGAGGAGACGACGCATGGCTTGGACCACCATCAACCAGACCTACGCCACCCCGCAGCACAAGAACGCGTGGGCTCACCTCGCCAGTGTGAACGCCTGGCGTAGGGTGAACCCCGATCAGCCTGATGGGGTGACCAACGTCCTTGTCCTGTTGGCTCTGGCGAAGGCCACCAACAAGCAGGCGTTCGTCAGCACGGACGCTGCGAACAACATCGTTAACGTGTACTTCTGATAGCCGGCAGACGGGAGAGGCGAACGCATGTCCGTCACGATCACGATCACCGTCGACACAGGTACGGCTGCGGAGGTCACCACGCAGGGGCTATCGGCGGGCATGGGCCCCGCCGCTGATGCTCCAACGATGTCGCCTGATGTGACCAGCACGGCAGGCGAGACCACAGGGGCGCAGGAACCCGAACCGGTTGGCGGCCTGGACGTGGGCGCCGCGGCTGCGAGTGGGGACGTCACCCCGCCGAGAGATCTCGAGGAGCTCACTGCTGCCGCAGGGGAGTCTCGGACGAACGAGCCCATGCCTCTCGATGAGCTCGGGTCCGAGTCGGCTCCAACCACGAAGACCGGCGGCAAGAAGTAGGAGCACATCCGGTCGCCCGAGCCGGCGGTTCGCGGCGCAAGCCCCTCACTCGCGGGTCTTGTCGATGACCTCGACCAGTTCGTACCGCAACGAAGACGCGTCCGCAGGTGGCGCCTCGACCTGCTGGACGTCCACACGCAGCTCGTACCTGTAACCGGGTTCGAAGTCGAACCCTTGGATCTCGTCGTAGAAGAGTTCCCAGTCTCCGTGTGGTGCCTCACGGACCTGAAGGCACTTCCTCGGTTCCACACCGACGCAGTCGACCAGCTCGCTGTTGACGTACAGGGTCTTGATCATCGATCCGTCCTCGCTCCGCGAACCTGCGGCAGTGGGTTGAGGTCCGCCTTCCTGCCCGTCCGATGTGACAACAAGACCGGCGATCGCGAGGCTGAAGCCAACCACGAGCATCGCGATGACCGAAGACCAGCTCGACTGGGCCATTGGAGGGATGCAACCATCCGGGAGCACGCCATCCCAAGCCAGTGTAGACCTGACCTTCGCGCCGTGTTGGTGACGTTGGTCGGGCGGATCGACGGATCGTGGACGTGTGTTCATGCCCCTGGATCGCGCGCTCGTATCCGGAAAAGAGCTGTCTCATCAGGAACCCACCTGGATCGGTCAGGGTCGTCGGATCGGTGCCGCCTGACGGACCCTCGGCGGTTCGTAAACACGCTGCACGCACGCGCTCTGCCTCTTGGCGGGCCGTGGTGGGGATGTTCCTCCGGAGGGTCTGGTGGAGGCCTGGGGCCGGTGTCAGGCGCGTAGGTAGCGGAGGACGGCGAGGACTCGACGGTCGTCGTCCGGTGTCGGCGCCAAGCCCAGCTTTGCGAAGATGGCAGCGATGTGGGTCTCGAGGGTCCTGCGCTGACGTGCAGCTCCGCGCCGATCGCGCGGTTCGACCGTCCCTCAGCAATCAGGGAGTACCTGGCGTTCGCGAGCGCCTAGCCGGGGCCAGCGGGTCGCGGATCCTGGGGCGTCGCATGAGTGTCGACGACCTCTGGGTCGACGGCGGAGTCCCCGGCGGCCAACCGCCGTACAGCGTCGGCGAACTGCTCGATCCGTGTTCGCGGTGCTTCAGGAGGTCACCGATCCCTGCGGCGCCGCTGCGAACGAGCACCATGAGGTATTCGGTCGAGCCGCCGCCTCCGCACGTGTGCGGCCCATTCAAGAAACTCATGCGAGAACAGGAAATCCCGTCAACGTCGGCGCCTCATAGCCAGCAGTCGCTCGATCAGGCTACGGAACTGTGGTGTCAGCTCACTTTCTTGGATCGAGACCGCATACGGTGGCCGATCATCGGGCGTGACCGTGAGCTCATAGTGGAAGTCATCCGCACCGGACCAGCGAACAGGAGGGGACTGTCCGGCGATCGCTGGGCGGTCGATGCGGCTGACCAGGTCGGCGAGCTCCTGAGCGGTTTCGGGGGAGAGATCGCGCGTGTCGATGGACACGACATCGGCGATACTGGAAAGGCCGCCGAACCGGGCCAGTTCGAGGCGCACTTCTTCCTCTCGGTTTACCGCAGCCGGACGGAGACGTTGACACGGCGCTCGTCGCGCAACTGCGGCGCCACCCGGCATGGTGGAACTGCTTCACGTCCCAACGATAGTCACCCGAGTTCGACGTCGCTCGGGACCGCAGGCGGCCATCTCAGATGACCATGAAGTAGATCGCTGTCACAACGAGTGGCGTGGCCAAGTAGAGCGGCACCAAGAACCCGACGGCCTGCACGACGCGGCGACGCGGCACCGGCTTCGATGATTCCCCCGAGTTGTGAAGCAGATCGCGAAGTAGGTCGCTCACGTCGCTGAGGTTCGCCTGGTCGAGGGAGAGTTCGAGCGCGAGGTCAGACAGCGCGTCGCTGTCGATGACCACTCTGAGTTTCGCCCGTACGAACCCGAGGTCCACGAGTGCGGCACACGCGCTGAACCCCCATACGAGGAGGAGAACGGCCAGTAGCACGCCCTGTTGTCGTTCCGATACGGAGGCGAGATCCAGGCCCTTTCCAGCGAGTAAGCCCAGTCCGCCGTAGAGGATGGCGAGGTACCCTGACCTTACCTTCCACAGGATGGTGTCGTATCGTTCGACCGCGTTGAACTTGCCGCCGAGCTCTGACCGAATGAGCTCCTCGGCGGTCAGCGGGTTTGGGGTATCTGCCATCGAGCGACGGGCGACATCGTACCTCCCTGGCATGGAGACCCATGCAGCCGGCGCTGGCCGCCGGCTTCCCGGGCGACCAACGCGAGGACCTACGGTCGCTGTCGTGACGCTCATACCACCGACGGCACGTCGCGTCCGCCCCCGGCGTGGGGCGGCCGTTGTCTGGTGC
>DASZZX010000113.1:0-7226 GCA_036260415.1 Nitriliruptorales bacterium
AAGCTACGTTGAACCACGCTGTGGCCTCCGAGGTAGCGGTCCTGAACACCCGCCATCCTTGTGAGGCCACAGCCCTTCTCGAAGCACCTATCACCGGCTACCCGATGTCAGCCACCCCCCGCTTCATGACGTAGAGCCGGTCTTCCCCACTGTGGCGGGGCAGACCCGCTTGACGTGCCGGGTGCACTCACAGGCCAAGCTCCGCAGCGAAGAGGGCCCGCCGTCGCGGGCGGCGAAACGTGCAGCCATCCCGTCCGCAGTCCGTAAGTAGGCTGCTGGGTCGAGGATCAGATCAGATCAGAACAGCGTCCTGGCCTGAAGTGCGTCTTCTTCGAGCGATTGCGTCAGACGGATGTTGTCTCTGTCCCACTGACGGAACTTCGGGCGACGCTCAGCACGTGGCACCGCCCAACGCTCGCGGAAGAAGGACGCCATCTCCTCCAGCGGGAAGTCAAACGGCTGGAAGTTGTCGGTCTCGCCGCGTAGGAAAGCTCGCCAACTTACCCCCAACGGCGCGAGGTAGACTTCACGTCTGATCCCGTGCCGGAGAAGGCCGCCGGAAAGGCCGAGCTTCTCCAGAGCCGACCGAATCGTTCTGATCTTCCAGTTCGGACCCTCGCCGTACTCGTTCCCGCGGAAGCTCTCGTCTTCTTCGACAAGGGCGACGAGGTCCTCGAAGAGCTCCTCGGAGAACTGGAAGTGCCCGAAGCCTTTGCTGTAGCCGACAGGGATGAAGACCTTTCGATCGTGGTACTTGATTCGGTTGTACGTCGACGACCGGCCCAACGCTGACGTAGTCGTGATCAGTACCGGGGTAGCGATCTTTTTGACACCCTGGATGTGCGTCGTCGTGCCCTTGTACTTGCGTTCTAGAAAGGCGGTGACGCTGTTCGAGACTGCCGCTAGTGCCACGAGCTTGCCGCCAATCAGTTGCCTGTAGGGTTGGACGGCACCTAGGACGTAAGCGTCGAAGACGTTGTAGAGCCTCTCACGACGCTGCCGCTGCCCCCAGCCGATGACGCTATCCCTAACGCCAAGGTTGAAGACGGGGTCGCCCAGAGCGAAGATTCCAATCAGCTTGTCGTTGTGACGGTCGACGAGTAGGAACCGGGTTCGCCGGCCGTAGCCGTGAGACACCGGCACACTCCAGTGGAGACTGGCGAAGCGGAAGACCGCAGCCTGCTCCTCGCTGTCCACGGGGATGACATTAGGCTCGATCTTCGCCGGATTGACGTTGGCGCCGTCCGCGAACCAGTGGAGCAGCGTTGGCTCGTGCTCGGCGATGAACTTGGCGTTCTTCACCAGCACCTGCCGTCGCTGCGTTGCGTGGAGCGCCCGGATCCCTTCCTTGTCTTCCGGGTCGGGGGGTCGCACTAACCCTCCGTCCATCTCGAAGCCAGCGGCCATCAACTCTGTGATGACCCGTCGACGCAGCTCGGACAGGTGCAACATCATCCAGTCCTTTGCGCAGGAGGAGGGTGGAAGCTCATGGCCTCCACCCCCTGATCGCAGCTGCGGCCAGTCACATCTCGTCGACCGCGGCCTCCTCCTGCTCTTCCTCGATCTCCGCTTCATCGATGATCAAATCGATGTGCTCGTCGAGGAGCGTAAGGACCATGTTGAGCCGCTGAGACCATTGGATGCGCTCCGACATGTACCAGGCCCGACCCTGCCCAGAGGCGTCCAGTTCACACTGACCTAGAACGAAGAGCAGCAGTTCGAGTGCGGCCCTGATACGGGCCCCCTCGATCCCATCCATGAGGTTGTACACGTCAGTGAAGAACCGGTGAGCGATGTTGACGAACAGCACGAGCTGGCCGCCCTGCTGCTCGACCCGGTAGAAGGGGCCATCCGGCCGCCGCTCACGTTCCACCTTGAACGGCCGCGCCGAGATCTCGCGCTCCTTCTGCTGCTTCACGGCCTCGGGATCGACGCCGGACTCCTTCGACATCCGGTCGATCTCACGCTTGAGGTTCTCCTCGGCCTCCTGTTCTTGATCCTCGGTCGGGGGCTTGTGGCGGATGATCTCGTCGGCCTCCTGCATGACCTGCTCAGACGGGCGAGGCAGGTCCGGGTCGAGCTCCTGCTCTGCGGCCATGTCACCGCTGTCCTCCTTCCAGCGCGTGCGCAGCCCTTCCAAGGTGCGCAGGAAGCCATGCTCGCGGAGAAGGTTCCAGACGCGCTCGGAGAACGAGATCTGCTGCTTCGCAGTTGTGACGCCGAACTCCTCGTCCAGCTCTGCGGGGAAGTCGAGTTCGATGCCGATGTAACGGTCATTGTTCACGAAGGTGGTGAGCGGACTGCGATCCACCACATCGATCTGCCTCCCGTGGCGGCAGACGATGATGCCTGTGTTCTGCTTGCGAACCGCGAACCGCGGGTTGGCGTTCTTCCCCAGTGCCTTCTTCGACTTGTCCTTGGCGAAGAACCCGGGCGGCATGTAGGAGAATCGGAGCCGAACGACGCCGTCGGGCTGACCGTCCTGCCCCTTCACCGTGAGCTCCATCGGAGGCAGGGACTCGGCCCGCTGCTCGTCGTAGGCGTAGTAGCGCGCGCTTTCGCTCACGAACAACGGGTCGATCGGCTCGACCGTCGTGCCGTGGACGCTGAGGGTGACCTGCCGGAAAAAGCCCCGGTAGACGAGCCCGAAGTGGTGGAGGAGCTCGGTCTCGAGCTTCTTAGTCGTCTTCCACGTGATCCGATCCAGCTTCCCCCAGACGACAACTGTTCGGAGAGCGTCCAATCCTCCGGGGAACTTGGCCGCGGCGTACCCGACCACCCACTCCGGCAGCTGCCGCACGGCCGGCTCGGGCACGACGACCTTCCCACCCACGATGTACTACATCCCCGGCTGGCGCCCGGCTCGGACACTACGGGCCGCGAGACGCCGTTGCTTCAGATGAGGCCACGGCGCGCCAGGCTGACCCACCGATCGTGACTGATGGTGAAGGTGATCCAGCAGGTCGACACCGACGATCTGGCACGCCCGGAGGAGCCTCCGTGTGATCGCTTTGTCGTGTCGGCTCGCTCGGGGTCGCCGCTCGGGTGCCGGTGGGCGACCACGAGCGCCGCCGCGTTATGGAGACGGGCGCCACGGACAAGGTCGCGAGGCGTGATGAAGCATCGGTCGATGGTCCCGACTAACCAGCTCGACGGCAATCAGACGATTCTTGGCGTTGAGGTGGGCGGCGACGCAGCCCTCCCCGATCCCGCCCGTTCAGCAGCGGCGCGAGCAAGCCGCGGTGCCCTCGGGGGACTCGATTGCGACGCGGTCGTCGGGAGCTGCGGGACGGTACTCGCGAGCGGCTTCTGAGGAGTGGCACAGGGGGCAGGCGGTCATAGCGGCACCTCGGCGTCGGAGCTGCGGGCGCGGCCACCGGACGATGTACGTCGCCCGACGCACTCCCGTCGCGCCCGTCGCCGAGGCGAAGCCGTGGTCCTCCCCTTACGCCGACTGCGAGATGCCCGTGACCCCGGTCAGCACGATGCTGATGAGGGCGGCGATCAGGCTCCGCCGCACGAGCCGGTACTTCCGCGCGATGACGTTCGACACCTCGACCAACTGATCCACAGCGCGCGCTGCTGGGTCCTCGGCCGCTTCCGCGAGTCGCTGCTCGACGAGTTCACGCTGATCGGCACGATCACGACCGGCGCCGAGCGCAACGACGTGCCCCCAGAAGTATACGACCTCCGTGCTGCGGTGCTCGGTGCGCGGGTGGACCGCTGCCCCGGCAGCGCCGATGGCCATCGCGAACGCCAGGATGCCCACCCACCAGACGATCGTGATCCAGCTGGGGTCGAGCATCGACGGGCTCCAGTCGCCAGCAATGAACGCGGCGAGGAGGACCCCGCCGGCCACGCCGTAGCTTCCGAGTAGGATGGAGGCCTTCGCGTCGGCGTGTGCCAGCTCTCCCCGAGCCTCGTCGAGGAGTTGGTCGGTGTAGGCAGTGATGTCGACCACGGCTAGCTCGTCGACGAGTAGTGATGGGGCATGTCCGGCCGCACGGTCTCCCCCGCCACGATCGCGGCAGCGAACTCGTCACCGTGGATGTCACACCACGACGCGTCCAGCTGGTAGCAGTTCATGTGTTCGGCCGGCAGCTTGGTCACGGTCGTGGTATGCCACAGGTCGCTCACGCTACTCGGGTTGCCCTCACCGTCGCATCCGCAGGACCAGCGCAGGTAGTCGTTGTCGCGGATCTGGTTGAACGCACGCTCGGTCGGGATCAGCTGGTGACGATTGGCTGCCTGAGCGCACTTGAAAGCCCAGTTGACCGGCTTGCCAGCCGAGACGATGTCGTTCACCCCACGCCGACCGACGCGCTTGGCCGCGAGGGTGCCGATGGCCACGCCGGCCTTGAAGCCCGTTTTCGGCGTTCGCGGAGACAGCAAGCCCTCCATCCTTGGCACGAGCACCTTCTCGCTGAAGGTCTTGAGCGTGATGCCAGCCGCCACTGCCCGCTGCACCGCCTGGCCACCGTGGAACAGGCAGAAGAACCCATCACCCTGGATCTGGATGTAGTTAGGGAAGAACGCGCTGTCGGTCACCACGCGGACGGCGCCGCCGGTCGCGGACTCGTAGACCGAGGCGGAGGTGTTGACGTACTGGCTGAAGCTGAGCTTGGTGGAATTGACGAGGTCGCCGACGAGGACGGCGACGTCCTTGACCGCTTCCACTTGCGAGCCTCGGAGTAGAACTCGTCCGGGAACTCGGTCTCGTCGATGACCTCGACGGGGGTCTTGAGCTCGTCCTTCACGAACTCGTCGAGCTCGGCCAACATCTCGCTGATCACGGTGCACCTCACGTGCGTTCGGGCAGCGCTTGTCGCCGCCTGCACCCACTACATCCCCGCCGGCCGGTTTGGCCGGACAGGAGGCGGGCCGGTTAGACGTAAGCGGCGCTCACGCGAGTCGCCGAGGGCGGCGTCGATCGCCGCCGCGGCGGGGGCGGAGGACGCTTCGAGCATGCGGGCGTAGACGGCGCGGACAGTCTGGGGCGTGTCGCCGATCCAGAAGGCGATCTTGTCGGCGGCGTGACCCTCGTCGATCATCCACGACACGTAGGTGTGGCGCAGGCCGTGGCTCGACAGGTCGGGCGCCCCGGCCGCGTGGCACGCTGCGTGCAGTGCCCGGTTGAACGAGGTCAGACACGCCGACCGCCCCGTGCTCGTCTGGATCAGCCACCGTCGGTCGAACCGCGTGGCGTCGTGCTCGCGGTCGACGAGGCAGGCGGGGGTGGCGGATCGCAGCTCCCGCGGATCAGCCGCTCGCAGGCCGGGACCGCCACCGCGGTAGCTCCAGCGCTCGTGGCGTTGGTTCCTGGTGGCGCGCACGGTGCCTCGCGACACGCGGCGGCGGATCGTGATGGTCCTGCTGCGCAGGTCGACGTCGTGGGCTGTGAGTCCGGCGATCTCGCCGAACCGTGCCCCGAGCGTCAACTGGAGCAGCGCGGTGTCGCGTTGCCTGCCGCGCATCTGAAGCAGCATCTGCCGCGCCTCGGCGCGCTCGAGGACGGCGTGCGACTCCTTCTGGCGTCGTGGCCGGTGCCCCTTGGCTCGGGTGGGGGTGCGGGTGATGACGTCGTCGGCCTCGGCCGACCGGAAGAGTACCGACAAGGTTCGGTAGACGCGGTCGGCACGGGAGGCCGACACGACGTCGGCAACGCGGTGAGCAGCGCGGTGATGTCGGTCGGGGTGATTTCTGCGGCGGAGCGCGGGCCGAAGTGGGGCAGGATTACTGGTCTAGGTTGACCTCGTGGAACCGGCGCGTGTTCGCGGGCGAGTTCCGGTACCCCTCGATCCACCGCGCGGCGTACTCGGCCACCGTCATGCGGCTCGGCGCCCCGCTGGCTCACCGTCTCGGCGGGCCGCTGCTCCTGACCGCACGCGACCGTCTGTCGCCGGCCACCGCCGACGAGGTGCGCCGCCTGGCGGCGCGCAGCGCCGTACTGCTGGGCGGCCACGCCGCCATCGCCTCCCAAGTGGAGGCCGACCTGCGGCGCGCCGGCGTCGATGAGGTGCGCCGGCTGGCGGGCAACGACCGCTTCGGCACCGCCCGAAGGGTCGCGGAGCGACTCGGTGGCCGGACCGTGTACGTGGCGGAGGGGGCCCACCCCGACCCGGCCCGCGGCTGGCCCGACGCCGTCGCGGTGTCGGCGCTGGCGGCGCGTCAGGGCGCAGCCGTCCTCCTGACCCTCACCGACCACCTCCCCGAGGAGACGAGTGCGGCGCTGGTGGGTCTGGACGCGCGCCGTGCCACGGTGGTAGGTGGGCGCGCCGCGGTCAGCGAGGCGGTCGCCGACGCGCTGCGCGACCCCGACGGCGACGGCACCGCGCAGGTCGCGGTCGAGCGGGTCGCCGGACCGTCCCGCTACGACACCTCCTGGCTGGTCGCCGACCGGACCGCGGCGGCCGGGGGGGACGCCACCTCCCTGTGGGCGGCGACCGGACGTGGCTGGCCGGACGCGCTGGCGGCGGGACCGGCGGTGGCCGCCACCGGCGGAGTGCTCCTGCTCGTGGACGGCCGTGACGTGCTCGGGGCGCCGGCCACCTGGGGGTGGGTGGCCGACCGGGCCGGGTCGGTCGCCAGCTTGCGTCTGGTCGGCGGCGACGCGGCGATCGCCGCCCACGTCGCCCGTTCGGCGCAGCGGGTGCTCGACACCGGGCGCGCGCCCGTCGGCGATCCCTTCGATGCGCCACTCGCCGTGGACAGGGCCGCGGACCTGGTCGGGGCGGCCGGCCCGCGCCCGGCCGGCGGCACGGCCGATCAGGCGGCCCGCGACTGGCTCGTCACCCGCTTCGAGGAGGCCGGCTGGGAGGTCGCCGTCGAGCCGTTCGCGCTGCCGCAGGGCGGCTCCTCCGCCAACGTGGTGGCCGTCCAGCGCGGCGACCCGCGCGACGCCGCCCACGTGGTCGTGGGCGGCCACCTCGACACGGTGGCGGGCAGCCCGGGCGCCAACGACAACGCGTCGGGCATCGGGACGCTGGTCGCGCTGGCCCGCGAGCTGGCCGACGAGCCGACCGCGGTGCCGCTCGTGCTGGTCGGCTTCGGGGCGGAGGAGTTCCAGCCGTCGGATCCGCCCCGCCACCACGTCGGGTCGGACGTGTACGCGGCGGCCCACGCCGACCGGGTGGCCGGGATGGTGTCGGTCGACATGATCGGCGACGGCTCGCCCACCTGCCTCTGCTGGTACCAGGCGGGGCCGGCCACGATGGCGCAGCGCCTAG
>DASZZX010000114.1:0-3713 GCA_036260415.1 Nitriliruptorales bacterium
ACCGTCGACCTCGTGGCGCAGCGTGTCGGGGGCGTCGGGGTCGAGCCCGAAGGCGTCGTTGCGGGCCGTGCCGTGCACGACCAGCTCGTCGGCGCCGCTGACGGCCGTGAACTCCAGGACGCCCGCAGCGGTGGTGTTCGCCCCGGTCACCACCGTCACCGGCAACGGGAACGCCGTGGCCGCGCGGTCCAGGGCGCCGGCGAGCGTTGCGCTGCCGGGCACCGTCGAGGTACGTAGCTCGAGCAGGTCGTCGCCGGGGGTGCCGACGACCCCGAACCGGTCGCCGTCGGCCCCGTACTGCAGGGACAGGTCGGTCGCCTCGATGCCGCTGTAGGCGACCCCGCCGGCGGTCAGGCCGCCGAGCGTCCCGGCGCCATCGCTTGTCGGGGCCAGGACGACGGCGTCGGCGGCGCCGCTGGCCCCGTGCGCGACGAGGCGGTCGCCGGCTCCGGCATCGCCGTGCACGCAGACCGCCTGGGCGCCGTCGGCGGACGAGCAGTCACCGAACAGCGCCGGGGTGCCGGGGTTGGCGAGCTCGACGCGGTCGGCGCCCTGGCCGCCGTTGACGGTGAGGTCCGACTTGGCGGTGAAGTCGTACGGGGTGAGGCCACCCACACCGATCCGCCCTGCGCCGCCTCCCCCGGCGGCGTACGTGATCGCATCGTCGCCGGTGGTGCCGTTCACGACCAGGCTGCCGTCACTGCCGTCGCGGACTGCAGAGACGCTGGCGAGCACCAGGTCGGTTGCCACGCCGAACCCCTGCTGGGCGAGCCCCCCGTCGCCAGCCACGGCGCTCGGGGTCCACGTCGTTGCCTGCACCCCTGCGCAGCCGGTGGGGCAGACCTCGACGCGGTCGTCGCCCGGTCCCGCGTTGAAGGAGATGACGAGCGCTCCGGCGCCGTTGGTCACGAAGCCGCCGGCGTGGTCCACGACGAGGGCGTCGTTGCCGTCGTAGCCCTCGACGATGACGCTGTCGAGGAAGCTGCTGTTCTCCGTCCAGCAGAACGCGTCGACGCAGAACTCGACGTCGCCGAAGCCGGTGTCGGTGATCGTGATCGTGTTCGCCGCGGCGTCGCCGAAGACCGTGTACGGCACCTCGCCGAGGGAGCTGCCGGCGCCGAAGACAGCGGCGATCAACGCGGCCACGGACAGGCCCAATAGGACCGCGAGGCGCCTCGTTCCGAGGGTCACCCGAGCCGTCATCGTCCCCGCCTTCTCTTCGGAGGTGGTGCCTGCTAGATGCGGCCGGCTGCCTTCTGCCCGAGATCCCGCAGCGTCGTGGTCTGCTCGTCGGCGGAGGTGCCCAGGCCGTACGCGACGATCGTCAGCGCCCGGCCGTTCACGAGGGCGCTGATCTGGGAGACGTCCTTGCCGAGTGTGGCGTACGCGTCGGGACCGACCTCGGGGACCCCGCGGATCTCGACGCCGGCCTCCTCGGCGTAGAGCTGCAGCCCCTCGGCGAACGCCTCGCTGGTGGCGTCGCTCGCGGGCGCGGTCACGGTGAGGCTGCGCACGTCGTGGCCGACCACCGCCACGTGGGTGCACGCGGACTCCGTCTCGTTGCTTGTGACCTCGCCGCCGAGTGTGGCCTCCGCCTCGAGTGGCGTGACGAGGGTGCAGGGAGGCGGCCCGGACGGGTCCTGCTGAGCGGTCGCGGTGACGAGGCCCCCGGCGGCAAAGGAGCCTGCGACGACGGCGGTCAGGGTGAGGAGCTTCAGGACTCTGCGGTTCACTGGCGTTCTCCCTCGACGGTTACTGCACGAGGTAGCGGTAGGCGAGCCGGTAGTTCTTGTAGGCGGCCTTGTACTGCTTCTTCTCCAGCTGGCCATCGGCGGCCGCGATATAGGTGTCGGCGGCGCTGTTGTAGGACTGGCCTGTCGCCACCAGCCGCTCCTTGGTGTGGTGGACGAGGTCCTTGACGTTGAAGTCGCTCGGGACCTGGGTCCCCAGATCGGCACCGAATTCGGTGATGAACCCGTCGAAGAACCCGGGCGCGGAACCGTCCGGGATGCTCGGGTCGTAGCCGTTCGGCAGCATGAAGAGCGCGTTCGGCGGCGTGCTCGCGAGCAGGTCCTGGTGCATGAGAGCGGCGAACAGGCTGTCGATCATGTCGCCGTGCATCGTGTCGTTGCAGGCGTTCGCCCGGTTGTTGTCGTTCGCCAGGTCGTAGAGCACGATCTTCACGATCTGCTGGGCTTCCTTGAGTCCGAACGCGACGTTGTTGGCCACCACGGCCGCCGTTGCGAAGCCCTCGCCCCCGGTTCCTGCGACGTCGACCGACTGCGACTGCAGCTCCAGGTTCTTGGAGACGTGGTCGGCGACGAGCGCCGCGCTCTCGAGGCCGAGCTCCACCGCCCCGGCGATGTACTCGTCGTGCACGCCGGAGAAGCTCGCCCCACCGAACGACGGGTGCGGGTGGCCGTTGCCGAGGCTGCTCGGGGTGTAGCCCGAGCACTGCTGGTGCAGGGCTGCGGCGGGCACGGCACCACCGGTGCCGAAGGCGGCGACGAGCGCCACGACGCAGGCGGTACGGACGATGGTGCGCATCGCTCCTCCTAGCAGTTGCCGAAGCTCCCGGTGGCGCTCGCCGTGCCGGTGTTCTTGCGCGTGACCCACCCGGTGGGCGTCTCCCCGGTCGCCAGCCCCAGCAGGCCGAACGCGGCCGGGGCCCGCTGCTCGAGGACGTAACCCTCCCGGTCGGCCGCCGTCGAGGCGCTGTCGTTGCCGTCGAGCTCGAGGCAGAAGCGCGTGCTGCCCGATCCGGTGACCCGCACGCCGTCGCCGGTGGTGGCGCGGACGAGGTTGCCGGTGACTTCGACCGGGGTCTGCTGTTCGGGCGGGGTCCTGCCGGTGAGCTCGACGACGATGCCTTCCAGCGCTGCGCTGATCCCATTGCCGATCAGCGTCACCGGGGCGCTGGGGCCGTCCTGGCGCACGAGCATGCCGGTCTGCGCCCCGTCGACGAGGGTGCCCGCGATCGTGCCGGTCGCGGTGCTCACGAGGTCGCTCGTGACAACCACGCCATCGAGGGCCGGGGCGTGGACGCCGCCGCCGACCGTGGCGTCGTTCGACGACAGTGCGTAGCGGAGACTCGCCCCGCCGACGCCGGCGTCCGCGAGCCGCGCCCCGAGCACGATGCCACTGCCGTCGCCACCGGTGCGCTTCAGGTGGCTGAGCACCGCGTCGAGGCTGCCGCCGTCGAGCGCCTCGCCGCGGACCCCGTGGTTGCCGCCGTCGATGGTCGACACACCCGGTCCCGCGAAGGCGAGGCGGAGGTTGCCACCGTGCGCGGACTCGACGACGACCGCGTCGGCGGCCATAGCCTGGGGAATGGCAGGGTCGGGGGCGACGCTGTCGACCGCGCTCAGGGCGACGATCTCCAGGATGTCGGTCGGCGCGGCCGGGGCGAATGTGGTTGCGGTCGTGTTGCGTACGACGAGATGAGAAGCCGGCGCCTCCGGAATGCCGGACGCGCGGATCGTCGTCTGCTTGATCGCGGAATGCCCGAGCAGATCCGTGCCGATGATGCCGGCCAGGCCGCTGCCGCTCACGGTGACCCGGCTAATCTCGAGGCCGTCGCTGTCGTGGACCGAGACGCCGTTCGTCGCCGCGTTCGTGATGTCGACGCGGTCGAGCGTCACGGTCTCGGTGTTCTCCAGGCGCACCCCGGCATCGCCAGTTCGGGCCACCTCGGTCGTGGCGATCGTGCCCGC
>DASZZX010000115.1:0-7444 GCA_036260415.1 Nitriliruptorales bacterium
GGTGGCGGTGGGGGTGGAGGCGGCGGAGGTGGTGGGGGAGGCGGAGGCGGGGGAGGTGGCGGCGGCGGTGGTGGCGGGCGATCGCCCTCCGGGAGGCGGAACACCTGCGTCACCCAGAGCACGTCGCCCTTGCGCTCCACGCCGACACCCACCTCGGTGAAGTCGCGCGACAGGATGTTGGAGCGGTGCGTCGACGAGTCCATCATCATCCGGTGGACGGTGGGCGGGTCGGACGCTGACCCCACGTTCTCGCCCACCTTGCGCCAGCAGCACACCTCGCCGGCCAGGTCAGGGTTGTGCGACGTGCGTCCTTGGTCCGCCTGGCGGACGCTGTGGCGGCGGGCGACCTCCCTGAGGTCATCGCGGACGGTCAGTGCGGGCAGTCCCTGTCCTGCCCGTTCGGCGTTGACACGCTGCACCAGGTCCGACTCCGCACCCGGGTCCACACCATCGGACCCGGCAGAACCTGGAAGGGATGTTCCTAACAGTACGACCAGCAACGCGCTGAGTGAGATAGCGCCCCATCCCGCTCCCCGCGCGGCGCGGCGTGGCGCGAACCCCAGGGGGCACCTCCGGGTGGGGGCCCAGGTCGGCGCGGGACCGTAGTCATCTCGACCGGCTCATGCGCGGACGGTGCGTTGAGCGCAACCGGGTGTTGTCTGTGCGTCCAGCCGGGCGCCTGTCGGGGCGGTGCGGTCGCCGGGGAACGAGCTCTCCGCGACGCGACTGCCGCACGGCCCGCACTCCCGGCAGCGGACGGTGGGGACGGGCGACCGGCTTGCCGCGTGGACGAGCGGCTGGGAACCTTCCGCGCCACACCGACGGAGGAGCGCAGCACGTGGCGCGGGAGACGACCCTGATCCTCGTCAAGCCCGACGGGGTCCGCCGGGGTCTGATCGGCGAGGTCATCGGGCGCATCGAGCGCAAGGGGTACGCGGTCCAGGCGTTGGAGTTGCGGACCCTCGACCGGGAGTTCGCCGAGCGGCACTACGCCGAGCACACTGACAAGCCCTTCTTCGGTGAGCTGGTGGAGTTCATCACCTCCGGGCCGCTGGTGGCGATGTGCGTGGAGGGCGAGGCTGCGGTGCGAGGTACCCGCCAGCTGATGGGCGCGACCGATCCCCTGGCGGCCGACGCGGGGTCCATCCGCGGCTCGCACGCGACCCAGATCACCGAGAACATCGTGCACGGCTCGGACTCGCCGCAGAGCGCTGCGCGCGAGCTCGAGATGTTCTTCCCCGGACGGTTCTGACCGAAGCGACCCCGACAGCGGCAAGGGCGACCGCCGGGAGCGGCGCGATCGCACCGGCTGGCCACGGCGGGTGATCCAGCCTCCACAGGCTCGCGCGCGCCCCGGTTGCGCACGCCCGTCCCGTCGGTGACCGTGCGGCGGGCAGGAGGATCACCGTGTCGACGGAGACCGGGTGGCGCCGCGGACCGGCCGCCGGGCGCTGGAGCACAGCACCGGGCCCGGCCGTGGCTGCCGACAGATGTGCCGGCTGCGCCGCGGAGGTCGCCCGGGCCTTCGTGCTCGCGGACATCGAGCAGCGGCCACAGGTCGGCTCGCCCGAGGACGCGGCGGCGCTGGTGGGCCCCGAACTCGCCGGACGGGACCGCGAGCGCTGCGTCGCCCTGCTGCTGGACACCAAGCACCGTGTGATCGCGTTGGGGACCGTCAGCGTCGGCAGCGTCGACCACACCTTCATGGCACCCCGCGAGATCCTGCGGGACGCGCTCATCGCCAACGCCAGCGCCGTGGTCCTCGGGCACAACCACCCGTCTGGCGACCCCGAGCCGTCCCGTGACGACGAGCTGGTCACGGGGCGGATCGTGCGTGCAGCCGAGGTGGTGGGTGTGGACCTGCTCGACCATGTGATCGTCGGCGGGACGCGCTGGGTCAGCCTGGCACGTCGGGGCGTCCTGTGAGCCGGACAGGCGGCAGCGACTACCCTCCTGCGTGGTGAGCGACGCCAGCGAAGCGGGGGTGGCCAGGCCGGCGCGGGCCAGCCGGCTCGCGGTCGCGGCCGTCGCCGCGCGCTCGGTCGGTGCGCTCTACGTGCTGTTCGGCGTGCTGGGGGTGCTGGGGCAGTTCGCCGGCTCGGTCGCCGGGTCCCTGGTCGGGGCCGTCGTCGTGGCCGGCGTGCTGTTGCTGCGCTGGGGGGCCGGCATCGAGCGCGGTTCGACCACGGCCATCTACCGGTCGGCGTGGGTGCTGTCGCTGCCGGCTCTCCTTGACCTCGCGGCCGTGCTGAGCGTCGCGATCCACCCCCTCGTCGCCGTGCGGCTCGTGTTCGAGGTGGCGGCGCTGCTGCTGGTCCTGTTGGCCGTGCCGGTGGCGCGACAGTGGCGGGCAGACGTCGTAGGGACGGGCGGGAGCGACCGATGAGGCGGCGCCCCGCCGCAGCCGGTCGCCGGCTGCGGGTCCCCGACCCTCCTGTTAGGCTCCGCCCGCCGACGGCCAAGGCCGCCCGGAACGTCCCGTGCGTCTGGTACGTGACTCCCGACCCCGTGACCCAGGTGGACCCGTGAACAACCTCCCGAGCAGCGTCCAGGTCCTCGGCCGCGACATGGCCGTGGACCTCGGGACCGCCAACACGCTGGTGTACGTGCGCGGCCGCGGCATCGTCCTCGACGAGCCGTCCGTCGTGGCGATCAACACCAAGAACGGTGCGATCCTCGCCGTCGGTGCGGAGGCCAAGCGCATGATCGGGCGCACCCCCGGTCACATCGTCGCCATCCGCCCTCTCAAGGACGGGGTGATCGCCGACTTCGACGTGACCGAGAAGATGCTGCGCTACTTCATCCAGGCGGTGCACCGCCGCCGCTGGCTGGCCAAGCCGCGTGTGGTGGTCTGCGTGCCGTCGGGAATCACCGGGGTGGAGCAGCGCGCCGTCGAGGAGGCCACGATCCAGGCGGGTGCCCGCTCCGCCTACATCATCGAGGAGCCGATGGCAGCTGCGATCGGCGCCGGGCTGCCCGTGCACGAGCCGGCCGGCAACATGGTCGTGGACATCGGAGGTGGCACCACCGAGGTCGCCGTCATCTCGCTGGGTGGCATCGTCACCAGCCAGTCCATCCGCATCGGCGGTGACGAACTCGACGACGCCATCATCTCCTACATCAAGAAGGAGTACTCGCTGATGCTCGGCGAGCGCACCTCCGAGGAGATCAAGATGGCGATCGGGTCGGCTTTCCCACTGTCGGACGAGCCGCACGCCGAGATCCGTGGTCGCGACCTCGTGTCAGGGCTGCCGAAGACCATCATCGTGTCCGCCGAGGAGATCCGCCGGGCGATCGAGGAGCCGGTCAACGCCGTCATCGATGCGGTGAAGAACACCCTCGACCGGACCCCTCCGGAGCTCGCGGCGGACATCATGGACAAGGGCATCGTGCTGACCGGCGGTGGTGCCCTGTTGAAGGGGATCGACGAGCGCCTCAAGCACGAGACCGGGATGCCGATCCACGTCACCGAGAACCCGCTGTCCTCCGTGGCGATCGGTTCCGGCAAGTGCCTCGAGGAGTTCGAGGCGTTGAAGAAGGTCCTCATCTCCTCGTCGCGCCACTGACGACGGCACGGCGGGCCCGACGCGCGACGGCCACCACCGGGTGAGAGTGCCCGCGCGGCGCCCGGCGCGGCGCGGTGGTCGCCTGGTGGCTGCTGTACGGTCGCCCAGCGCCCTGTGCAGGATGGGAGCCGCACGAGCCGCGAGGGAGGCTCCTCGACGTGTACGACCGCCGGCGAGCCCGGGTGCTGCTGGCTGTCCTGACCCTCGTGTCGCTCGCTCTGATCACCATCGACGAGCGTGCGGGGGAGGACGGCCCGCTGTCGCGGGCACGGGACGGGGTCGCGACGATCTTCGCCCCGGTGCAGGACGGCCTGGCCACAGTGGTGCGCCCGGTCGGTGGGCTGTTCGCAGGGATCCGCGACGTGGTGCGCCTGCGGGATGAGAACGCGCGCCTGCAGGCGGAGCTCGAACGCCTGCGCGAGCGGAGGCGCTCGCTCGATGACGTCGTGCGGGAGAACGAGAGCCTGAAGGGGCTGCTCGAGCAGCGCGAGGAGCTCACCGCCGCCAGCGAGGAGCACAGCTTCTTCGCCGCCGAGGTGGTCGCGCTCGCCCCGTCGAGCTTCGCGGAGTGGACCGTGACCATCGACGCGGGAACGCGCGACGGGGTGCAGAAGGACATGACGGTGATCGACGGCGACGGGCTGGTCGGCCGGGTGGTGCAGAGCGGTCCGAGCCACTCGCGGGTGCTGCTGGCCATCGACCAGAACTTCGCCGCCGCCGCCCGCATCGCCGAGTCCGGCGAGCACGGCGTGCTCGAGGGTGGCGACACCGAGCCCATGGCCTTCGAGCTACTCAATCCGGAGGCGGACGTCCGCGTTGGGGACGAGGTGGTGACGTCCACCTACGGCAACGCCACCTTCCCGGACGGTATCCCCGTGGGCGCGGTGTCGAAGGTGGACAAGCCCACCCCCTCGCTCAGCCGCACGGTGGACGTGCAGCCCTTCGTCGACTTCACACAGCTCGACGTCGTGCTGGTGATCCTGCGCGCGCCGCCACCGGACCCCGATCCGCTACCGATCCCCGGCTCGGAGCCCAGCGCACGGCCGAGCCCCGGCGACGCGGTCGTGCCCGGCGGTGCACCCGCCACGCCCCCGGCGACCCTCCCACCCACGGTGGAGCCCGACCGGTGACACGGGCCGCGGTGATCGGACTGCTGCTGTTCTCGGCGGCGGTGCTGCAGACCGCGCTGTTCCCGCACCTGGCGATCGCGGGCTACCGTCCCGATCTCCTGCTGCTGGTGACCGCGGCCTTCGCGCTGCACGACGGCGCGAGCACCGGCGTGCTGGTGGGCTTCACCGCCGGGGTGGTCACCGATCTCCTGTTGGTCCAGCCGTCACTGGGGCTGTCGACGGTCGTGCTGGTGAGCGTCGGGTACGCGGTGGGGTTGGTGCGTCCCTACCTCGCGATCGGTTCGGTCACCGCCCCGGTCGCGATCGCGTTCGCCAGCGGCGTGGCCGGCACGGCCGGCTACGGCCTGCTGTCGCGGCTGCTCGGCGACCCCCGCTTCACGCTCGAGCTGGTCGCGCAGGCATCCCTGATGGTGGGCCTGTACAACACCGTGCTCGCGCCGCCCGCGTTCGTCCTGGTCGGAGGCCTGACCGGCCGCTTCCCGCCGCAGAGGACCGCGCCGCTGTGAGCTCGGGCCCGACCGACCCGCCGCGCCCGGCGTCGATGGTGCACGACTGCTACCGTCACGGCGCTCTCGGCCCCGGCCGACGCGATCCGTCTCCGTCCGCGTGAGCCGCGCCATGGCACAGCACGAGTCGTCGTCGGCGACCCTGCGCCTGACGCTGCTCACACTCGTCGTGGCCGGGATGTTCGCGGCGCTGTTCTCGCGGCTGTGGTTCCTGCAGGTCCTGGCCGGCGAGCGCTACGCGGAGCTGGCCGAGTCGAACCGCGTCCGTTGGGTGATCACCGAGGCGCCGCGCGGGCGCATCCTCGACCGCGACGGCGACGCCGTGGTGAAGAACCGCCCCGCGCTGACGATCAGCGCCTACCCGCAGAGGCTGCTGGACGAGCAGGGGAGGGCCAAGGGCCCTGAGGCCTCGGCGGTGTTGGACCGTCTCAGCTCGCTGCTGGAGATGCCGCGCGACCACATCGTCGAGCGGCTCGCCAGCCGCAAGTACTCGCCGTTCCGGGCGGTCCCGGTGAAGGAGGACGTCACACCGGAGGTGTTCTTCAAGGTCAAGGAGCACCGTGAGCTGTACGCCGGGGTCGAGGCGGAGCGGCTACCGGTGCGCTCCTACCCGCACGCCAGCGCCGCCGCTCACGTCGTGGGGTACATCGGCGAGATCAGCGACGAGGAGCTCGCCTCCGAGCGCTACGAGGACTACCGGCTCGGTGACCTGATCGGGAAGGCTGGGTTGGAACAGTCGTATGAGCACAACCTGCAGGGCCAGGAGGGCCTGAGACAGCTGGAGGTGAACGCGCGCGGCACCGTGCTGGGTGTCCTGGCGGAGCGTGACCCCGCCCCCGGCGATGACCTGATCACCACCCTCGACCTGGATCTCCAGAAGGAGGTCGAGCGGCTGCTGTACGAGGGGATCATCGAGAGCCGCGGAGCGGTGCACCGGGGCAGCGGCCGGAACCTCACCTCGATCGCCGGTTCCGCGATCGTCATGGATCCCCGGGACGGCTCCGTCCTGGCCATGGCCTCCTGGCCCACCTACGACCCGACCATGTTCGTCGACGGCGTCTCCCCGGAGGAGTACCAGGCCCTCTACGAGGCCAAGCCCGTGCCCGCGCTGAACCTCGCGATCCAGGGGCAGTATGCACCGGGTTCGACCTGGAAGATCGTGTCCGGCGCGGCGGCGCTGCAGGCTGGCCAGATCACGCCTCACTCCAGGGTTGCCTGCCCGCCGCGGCTGCGGGTGGGATCGCGCACCTTCCGCAACTGGAGCAGCCGCCACGAGGGATCGATGGACCTCGCGGTGGCGCTCAAGCGCTCCTGCGACACGTTCTTCTACAAGCTGGTGTTCGATCACTGGCTCGCCGAGGAGCGCCAGGAGGACGACGGCTTGCCGGTCCACGAGGTGTACCAGGACATGGCCCGCCAGTTCGGTTTCGGCGCTCCGATCGGGATCGACCTGCCCGGCGAGAAACCCGGACGTGTCCCCGACCGCGAGTGGAAGCGGACCTTCTGGGAGGCCAACCGGGAACGCACCTGCCGCCAGGCCCAAGAGTCCGCCCCCGGCAGCTACCCCCAGCGGCTGTACTCGGAGCTGTGCAGCGAGGGGTTCGTGTGGCGGGGGGGTGACGCGGTCAACATGTCGATCGGTCAGGGCGATGTGCTCGCCACGCCGATGCAGCTGGCCAGCGCGTTCGCCACTGTCGCCAACGGCGGCACGGTCTGGCGGCCCCACCTCGGTGCCCGCGTCGTGTCGCCCGAGGGCGAGACGGTCTGGACGTACCAGCCGGAGGCCGTGGGCCAGGTCGCGGTAGCCCCCGACCAGCTGGCCGAGATCCGCGCCGGGTTGGAGATGGTGGTGATGGGCGACCGCGGCACCGCCGCCCACGTGTTCCGGAAGTTCCCGCTCGGGCGCATCCCGGTGGCCGGCAAGACCGGCACGGCGGAGGTCGGCGGCAAGCTGCCGTCCGCCTGGTTCGTCGCGTACGCGCCAGCCAACGATCCCCGGTACGTCGTGGTGGTGCAGGTCGAGGAGGGCGGTGGCGGCTCCCAGACGGCGGCCCCGATCGTGCGGCGCATCCTGGAGGCCGTCTTCGACCTCCCCGTGAGCCCCTTCCGGACGGCTGCCGCGACCGACTAGCGAACGGAGCGACGTGGACCTCGGCTACTACGGCGCGGACCGCAGCCAGCGCATCCTGCGCGAGCGCATCCAGGACCGCTGGATGGATGCGTACGCGCCGACCCGCCACGT
>DASZZX010000116.1:0-4630 GCA_036260415.1 Nitriliruptorales bacterium
CGCGTCGCCGGCGTCACGCACCCGTACCGTGCCCGCCTCGATCCGGCGGATCTGCCACGAGTGGGTGCCGAGGAGGAAGATGTCGCCGGGTAGCGACTCCACCGCCCAGTCCTCGTTGACGGTGCCGATGAAGGTGTCGTCGGGTTCGGCGACCACCCGGTAGTCGCCGACCTCGGGGATCGCCCCACCGGAGGTCAGCGCCGCGAGGCGTGCACCTCTGCGTTCGCGCGCCTCACCGTTCACCGCGTCGTGGTGCACGTAGCGGCCTCGGATACCGCGGCCCGTCTGCACGCCCCGAGCGACCAGCTCGATCACCTCGTCGAACTGCTCGCGGGTCAGTCCCGTGTACGGCGCGGCTCGTCGCACCAGCTGGTAGAGGTCCTCCGTCCGCCACTCCTGGGCGGAGACCTCGGCGACCACCTGCTGGGCGAGGATGTCCATGGGGGGACGGGGGAGCTGCACCGCGTCGAGACGGCCCGCCATGACCGCGCCGAGCAGTGCCGTGCACTCCACCAACTCGTCACGTGTCAACGGGTACAGCCGGCCCTTCGGCACGCCGGCGCGCGAGTGGTTGGACCGGCCGACCCGTTGCAGGAACGTGGCGATGCTGCGTGGCGAGCCGATCTGGCACACGAGCTCGACCGGGCCGATGTCGATGCCCAGCTCGAGCGACGCGGTTGCGACCAGCGCCTTGAGGTCGCCCGCGCGCAGGCGCGTCTCCACACGGTAGCGGCGGTCCTTGGAGAGACTGCCGTGGTGGGCGGCCACGACGTCGTCACCCAGCCGCTCCCCGAGCTGATGGGCGAAGCGCTCGGCCAGGCGACGGGTGTTGACGAACACCAGCGTCGTGCGGTGCTCGCGGACGTGCGCGGCGATGCGGTCCAGGACGTCGGAGATCTGCTCGGCGCTGGCGACGGCTTCCAGCTCACCGTCAGGCAGCTCGAGGCGGAGGTCGAGGTCGCGCTGGTGGCCGGCGTCGACGATCGCGGGCTGCGGGCGGTCGCCGACCAGTAGCCGTGCGAGGGTGTCGATGGGCCGTTGCGTCGCCGACAGCCCCACACGCTGGGGACGCGTGTCGCACAGCCCCTCCAGCCGCTCGAGCGTGAGCGCCAGGTGCGACCCTCGCTTGTCGCGGGCCACCGCGTGGATCTCGTCCACGATCACGGTGTCGACCGTGTGCAGCGCCGCCCGACCGCTGGCGCTCGTGACCAGCAAGTACAGCGACTCGGGCGTCGTGACCACGAAGCTGGGGGGCTTGCGCGCCATGCGAGCCCGTTCCGCGCTCGGAGTGTCGCCCGTGCGCACAGCCACCCGGATGCCGGGAGCGCGCAGGCCCAACTCGGCGGCGACGTCGGCGATCTCCCTCAGCGGACGCTGCAGGTTCTCGGCGATGTCGACCGCCAGTGCACGCAGCGGCGACACGTACGCCACCCGGGCGATGCCGTCGATCTGCTCGCCGGCCTCGAACGCGCGGTACAGCCGGTCGATGCACACCAGGAACGCGGCCAGCGTCTTGCCCGAGCCGGTCGGCGCGGCGATGAGCGTGTCCGCGCCCGCGGCGATGCGTGGCCAGCCGTCGCGTTGGGGAGCGGTCGGACCCTCGGGGAAGCGGCGCCGGAACCACGTCGCCACGGCGGGATGGAAACCGTCCACCGGTGCCAGCGCGCCGAGTGTGAGCTGACCAGGAGCGGGGGCGAGGGTCGTCATCGTGGCACCGGCCCAGGATGGACTTCGGGGCCGCGAGGAGCCTCGCGGCGGGTCACGGCGGCATCCCGCCGTCGCGGTTGCGCGGTCCCCGACGTGGTACCCGGTTCGAACGTCACCTGCCGGCCCTGTCGTCGCTGCCGCGTCGGCCCGGCTGGCCTGTCGCCTCCGCCCGCCCGAGGGTACTCCTCGCACCCATCAGCGTGATCCCGGGTCGCAGGCCGACATGCTAGCGAACGCACGTTCGCATGCCACCCGCGGCGACCCAGGTCGAAGGACAGGTCGCAGCTCGCCCAGCCTCGGAGGTCATGGGTCCGATCCTCAGCCCTCACCTGGATGCTGCACCTGATGCGAGCCATGCTCGCCTGCGCCGGCGATAGGGTCACTGCCCTTGTCAATGCGCAGGCCGCCACGCAGGCGCCGTGTCTAGGTCGTCAGCTCGACGGCGGCGAGGTCGTGCTGTGCGGGTCCGTGCATGACCCGGCCGTCGGCGGCGTAGCGCGAGCCGTGGCAGGGACAGTCCCACGTGCGTTCGACGTCGTTCCAGCCGACGGTGCAACCGAGGTGCGTGCAGCGGGGCGACACCGCGTGCAGCGCCCCGCCGTCGTCGCGGAACACCGCCACCTTGCGCCCGCCCACCACCACGATGCCGCCCGTACCGGGGGCGATGTCCTGCAGCGAGCGACCCACCGTCTTGGCGATGAGCACGTCCGTGGGGGCCGCGTGGGCCACCTTCAGCGGGATCGGCGTGAGCAGGTGCCGCCTGCCGGGGACACCACGGTTGCCCACGACCACGAGGTCCATCGCGTCACGCGCCGCGACCTGGCAGAGCAGCTCGGCCGCGTCGCCCGGCAGGACCTCCGTCCGGACGTCCGCCGTCCCCGGCCGGGCCCGCAGCGTCTCCTCCAACGCCAGGCGCCCGTCGAGGTCGTCGCCGGCGTACAGCAACGTCACGCTCGCCTGCAGCATCTCCGCCAGCTCGAAGCCCTTGCGGGTGGCTTCCGTCGCCGTGGGAGAACCATCGGTACCGACCACGATCCTGCGGTACTCGCCGCCCGTGGACCGGCCGGCGTCCGTGGTCCGCACGACGAGGAGGTCGCACGGGGCGTGGTGCGCGACCTGCTCGGCCACCGCACCCAGCCGCAGCCGTCGGGCCTTGCCCATGCCCTTGCTGCCCACGACGATCAGGTCGCTGCCCTCCCGCTCGGCCAGATCGGCGATCGCCTCGGCGGGCTCGCCGTGAACCAGCTCGGACCGGGCCGTCACGCCTTCCCCGGCGGCGAGCGACCGCGCCTGCGCCAGGACGTCCTCGCCGACGTCGGACGGACCATGCGCGGGGTCCTGCGCCAACACGACGAGAAGTTCGCTGCCGAGACGCTGCGCCAGCCGTCGCGCCGCCCGCTGGGCTCGAGCGGCGGTCTCGGATCCGTCAGTGCCGACCATGATCTTCCGGTACACCACGACAACCTCACCTCGTCCGCGTGCCAGGCCGTCCCGCGGTCAGAACGGCTTGAGCACCATCAGCCACAGGATCACGAGCAACCCACCGAACCCCAACCCCGCGACCACCACGGGCCGCGTGTTGGTCAAGAGACGTGCCAGGTCCTCGTCCGTCACCGCCTCGGAACCTCCAGCACGCGCCCGAGCGACGCGTTCGACGCGTCGGTAGTACGGCGTCGCCAGCGCGCCCATCGCGGCCGAGACCGCTGCCAGCACGACGATCGCCGTCCAGATCCATCCCTCACCCCACCAGGTCCCCGGCGCGCCCGGGATGAAACCGAGCACGATCCCAGCGGCGACCAGCAACCCCAGCGAGGCGTAGAAGACGCTCACTGAGGAGCGCGAGAGTTCCAGCAACGCGGAGATCCGCCTGGGATCGCGCTCCTTGCGCAGCCGGAAGGTGATCGCCACCGACGCACCGTGCGCCAGCAGGAACCCGAAGATCCCGGCCAAGTGGAGGAACAGCCACCACTGGTACATGGCGCCGGAAACCTCCGAGGAAGACCGCCTCCGAGACGGTCGGTGAGTGCGCGAAGCCTAGCGGGGACCCGCGCGAGCTGGGATAATCCAGCGCCCCCTCTCTTCCTCCCCTGCGGAGAGCCCGCGACATGTCCGACATCGCCTCGTTGTCCGAGGCTCCCCTGCCCCCGCTCTCGCCGCTCGTCCTGCAGATGCGACGCACCACGGGTGCGCTGGTCGGGCGCGCCAACGAACTGACCGCGGTCCGCCAGGAGATCGCCGCGGCCAAGAAGGGCCAGCTCGCCGCGCTGACCTTCGAAGGTGAGCCGGGGATCGGCAAGAGCCGGCTGTTGCTGGCGGCGTCGGACGTCGCGGAGGCGGAAGACTTCGTCGTCGTCGCCGTCGCCGCCGATGAGGAGATCCGGGGCCCGTTCCTGCTGGCCCGCGCGATCTTCGGCTGTCGGGAGGCACAGGAGGCCGCCGCGGGTGTGGCTCGGGACGATTTCCAGCGCGCACACAACGCGATCTCGGGACTCGACGACCCCACGCTGGAGGGTCTCTCGCCCGACCACAAGCTGCTGCGGACCTTCGACCTTGGCGCTATCGCGATGCGTTCGCTCGCCTCGCGTCTCCCCGTGGCCCTGCTCGTCGACGACCTGCAGTGGGCCGACGAGGACAGCGTGCGGATGCTGCGCTACATCGTCCGCGCCGACGCCGACCTGCCGATCTTCCTCGCGTTCGCCGTGCGCCGTGACGAGCTGGCGCTGACCACCGAGGCGGCTCCGCTCTTGGCCGACATGGAGCGGCTGGGGCTGGTGCGTCGCATCTCGCTGCCACGGTTGACGCAGCTGGAGAGCACCGCGCTGCTGAAGCAGGCCCTCGGTGGAGACGTCGCGGCGACGTCCGCCGCCACCATGCACGCCCAGTCCGAGGGGGTCCCGTTCATCCTCGAGGAGCTGGCGCGGGC
>DASZZX010000117.1:0-2335 GCA_036260415.1 Nitriliruptorales bacterium
CGGCCCGCCTCGACGTCGTGGTGAGCTGACCGCGCGGCGGGGCGACGCTTCGACGCCCGTCGTGCCGACCTACGACGCCGCCGGTGACGGCTCGGCTGGCGGCGAAGGAGACGGCGACGGCTGGTAGTCACAGGGTGGTCCCCACATCCCGCGGTCCCTTTCCTGCGCGTCGCTCTGTGCCGCCCCGAGACGCACCACGAAGACCTCGGCCAGGCTGCGGGCGTGACCCTGCGTCACGGCCAACTGGTTGAAGAAGACGTTGTCCTTGGTATAGACGAACGCCTCGAGCCTGCCCTCGGCGGGAGGATCGAACTGGGCGGGGACGACGTAGACGGTCGATCCCACCGGCAGGGTCTCCTCAGCGAACCGGGCGGCTTCCGCGCCCCAGCACTCGCTGTTGCCGGCAGGGTCCTCGGCCTCGGGCGCGTCGATCTCCGACAGCGCCAGCTCTCGAGCGGTGCCGTGCTCGAGGGGCCCCTCGCCGCCTTCGATGCGGACCAGGAGGCTGTCGCCATCCAGGACGTCCTCGACCACGGCGGGCTGCGCAGCGAACGGGGTGGTGGGACCCCGCTCCTCACGCGAGCACGCCCCCAGGGCCACCACGATGGCGATCGCGAGCACCGACGCGAGCGCATCGCGTGACCGCACGTCGGCTCCTCTCGTCGTCCGAGGACCCCCGCAACGTAGTCAGCCCGCCGTGGCCTGGGCCACGTCCGAACACTCGGCCGGCCGGCGTGCGACGTGGCCGGCGGATGTGGCACCAGGTCCCGTCGCGGCGCCGATGACGGCTACGGTCGGGAGCGGACGCCGAAGCGGATGGGTGTGGCACGCTGGGACGTCGTGGTGGTGGGCGGCGGGGCGATGGGAGCTGCCGCAGCCTGGCACCTGGCGCGCCGTGGCCGACGAGTCGTCGTGCTGGAGCGCTTCCCGCGCGGCCACAGCCGCGGCAGCTCGCACGGGCGTGCACGCATCTTCCGACTCGCCCACACCCAGGTCGCCGACGTCCGGATGGCGCAGGCCGCGCTGCCGCTGTGGCGCGAACTGGAGGAGGCCACCGGCAGAGCGCTGCTGACCACCACCGGCGGCCTCGACCACGGCGACCCGGCCGTGCTGGACACCATCCGCTCCAGCCTCGACCGCTGCGGTGTGCGCTACGAGAGCTTGACGGCGCCAGCGGCGAACGAGCGCTGGCCCGGCGTGCGCTTCGACCGCCAGGTCGTCGTCCAGCCCGACGCCGGACGGCTGGACGCCGACGCCGCCGTGAGCGCGCTGCACAGCGCCGCGCAGCGGGCCGGCGCGGATGTGCACGTCGAGCAGCCGGTCACGCACCTGGAGGTGGGCAGCCGCCACGTGACCGTCACGACCGCCGCCGGTAGCCACGTCGCGCCGACCGCGGTGGTGGCCTGCGGTGCGTGGACCGCGAGCGTGCTCGCCGGCCACCTCGACCTGCCGCCACTGACCGTGACCCGCCAGCAGCCGGCCCAGTTCCCCGTGCGCGACGCCGGTGGCGACTGGCCGTGCTTCCGGCACCACCTGCGGCGTCCCGACGCGGCCGGTGTGGCCGCTGGCGCGTACGGGCTGGCGTCGCCAGGGGAAGGCGTCAAGGTCGGCGAGCGCGGCCCCGGTCCGGTGGTCAACCCCGACGTGGTAGGCACGCCCGACCCGCTGGTCCTCGAGCAGCTGCGTGCCTACGTGTCCCGGTGGTTGCCCGGTCTGGACCCCCAGCCCAGCTCGGTCACGACCTGTCTGATCACGTCCACGCCGTCGAAGAACTTCCTGATCGACCGTTGCGGGCACCTGGTCGTCGGCGCCGGGTTCTCCGGCTACGGGTTCAAGTTCGTGCCTGAGGTGGGTCGCATGCTCGCCGACCTGACCGACGGCCCGGAGGCGGCGGTACCCGCCCGGTTCCGGCGCGCGAACCACGCCGCCGGACCCCCGCGCGACGGTCGGTGAGATGCTGCCTCGGAGCCCTCTGTCCGTGCCGACCATCGCGCCTCGTCCCGGCCGGCGAGCCTGCGGGCGACAGCCAGCCTGGCAGCTGCCACTGTGGGACCGGCCCGCACGTCCTAACGTGACGGCGACGAATCCGGCTTCGGCGAGGAGGTAGAGGATGAGCATCGACGAACGGACGCTCGCGCGGGTCGTCGACTTCCACGGCCACCTCTGCCCTGGACTCGCCATGGGCATCCAGGCGGCCCGGTTCGCGCTGGACGAGATCGGACCGCACGCCCAGGACGAGGAGGTCGTGGCGGTCACCGAGACCGACATGTGCGGGGTCGACGCCGTGCAGGTGCTCACCGGATGCACGTTCGGCAAAGGCAACCTGATCCACCGC
>DASZZX010000118.1:0-21014 GCA_036260415.1 Nitriliruptorales bacterium
GGCTTGCCGAGCCCCACCACGAGCAGGTCGATGCGCGCACCGCGGATCTCGTCGGCGAGTGCGGAGGACGCGGTGTCGTCGTCGATGACGGCTCGCGGGGGCGCCCACATCCCGGCGACCTCGAGGGCCGGGTACACATCCGCCAGCACCGTGCCGAGCCTGCGCTGCATGCTCTCGGAGCCGCCGAGGAAACCGATGCGGGCGCGGGCACGGACCGCCGTGTGCAGGATGTCGGGCAGCAGGTCCGACCCGGCCAGCTGCTCCCACCCGGCCCCGGTCAGGCGGCGCGCGGTCCATACCAGCGGCATGCCGTCGAGCAGGACCAGCCAGTCGGCGCCACCGCGACCCGGATCGAACGACCCCTCGCGGCCGGAGTCCAGCCCGAAGTGGTAGAGGTGATCGAGGTTGGCCGAGGCCACGAACAGCGGGCGCCCAGCGTCGGGAGAGGTCAGACGCTGCAGGATCTGCTCCAGGACCTCGTCACGGTGGACCAGGTCGACCTCCGCGCCCCCCAGCGTGACCCTCATGGCATCCGCGTCATGGCCGGCTTGGGCTGGGTGCTCCACCGCAGCAACGCCCGGTACTTGGCCACGCCGTCGAGGTAGTGGGACCGCCGCTGGTCCCGGGCGGCCAGCGACAGTGACCGATACATCAGGATGCGGATGGCACTGGCGAGGGTGATCACCCATGTCGCTGCCGCGCCCCGCCACCGGCCGCCCGTGCGGACCAGGGCGAGCCAGCGCGCGTCGCCCTCCTCCATCACCGCCAGCTCCTCCCTGTGGGGTGACAGACGCGAGGAGGAGGCCCGCACGTGCATGACGGCTGCCTTCGGCTCGTACCACACCCGGTGGCCCAGATCGCGCGTCCGCCAGCACAGCTCCAGGTCCTCGTAGTACATCGGGATGGTGGTGTCCAACCCCCGTTCTTGGGTCAGCAGGCCGGTCCGCACCAGGCAGGCGGCGCCGGACACACAAGGGACCTCGGCCGCGGTGCGGTGGTCCCAGTGTTCGAGCCGGTAGCGACCGAACACGCGCTTGAGGGCAGGCAGCCGACGGAGTGCGAAGACCTCACACAGCAGGTTCCAGAGCGTCCAGTCGGCACGCGCGCACGTCTGGTCCACCTCCCCGTCGGGTCGGAGGATCATCGGCCCAACCAGACCCACGTCCGGCTGGCGCACCAGTGCCTCACCCAGGGTCCGAAGCGCGTGCGGTGCCACCACCACATCGGGGTTGAGCAGCAACACGGGGTGCTGACCGGAGAGTTGACCAAGGGCCTGGTTCACGGCGGCCGCGAAGCCCACGTTGCGTTGGTTGCGCACGACCGCGAGCGGGTACCTCCCGCTGAAGCGCCGGAGCACCTCGCGCGTGCCGTCGTGTGACGCGTTGTCGACCACGACGACGCGCTGCACGTACGGCTGGTTGCTCGGATCCTCCAGCAGGGAGCTGAGGCACGCTCCGACCGTTCGCGCCGAGTTCCACGTCACGATGACCACGTCCGCTCGGGGGGTCTCGCTCACACGCGGGTCCGTCCACCAGGCGATGGGGTCAGCAGGGGTGCCAGCGCCCCACGCTGCTGGCGCCAGCGCTCCTCCGCGTCCAGCCGCGCGCGGCGCACCCGGCTGGCGCGTTCCTCCGGATGCATGGCGAGCCAGCGGCGGATCGCCGCCGCGATCTCCTCAGCCTCGTTGCGGACGCGTTCGGCGTAGGGGAAGTAGCGTCGACTGGCCGGGCCGTCGGTCACGACCAGCGGCACCTCCAAGTGGCTGGCCTCCAGAGCGGCCCGTGGGACCGAGAGTTCCTCGGTGCTCAGGACCAGCGCCACATCCGCGCCCGCGAGCAGTCTCACGTATCGCTCCTGCGGCAGGAATCCGACGAGACGCACGTTCGGCGGCGGGTGACGCACCAGCTGCCGGGGGGCCCGACCGACGTCGCCGGTGACCTGCATCTCCACCCGGGGTTCGAGTGATGCCGCCCTGGTGGCCTCCTCGACGGGCTCGTCACGGGCGAAGATGCCCGCGAAGACCACCGTGGGCCGGGCCGACGGCCCTTCCTCGGCGGGGCGGCGCGCGACGCTGGGCGGGGGGGCCTCGTGGAACACGATGCCGTTGCCGCCCCAGCTGTCCACCAGATCGGACAGTTCCCGGGTGGTGACGAGGACGGCCGCGACCCTCCTGACCAGCCAGCGGTGCAGCGGCTGAACCCACCTGCCGAGCGGATCGTCCTGGAGACCGAAGCCGCCCGGATGGCTGTCGAGGACGAGGCGGGAACCCACGAGCTTGCCTGCCACGAACGTGACGAGGGCAGCGGCGATGGGCGGGTTGGTCACGACGACGACCGCGGGCCGCCGCGCCACTACCACGACGACGGTGCCGACCGAGGACAGCAGGTAGCGGATGGGTAGCAGGGCACGCAGGCGACCCATCGGATGGAGGACCAGCGTGTGGCCGCCGAAACGACCGGCGAGGTCGGACATCCGGCCCCGTATCGGCGTCCACGCGACCCAGAGGATCCCGCGTGTCGATCGCTCCCGCCTGTCATCCACCGAGAGCTCCGCGCGGTCCAACGGCGTACAGATGGAGAAGACGATCCAGGTGCTCCGCCTCGGTCGTCGCCAACGGGCGCGCCTGGGCGGACATGGCGCGCAACCGCGAAGGGTCATCGAGGAGTTCCCGCAGCTGGTCGGCGAGGCCACGGTGGTCGCCGGGCCTGAACAGCACCCCGTTGTGGCCGTCCGCGACAGCGGCGGTCATACCCCCCAGCCGCGACGCCACGACAGGGACCCCGAAGAGCTGCGCCTCGCTGGTCACCATGGGGGGACCGGTCTCCTCCCATGTGCTCGGCACCACCACCGCGTCGACGTCGCGGAGCAGCTCGGGCAGGTCCCCGAGCCGGTAGTCACGCACGATCTCGACCCGGTCCGTCAGCTGCGAGGTGATGCGCCGGCACGAGCGGTCGGAGAGACGTCCCATGACACGCAGGCGGACCCGGGCAGGCAGGAGGCGGAGGGCCTTCAGCAGGACGTCGAGACCCTTGAGGGGCTGGTCGGTCCCCATGAACCCGAGCAGCAGTCCGGCGCGCCCCGGGACGTACCCCGACCACCGGGCGTGTGCCGCGACGAGCTCGTCCGGTAGCGGGTAGGGCAGCACCGCTCCTCGGACGTCCGCCTCGAGAGCACGGCGGAACGCACCGAGCGCAGCCGTCGTGGGGAAGATGTTGACGGCAGCTGCAGCGACGAGCTCTGTTCCGATCTCGTACCACCTGCGGTAGAGGTGCTGTCGGCGGTCCGCGTGCGGCCGCACGATGCGGTGCATCCCGTGCGCGACCGGCGTTCCGCTCACGGGGAGGACCTGGTCGAGGCGCCGAGCGACGGGCACCGCCCAGCGGGGGCCCTCCCACGCGCAGGGGGCACATGCGGACCCGTGCCCCGCCGTCGGGCACGTGCGCTCACCGTCGCGCTGCAGCGTGAACCTCGGGCAGCACACGCCGTAGTCGTGGTGTGTCAGCACCACGCGGCGGCCACTTGCCGACAGGTGGCGGAGGAAGGCGACGGGAAGCCCGACGACGGAGTGGACGTGCACGATGGCGGGATCGAGGTCCGAGATGGCGCTCGTGGCGACCTCCGCCCACGCCGTTGCTCCGAGAGAGGTGGCCACGTCCCAGTGCGCGTCCCAGTTCCTGATACGGGGATTGGTGATCCGCAGGACCCGCCCGTCGCCCGGAACCGCCCTGCAGCGTCGCACGCGCCCGCCGGCTGCCAGGGGTCGGGTGAGCACGGTGGAGTCGAGACCGCGGGCGCGCAGGCGACGGTGCAGCCAGGCCGTGTAGGCGTACGCCCCGCCCTCCTGCTCGGGGGGGTAGCCACCGGTCACGTGCAGCACCGAGGTCATCGGGCCCGGATCGCCCGCACGATCTCGCGCGGGCGCAGGTCACCTGTGACGGTCAACACGCCGGTCACCACGGCGCCGTACGCGGCGGTGCGTGAGATGAGCGAGATCCAGGTGGTGGATGCCTCCGGGAGACCCACGGCGATGCCGACCGCCGCGAGCACCGCCGCCGTCGCGACAGGACGGACGAAGACCCCGCGCGGAGGCGACAAGCGACCCAGGAGCCAGACCGCGGTCAGCAACCCGGCGGCGTTGCCCAGGACGGAGCCGTAGACAGCCCCGAGGAGGCCCAAGCGACGCGTCAGCAGCAGGCTGCCGACGCCGTTGACGACGACGTTGATGGCTGCGGACGTGGCCGGGATGGCGTGGTGCTTGCGGGCGAAGGCGACGTAGGTGGACGCCGCCGAGATCAGGTTGATGGACATCGCCACCGCGAGGATCCGGCTGACGTAGCCGGCCGGCTCGAAGTCGTCGCCCAACCACAGACGGACGGCGGGTGGACCGAACACCACGACCGCCGACAGCGCGACCGCGGCGACGGCCACGACGGGGCGAGCGATGCGGTCGTGCACGTGTCGAGCGCGCTGCAGTCCCGCGACGGCGGCTCCGGCCACGCCCGCGAGCAGGAGGCCCAGGGGGAAGATCGCGATGTTGCGCACCTGCATGGTCAGCGTCGTGCCGACCTCGTACTGCGCCACCGCCGCCGGCCCGACGTAGTGGGCGATGACCAGCTTGTCCCACTGGAAGTCGACGATGTCGGAGATCTGCGTCAGGAGAGCTGTACCCGACAGCGCGAGGAAGGCCCCAGCCGAGGCCCAGCGCAGGCGCGCGGGACGGAACGTCGCCTCCGGGAGCAGCCGCGACATGCCGTACCACTCGACGGCGACGGTCGTGAGACGCTCGACGCAGGCACCCGCCAGCAGCGACCAGATCCCCCACCCGGCGAGCAGGGAGGCGACGACGACCAGCGTGGCGAGGAGGAGACCGGCCGTCTGCCCGTAGTTGCGGTAGTCGAGGCGCTGGAGCGCGGCGAGCCCGGACAGGTACGTGTCCAGCACCAGCGAGACGGCGAGCAGTGCAGCCAGGGCCCGGAGAAGCAGGGCGAGCTGACCTTCGTCCGTGCCGGCTGTCCCTCCCGTCCCGAATACCCAAGCGACGATCCGTGGCGCTGCAAGGATGGCCGCTGCGGCCACGATCGCCGCGAGAGCGGCGACGAGCGTGGTGCCCTCTCGCACCGCAGCGGCGGCCGCGCTGCGGTTCCCGCGGGCATGGGCCTCACTCGCCCTCCGCACGATCTCCGTCCTGACGCCCACGTCCGCGAGGGAGCCGATCGCCAGCAGGGTCGCGAGCGTGGCCCACGCGCCGTAGACGGAGGCCTCCAGCCGGTCGAGGATCAGCGGCAACAGCAGGAACGTCGTCAGAGAGCCGCCGACGGTCCTGACGACCCCGCTGCGCAGGGCAGCACCCACGGTGAACGTGGTGGTGCCCACCCGTCGGTCCGTGTCCGCGACGGCCTGCGGTCGGCCTCCCTGGGCCTCCCGGCTCTGGATGGTCACGTGGACCGCTGGACGGCTCAGCACGCCCGACCCGCCAGGTCGGCGTACCGGCTCGGTGCGAGCTCACCGGCGCGCAGCTCGGTGAGCATCCGCTCGGTCGTGGCCATCCTGTCGAGCAGGTCGTCGAGGGCGTGCAGGCCGTCCGCCGCCCCGGCGGCGGTGCACCGGACGTGGCCGGGGTCGTCGGATGCCGTCAGGCGGGCTCCGCCGAGCCGCGCGGTCCTGGACGGTTCCTCCCGCCACCAGATGGAGGGCCGCCGTGCCGCCGGTCCGAGCCTCGAGCCCGCCGGGGCCCTGCGAGCGTAGGCAGCGACGCCGTGTGTGAGATCCATCCAGGACTCCGTCGTGGATCGGCGCACCGTGGGCCCTGGACGCGCGGGGAGGCGCCCCGGACGCGTGGGCGAGCGGGCTGCTTCAGTCCCCGTCGGTGGCGTCCGACAACATGTTCGGCCAGTCGTACCGCGAAGTGAAGCCCTCTGACGGTTCGGGGAGGACGCAGCATGCCCAAAGCCATGGGGGACATCCTCCTCGAACGGGGGGTGATCACCACCGAGCAGCTTGGGCGGGCGGAGCAGTTCCGCATCGAGCGTGGCATGAGCCTGGGGAAGTCGCTGGTGGAGCTGGGGCTGGTCGAGGAGACCGATCTTGTCCGGGCCCTGGCGGACCAGCTCGGCATGGAGTTCGTCGAGGTCGACGCGACGTCGGTGGACCCGTCCGCCGCCGAGATGATCCCGCGGGCGCTCGCCGAGGAGGTCGTGGCGCTGCCCGTGCGCTTCGGAGAGAAGGACGAGCTGGTCGTCGCCGTGGCCGACCCCAACAACCGGGTCGCCAAGGAGAAGATCGAGGCTGAGACGGGCCTGCCCGTGCGGCTCGCCCTCTCGACGCGCAAGGCGGTCGTCGCCGCGGTCGCGCACCTGCCCGCCGCGGCGGGTGGTGCGCCCATCCGCCGGGCGGAACCGCCGCGGCTGTCGGCCACGGCGGCCCAGCCCGAGCCGCCCACGATGCCACTCGTCGAGGCGGAGGAGGAGACCAGCGTCGACCTCGACGAGCTGCTGGAGGCGCTGGTCGAGTTCGAGGGCTCGGACCTGCACCTCACCTCGGGCGTGCCCCCCAGCGTCCGCGTGCACGGCGAGCTGCGCCCACTCGAGGGCTACCCCAAGATGACCCCCAACGAACTGCGCAAGATGCTCTACGGCATCCTCACCCAGAAGCAGCGCGAGGCGTTCGAGAACAACCTCGAGCTGGATCTGTCCTACTCGCTGCCCGGTAGAGCGCGGTTCCGCGTGAACGTCTTCCAGCAGCGTGACTCGATCGGTTCGGTCATGCGGGTGATCCCGTTCGAAATCAAACCGCTCGACCAGCTCGGGGTCCCCCCGCAGGTCGCCAACTTCGGGTACCTGCCGCGCGGCTTCGTGCTGGTGACCGGACCGACCGGCTCGGGGAAGTCCACCACGCTGGCGTCGGTGGTCGATCTGGTCAACACCCACCGTGCGGTCCACATCATGACCGTCGAGGACCCGATCGAGTTCCTCCACAGGCACAAGACCGCCGTCGTGAACCAGCGTGAGGTGGGCACGGACACGCACGGTTTCAACCAGGCCCTCAAGCACGTGCTACGGCAGGACCCCGACGTGATCCTGGTCGGCGAGATGCGCGACCTCGAGACGATCCACATCGCGCTGACCGCGGCGGAGACCGGCCACCTCGTCTTCGGGACCCTGCACACCCAGGACGCGCCCCAGACGGTGGACCGCATCATCGACGTGTTCCCGCCCCACCAGCAGGAGCAGATCCGCGTGCAGCTGGCGGGTGCCCTGCAGGGCGTGGTGTGCCAGCAGCTGCTGAAGACGGCTGACGGCAAGGGCCGGACGGTGGCCTGCGAGGTCATGGTCGCCACCCCGGCCATCCGCAACCTGATCCGTGAGGGCAAGACACACCAGATCTACTCCTCGATCCAGGCCGGGCAGCAGCACGGCATGGTCGCCATGGACCAGTCGCTCGCCTCGCTCGTGAAGATGGGCAGGGTGAGCTACGACGAGGCGCTGGCCAAGTGCAGCAACGTGCAGGAGTTCAACCGTCTGGCCGGCCGGACGTGAGGTAGAGGGAGGACACGCGATGGCCACCGCGACCGCGACCTACAACTACCAGGTCCGCGACCGGTCGGGGAAGCTCGTCACCGGACAGCTCGAGGCGGACAGCTCCGGCGCGGTGGCGGCCCGCCTGCGCCAGATGGGTTACACGCCCGTCAGCGTCGAACAGGTCCGCACCACCGGGATGCGGACCGAGATCCGGATCCCGGGGTTCGGGGGGCGGGTCAAGCTGAAGGACCTGGCGATCTTCAGCCGCCAGTTCGCCACGATGATCAACTCGGGCTTGTCGCTGCTGCGGGCGATGACGATCCTCGAGGAGCAGACCGAGAACAAGCGGCTCGCCGAGGTCATTGGCGAGGTCCGTGCCGACGTGGAGGCCGGCGGAGCCCTGTCGGCCGCACTGGCCAAGCACGAGAAGATCTTCCCCCGGCTGTACATCGCCATGGTCCGCGCGGGCGAGACCGCCGGGATGCTCGACTCGGTCCTGCTGCGCATCGCCGACGCGCTGGAGAAGGAGGTGGCGCTGCGCGGCAAGATCAAGGCGGCGCTGACCTACCCGGTGATCGTCCTGATCATGGCGGTGCTCCTCACGACGGTCATGCTGATCTTCATCGTGCCGACGTTCGCCGCGATGTTCGAGGATCTCGGTGGGGAACTGCCGGTCCCCACGAAGATCCTTATGGCGGCCTCGAACTTCATGTCGAGCTGGGCCGGGCTGCTCACGTTCTTCGTGCTCCCCGCAGGGGTGTGGTACGCGTACAAGGCCATCCGCGCCAACCCGCAGGGTCGCTACCAGCTCGACCGCATCAAGCTGAAGCTGCCGGTCTTCGGACCGCTGTTCCACAAGATCGCGATGGCCCGCTTCGCCCGCAACCTCTCGGTGCTTCTGCGGGCCGGCGTCCCGATCCTGCAGGCGCTGGAGATCACCTCGGAGACGGTCGCCAACGGTCCGGTCGCCGCGGCCGTGAAGGACGTGCAGGACTCCGTGCGGGAGGGCGAGTCGATCGCCAGCCCCCTGACGAACCACGACGTCTTCCCCGCCATGATCGTGCAGATGATCGCGGTCGGCGAGGAGACCGGCGCGATCGACACCATGCTCGAGAAGGTCGCCGACTTCTACGACCAGGAGGTCGAGTCGACCACCGAATCGCTCACCGCCCTGATGGAGCCGCTCATGATCGCGGTCCTGGGTGGCATCGTCGGGTCGATGGTCATCGCCCTGTACATGCCGATCTTCAAGGTGATGGAGCTCGTCGAGTAGGCGACGTCCGGCCGCGTCCCTGAGGGCAACGCACGTCGACGTTGAGGGTGGTGAACGCCTGTCCGCCGGTCGTCGCTCGCGTCCGGGTGGGCGGAGCCCCGGCAGGCGAGCCGGGGCGCGTCGGCGCCTCGGTCCAGGCCAGCGGGGCGCTGAGGCGCCCCGGTCCAGGCCAGCCGGGGGCGCGGATCACGGGGTCGTGGTGCCAGCAGCCCGCGCGCTGGTGACGCTGCCGTTCGTGGCCGGGACCACCCCGCCGCCGACCTGCCGGATGACGGGCGACGTGGCCGGGACCTGGCGACGACGGGCCGCTGGCGCTGGATCGTGCGTGGTTCCGCTGGGGCTGGATCGTGTGTGGTTCCGCTGGGGCTGGATCGTGCGTCGTTCCGCTGGCATGTCAGCGGAAGGGGCGCACGATGCTCGGGGCGACGGCCACCCGCCTGCCCGGGATGGTGCTCAGCCGTGGAGGGTGACCCGGTCCGGGATCGGCCTGGGCGCGTCGCACCAGGCGTGGGCGCGCGGGCCGAGCTCGAGATCCGCCTCGCGACGAGCATCGGAGGCGGCCGCGCGAGCGGCATCGCAGCCGCGCTGGCGTCCGGCCAGATCGACCAGCAGGGCCCAGGTCTCCGCCAGGGGCCTGTCGACGCCCCAGGCCGCGAACATCGGGTAGCGGTCGAGCAGTCCGTGCAGCAGCCGGCGCGCCGCCCGGAGATCACCGCGCGCCAGGAACGACTCGGCCGCCAGGTTGTGCGCCCAGAAGGGCGCGCGACGCTCGTCCAGAACGGCCGTGACCTCGCGGCTCGTCGCCTCGCCCGCCCGGTAGGCGACCACGGCCCGCTGGACCCGCAGCACGTGCACCCCTGGGCTCCAGGCGATCGCACGGTCGAGGACCTCCGCCGCGAGGCCGTACTCGCCGCGTGCGGCCAGCGTGGATGACACCTGCGAGGCGTGCTGGACGTCCCAGGGGACGCCGCTGGCCGCGAACTGCTCCGCCGTGAGGTCGGACGCCGGTCGGGCAACCGCCAGTTCGATGCGGATGGCGGCGAGGCCGACGCCGAGCAGCAGAATCGCGGGGATCACCGCCAGGACGGTCAGCCCCGCGGCGGGCCGCTGCAGGCGGTGGCGGTCCACGATCGCGGCGGCGGCGATGGCGAGCAACGCGGCCAGCACCAGGTAGTTCCAGTCGAAGTCGATCCCCATGTGCAGCGCCAGGACGCCGAACGAGCCGCCCGCGCCGAGCGCCAGCGGCTCCCTCAGATCGGTGTCCGCGCTCGTCGGGGCGCCTGGGCCGGGGTGGTCGTCGGCCCGGCGGCGCCAGGCGGTGACCGAGATCGCCCCGATCAGCGCGACGAGGGCGACGCCGGCCACGATCCCGCTCTCGCCGAGGACCTCGGCGTACTCGTTGTGGGCGTGGGCGGTGAGGTTGGCGTCGGGGGAGGTCCACTGCAGCGCCATCCGCGCGTAGGAGCCCGGCCCCTGACCGGTCAGGGGGTCGTCGCCGAACATGCCCACCGCCGCGCGCATGTGCTCCAGGCGCAGCGCCAGGTTGGTCGACGCCGCCTCCTCGCGGTCCAAGACGGGTTGACCCCCGCCGGACATGGCGATCAGCGCGGCGGTGATCCCCACCACGACGCAGACCATGGCGGCTGCCCGCCCGAGAGCGCGCCTCAACCGGTGCCGGCGAGCCCCCAGTGCGGTGACGAGCGCGAGCCCCACGACCGCGGCCGCGGTGGCGCCACGCGATCCCGACAGCCAGGCCCCGGCGAGCGCCGCCCCGGCGCACAGGCCCGCAGCCAGCGCGACGAGCCTGCGTGCGGCGATGGCGATCCCGGCGAACAGCGCCCCGAACCCGGCCATCAAGGCGCCCGACTGGTTGTGCCACGACAGCGCCATCCAGGTCGGGTCACGACCCATCATGGTGTGCCCCCACCACTGCAGGTACGAGCGCGACCAGTACGCCCCGAAACCCACCAGCAGCGCGCCGGTGATCGCTGCGGCGCCCCAACGTCGGCGCAGCAGCCGCAGGCCTGACAGGGCGGTCGCGACCACCATGCCGGTCATCAGGGAGGAGGCGGGGAAGCCGGAGCGGTCCTGCGCGAACGCCAGCGATACGACTGTGGCCGCCGTCCAGAGAGCCACCAGCCACCGGCCCGCCCGGGGCAGGAACCGCAGCTCCGCGGCCGTCCACGGGAGCGTGAGCAGGGCGACGCCGGCCGCAACCGAGATGGCGCCGGGTTCCAGCCCGCCGTCATGGTCGGCCAGCCCCCAGGTCACCGTGACCAGCAGCGCGAGTGCTGCGAGGTCGCCACACCAGCGGGCGATGGCGGCGGCGCGGGGCGACGCTGCGATCGGCGCTGGTCGTGACGACGCCGGGTCCGGTCGGGGCTGCGGCTGGACGGCGGTGGTGGAAGGGGGGTTCACGCCCCGTGCATCGGCGCCGGCGCCCGGCGCCTTGACGGCTAAAGCCGGGCCTCCCGGGTGCCGATGACGGAGAGCGACGAGCCGCAAGCGGGAGTCTCAAGGCAAACCCGTCGCGAGGCGGGGACGCAAAGCCACGGGACCTTCAGAGGTCAGCCGGGCTGCCTCACGCAAGCCGTCGGGGCTTGTGGATGGGGGCTGAGTTCGTTCCGCGGCCCGTCATGGAGCGAACCACCAAGCGGAAGGGAACCACATGCTCCAGAAGATGCGCGAGGCGCGTGGGGAAGAGGGCTTCACCCTGATCGAGCTGCTGGTCGTCGTCATCATCATCGGCATCCTGGCGGCCATCGCGATCCCCACGTTCCTCAACCAGCGTGAGAAGGCCTGGAGGAAGGCTGCTCAGTCTGACCTGCGCAACGCGGCGGTCAAGATGGAGGAGTACTTCGACGAGAACGGCACCTACGCCGGTGCCGCGGTCTCGCTGTTCAAGACCTCGGACAGCGTGACCCTGGCGATCACCGAGCAGGCCACCGACGACTACTGTCTGACCGCCGACCACACCAGTCTCGCTGGGGTCGGCGTCGACTACTACTTCGACATGCACAACGGCAAGCCGACCACCACGGCCTGCAGCTAGCCGACGCACCCACACGGAGGGGCGGCACGTGCCGCCCCTCCGTCTCGTTACGTCGTGAGTTACGGTGCGCGCGATGTCCGAAGCCGCCCTGCCGGTCGTCCTGGTCGCCTCCCTGCTGGGGCTGGTCTTCGGGTCGTTCGCGAACGTGGCGATCCACCGCTGGCCACGGCGCGAGTCGATCGTGCGCCCCGCCTCGCGCTGCCCCGCCTGCGGCACGCCGATCCGCCCCCGCGACAACATCCCGGTGGTCTCGTGGCTGCTGCTGCGCGCCACCTGCCGGGACTGCGGCGCGCGCATCTCCTTCCGCTACCCGGTGGTCGAGCTGCTCGTCGGCGTCCTGTGGGGTCTGGTGGCCGCGGTCCACGGGGTGACCTGGGCGCTGCCGGCCTTCCTGCTGCTGGCGTGGGCGCTGGTCGTCGCCACGCTCATCGACCTCGAGCACCGCATCATCCCCAACAAGCTGACCTACCCGCTGGCGCCGGTCACCCTCGCCCTGCTGCTCCTCGGCGCCGCCGGCGACGGGTCGTGGGCCGACCTGCGCCGCGCCGTCGTGGTCGGCATCGCCCTGCCGGTCGGCATGTTCCTGCTGAGCGAGGCCTTCCGCCACCTGCGCGGCCAGTCCGGCATGGGCATGGGCGACGTCAAGCTCGCCGTCTCGCTCGGCCTCGTCCTGGGCTGGCTGGGTGGCTGGGAGACCGTCATCGGCCTGTACGCCACGGTCATCGCGGCGGTCGTGGTGGCGTTCGGCCTGGTCCTGGGCGGGCGCGCGCGACTGGCGACGCGGATCCCGTTCGGGCCGTACCTGGCGATCGGCACGCTCGTCGCGCTCCTCGCGGGGGAGCCGCTCACGGGCGTGGTGCGGACCTGGATCGGGCTGGCGTAGCTGACAACCGAACCACGGCGATGTACTTCTCAAGGCTTGGCCTCCTGTGGCCGAAAGTTCCCCTTGACCACTGATGTAAAGACCTGTTACGAGTGTGAGTTGCCCGGTGAGCCCGGTTCGGCCGTGATATGAACGGGGTTCCGCGGGAGCGGTGAGCTCGAGGCTCGGGCGGGGCGCCCGGCGACGGCAGGATCGTCATGGGGCAGGGCACGGCGAGCGGGGGCGGGGCGGACCACCTGCTGACGGTGGCGGAGGTGGCGCGACAGCTGCGCGTCTCCAACATGACCGTCTACCGGTTGATCAAGAGCGGCGAGTTGGCCGCGCTCCGCGTGGGCAAGAACTACCGCATCCGGCGGGGCGACCTCGACGCGTACCTACGCGCGGGCTCCGTCCGCGCCGACGAGCAGGGGTAGGCAGGGTGGCCCGGCGTAGCGCGGTCGGTCTCGACGTGGGCACCCACGCCGTCCACGTCGCGCAGGTGTCCCTGGAACGCGGCCAGCCTGTCGTCACCAACTTCGGTGGCGTGGCACTGCCCGAGAACGCCGTGCGCGAGGGCGAGGTCGTCGATGTCGACACGGTGGCGGCAGCCATCAGCCAACTGTTCGCCGACGCCGGCATCAGGGACAGGCGTGTGCACATCGGCGTGTCCAACCAGCGCGTCGTGGTCCGCCAGGTCGATCTGCCGTACATGGACGAGGAGGAGCTGCGCGGCGCGCTGCGCTTCCAGGTCCAGGAGTACATCCCGATCCCGGTCGAGGAGGCAGAGCTCGACTTCCAGACGATGGACGAGTTCACCGGCGACGGCGGCGCCCGGATGTTGCGCGTCATGCTGGTCGCTGCCCACAGGGAGATGGTCGCCACGCACGTCGGTGCGGCGACGCGCGCGCGCCTGCGCCCGGTGAGCGTGGACCTCAACGCCTTCGCGGTGCTGCGCGCCCTGGTGCCCGACCCGGAGTCCGTCGCCGGGGGCGAGATGCTGGTGGACGTCGGCGCCGGCGTCACCAACATCCTGGTGCACGAGCGCGGGGTGCCCCGCTTCGTGCGCATCCTGGTGCTCGGCGGCGGGCACATCACCGAGGCGCTCGTGGGCGGCCTGGCGGTCCCCTACCACGAGGCCGAGGCCACGAAGGCCCAGCGGGGTCTGGACACGGGCGACGACGAGACGGCACGCATCATCGACGCCCGCGCCGACCAGTTCGTGGACGAGGTCCGCGGCTCGCTCGATTACTACCTGGCGCAGACCGGAACGGCCCAGGTGGCACGGGTCCTGCTGACGGGTGGGGGCGCGAAGCTCCGGGGCCTCCCCGAGCGGCTGTCCGACACGCTGCGCATGCCGGTGGAGGTGGGCCACGCCTTCCAGGGGGTCCCCCCACGCGGCAGCGTCTACGGGCGCGAGGAGCTCGCCGAGGTGGAGCCGGTGCTCACGACGGCGATCGGGCTCGCGCTGGGAGGGCTGACCGCGTGAGCATCCGGGTCAACCTCCTACCCCGTGAGGAGCTGGAACGGGAACGGCGCCGGCGAGCGCTCGTGGGGCTCGGGGTCGCGGGCGGCGCGCTCGTGGTCGTGCTGGTGGGTCTCTACCTACTGCAGGCCGGGCGTGTCGACCGAGCGGAGGAGCAGCTGCGGGCCGCCGAGGAGCGACGCGGCCAGGTCCAGATGCAGGTGCGGGCGCTCGACCAGTACGCCGACCTCGAACGCCGGCGCGACGAGGCGGTCGAGGTCGTCAAGGCGACCATGGCCGCCGACGTGACGTTCGCCGGCGTGCTGCAGGATCTCGCCGCGGTCATGCCCAACGAGGCCGCCATGACGGCTCTGACGGTCACCATGGCCGCGGCAGAGGGGGAGGGTGACCCGGCCGCGGAAGGGTTCGCGTTCGGTCCGAGCTCGGGCACGATCTCCGGCACCGGTGAGACCCTCCGTCAGCACGCTCCGGGCGTCGAGCGCTTCCTGCTTGAGTTCGACAAGATCGCGGCCTTCTTCAACGTCTTCCTCAACGACTCCACGCTCGACGAGGAGGGCATCACCGTGTTCACCTTCGAAGCCAACCTCGGCCCGGAGGTGTTCACCGGCCGCTACGCCGACGGGCTGCCTGAGGAGCTGCGGTGAACCGCCGGCTCGCACTGATCTCCGCTGGAGTGGCCGTGGTGCTGGTCCTGCTCTTCTACTTCCTCGGCTGGCGTCCCCAGAGCGAGGAGATCGCCGAGCTCGATGATCAGCGCGAGCAAGTGGAGGCCGAGACGGAGCGGCTGGAGGCGCGAGTCCGCGAGCTGGAGCGGGTGCAGGCGGACGCGCCCGCGGTCGAGGCGGCGATCGTGGCTGCCGATTCCATCGTGCCACGCGACCTGGCGTTGCCGAGCGCCCTGCGCCAGCTGCAGCTCGCAGCCGACGAGTCGGGCGCCACCTTGGTCACGGTGTCGGTGCCGTCACGCCCCGAGCCGGCCGACGGCGCGCCCGGGCTCGCGTCGATCCCGCTGAACCTGCAGGCCACCGGCGGCTACTTCCAGCTGGTGGACTTCCTCCGCCGGGTCGAGGATCCGGCCATCAGCCCCCGCGGCATCGTCTGGGAGTCCATGAACGTGACCGGGGCCCCAGACGACTACCCGACCCTCACCGCCAACGTGACCGGGCGGATGTACGCCGTGCTGCCGGTGCCACCGGAGCCGGCACCGTCGCCGTCGCCCGGTGCGACACCGGAAGGGGACGCAGCCACACCCGCCGAAGGAGGCGCGTCGCCGACGCCGCAGGAGACTTCCCCGTGAGCGGCGCCTTTCAGGAGCGCCGCGAGCGTCGCTGTCGTCGGTCGCGGGAGGCAGCGACGGAGGTGATGCCGGAGGTGGTCGGGTGAGCGAGCAGGAGACGGTCGTCGTCCAGGAGCCGCCGGCGAACCAGAGGCGGCTGCTGCTGATCGTGCTCGGGGTGGTCGTCGTGCTCGCGCTGCTGTGGCTGTTCGTGCTCGCACCGCTGCTGGCCGGCGACGACGAGGAGCCCGAGGAGCCTGCCGCGGTCGTGCCGGAGGAGACCGAGGCACCGGAGCTGGCCCAGGCCACCCCATCGCCCGAGGTCACCGGGGACGCCGAGCAGCTGCCGGTCGAGACCTTCGAGGTGTTCCTTGCGCGCGACCCGTTCCGCCCCGTGCGGGCCGCACCGGACGCGGGAGGGGAGACCACCGGAGGGGGGACGACCGCAGGAGCGACCACCGGGGCCCCCACCACCGGTGGAGCACCGACCCCGGGGGCGCCCACGCCCGGGGGGCCCACCCCCGGCCCGCCGACGCAGGGGGGTGGCGAGTCCACCCGTGTGGAGGGCCGCGAGGTCGCCTTGATCGACGTGTTTGTCCAGGACGGCGTGGAACGCGCGGTCGTGCAGGTCGACGGGACCGCATACGAGGTCGGTGAAGGTGACACGTTCGCGGAGAACTTCCGGGTGCTCAGCATCGACCCGCCCTGCGTGACCCTCCTGTTCGGCGACGACGCCTTCACCCTCTGCGAGGGCGACCGCGTGCTCAAGTAGCCGGCTCAACCGCCCCGGGCTGCCCGCCGATAACTCTCCGGAGTCGACCAGTCCCGGAGAACCGCACGCGGTGCTGCACGGAATAACGCGCGAGGAAGCCGGCATCTCGCTGGTCGAGATGATGATCGGCCTGTTCATCCTCGCTGTGGTCCTCGCCGCACTCGCCAACACCACCATCACTTCGCTGGCCTCGATCGCGGACGACGAGCGGCGCTCGTGGGCGAACCAGGTCGCCGGCGAGATGATCGAGCAGCTGCAGTCGCGTGAGTGGAGCGGCGTCGGCTTCTACCAGAGCGACGCCGCCAGCAGCGCCGAGGGCGCCCCGGTCGTCATCGGCGACGTGCGGCCGGCCAGCCAGCAAGGAACGTCCCCTCACCCGGACGGGTGCACCTACGCCGAGGCAGCGTCGGCGGATGCGACACCCTTGCCGTTCGAGTCCGTCGAGCGGCAGGGCACCTGCTACGACCTCCAGCGGCACATCGTCTGGGACGCCGATTCGGACGGCAACGACTTCAAGCGGTTCGTGGTCGAGGTGAGCTGGCAGCTACGTGGCCGCACCTTGTCGATCCGCCAGTCCGCGACCCGGGCACCCGACCCCGGGAACCTGGTGCGCTTCTTCAGCGTCCAGTTGCAGACCAGCACCGACAAGGTCGCCTACACCACCAACGCGTCGACCGGCACGACCACGGCCAGCCCGCCGAGCCTGTCGTTCGTCGCGACCAGCAGCGCGCCCGCGGTCTCGTCGCCGAGCGTCAAGTGGATCCACCCCAGCGACGGGTCGGTCAACGACCTGGGATGGGTGCCGACCTCGGCCGACGGCGGGCTGACGTGGACCTTCGGACCCAACAGCAGCATGCTGCCGTCCCTCCCCGAGGGCGATGTCCAGTTCTACGTCGTCGCGCAGGCGCTCGACACCGTGGCGACCGCCGAGTCGGAGAAGGCCACCATCCGCTTCTCCTACGACACCACCGCGTCCATCGCCGTCAACTCCTTCACGCTCACGCAGACCAAGGCCAACGGCACATCGGTCCCCCCGATCTGCGTCAACGCTTCCAACTTCAAGCCGCAGCCGTCACTGGTCATCGACGCCAACATCAAGGGTCTGTCCAGCGGTGACAACAGCCGCGTCAAGTTCCGTTGGACCGGGCAGACCACCCCGGTGCTGGCCGCCTACCAGGCGCCCAACGGGGCCGGCGACGGCGCGGTCTTCCGGCTGACCATCAACAACAACTTCACGTTCACCCCTGGGAGCACCGTCACCTTCGAGGTTTGGCTGGACGACGCGCTGTTCTGGACCGGCTCCACGAGCTACGCGGTGACCGGCTCGGGGGTGGGCGCATGCTGACCGCGCGCGGCGGGACCCATCAGTTCTCGCCTGACGAGTCGGGGCTGACGCTGGTGGAGCTGCTCGTCGTGCTGGTGATTGTCGGCGTGGCCACCGCGATCGCGACCGCCACCATGATCGACAGCCTCGGCGCCACCCGCCGCGCCGACGAGCGGATCCAGGCGCTGACCGAGGTGCAGACCGCGTCGCGGCGTCTCACCCGCGAGATCCGGGTCGCGGACGGGGCGGCGTACCCCGCCACGGCGGACGGCGAGATCCTCGTGGGTGACAGCGACGAGATCCAGGTCGACGTGTACCGGGCCGGCACGCGCATCCGCTTCCGCTACTACACCGCGACGGTCGGAGGTGTCGAGGTGCTGCGCGAGCAGCAGACCGTCTTCTCGCCGCCCACGAGCAGCAGCGGGGCCGTCGGGACAGCCCGCACCGTCGTGGAGCGCCTCGCCAACGGGTCCAACGGGACGCCGGTCTTCGTCTACCTCACCGAGGACGGGGTGACCGCCCCCGACGGCGACGGCGACGGCTCCCCGGAGGAGGTCGCCCGTGTCCAGATCACCTTGGTGCGCGCTCTCCCCGAGCAGAGCGACATCACGATCGATACCGCCGTGGGCCTGCGCAACGCCCGTGGCTGACCAGGAGACCAGCATGCCGCCGGCCGCCATCCGCGACGAGCGAGGGTCGCTCCCGCTCGCCCTCCTGGCCACCATCGTGGTCGCCGGCCTCGTCACGGTGCTCGTGGCACGGACCATCGCCGGGCGCGAGTCCACCCGCAGCGACCGCGACTTCACCGACGCCCTCCACGTCGCCGACGCCGGCGTGCAGGCGGCCATGGTCTACCTGAACCAGCACAGCCTCCTCGACGCCGGCTTCGACCAGCTCGCGCCGGACGGCGTCGTGGACGGCAGGTACGTGTCCACCGTCGACGGGCGCACCTACACGGTCACGTGGAGCGGCAGCGGGAGCGACTGGGAGATCACCTCCGTCTCCGAGGTCGACGGCGTCGACCGCGAGGTGGTCGCCGCGGCCGAGGAGAAGCCGCTGTTCTCCCACGCTCTGTACGCCAAGCGTGGGATCGCGTTCAGCGGCGCCAACACCACCGACTCCTACAACGCGACCACCTGGTGCACCAGGCGTGGGTACGTCGGCACCGACGGGGCGCTGGAGTTCACCGGTCTGGCCCCGGCCGGCAGCTGCCACGAGAGCTACAAGAAGGTCACGGTCGACCAGTCGTTCCTGTACGACTGCGGTGACCTCGCCGTCGCAGCCTGCGAGGCGTCCACCACGACCGCTGGCGAACCTCGCTGCGAGCATGCCGGCGGGGAGAACTGCACGTTCCCGCCGACCTACCCCAAGGGTCCGCTGGACGCGGTGAGCGAGCCCTTCCGGCTCACGCCGGAATCGGAGTTGCAGAAGATCATCGACGAGACCGCTGTCTGCGAAGCAGCCGGGTGGAACGACACCACGCCGAGCGTCACGCAGAGCACCGGTGGGGTGTGGGTGACCGCCAACGGCAACACCATCCCGGCCTACACCGGGGCCGGGCGCGACTTCTGGTGCGTGACCAGCCTCAAGTTCGGCGGCGACACCACCGTCACCCGCGGGGCGTCGGGGCAGCCCGTCCGCATCTACGTCAAGGGCGGCACCATCGAGGTGGCCGGAACCGGCACCAGGGTCAACTGCCCCGGCTGCACCCACACCAACTACCGCGCGACCAGGCCGGACGCCGGCGCGTTGATCGTCGTCAGCCTCGGCGCCTCCACGTTCCGCATCGCCGACCCCCAGGTGCAGCTGGCCGCCGGGGTCTACGCCCCGAACGCGATCTGCGACGGCCCGGCCGGTGCCGACATCTACGGAGCGGCCGTCTGCGAGATCGTCGACAACGTGGGGAACTGGAACTTCCACTACGACGAGCGGCTGGGGGACGCGGGCGCCACCGGGGTGTTCGGGATCGCGTCCTACCGCGAGGAGCTCGGCTGACACGCCGTTGACCGCTCGGCCGTAGGCTGCCGCCGAGGACGGACCGGGGAGGCGGTGTGCGGCGGCTGCGATACCTCACGGCCGGCGAGTCGCACGGTCCCGCCCTGGTCGCGGTCTGCGAGGGGCTGCCCGCCGGGCTGAGCGTCACCCGCGCGGCACTGAGCCGTGAGCTGGCCCGACGCCGGCTGGGCTACGGGCGCAGCCCCAGGATGCGTTTCGAGGAGGACCGCCTCGAGCTGCTCGGCGGCGTCCGCCACGGACGCACGCTGGGCTCGCCCGTCGCGGTCGTGATCCACAACACCGAGTGGCCCAAGTGGGCCGAGGCCATGTCGCCCGACCCCCCGGCCGACCCCGCAGCCGTGGCCGCGACCGGGCGGGGGCGCCCGCTGACCCGTCCCCGGCCCGGCCACGCCGACCTCGTGGCCACGCTCAAGTACGGCTACGACGACGTGCGCGACGCCTTGGAGCGCGCCAGCGCCCGCGAGACGGCCGCCCGCACCGCGGTCGGCGCCCTCGCCAAGCTCCTGCTCGCCGAGGTCGGCGTCACCGTGGTCAGCCACGTGGTCGACATCGGCGGCGAACGGGTCGGACCGGACGCGCCCGCCCCCGGCGCCGACGACCTCGAACGCGTGGACGCCAGCGAGGTCCGCACCCTCGACCCCGACGCGGAAGCGCGCATGACCGCCCGCATCGACGCGGCGGTGGACGCCAACTCCAGCGTGGGCGGGGTCGTGGAGGTCATCGCGCACGGCCTGCCGCCCGGCCTGGGTAGCCACGTCCACTGGGACCGCAAGCTCGACACCCGCCTGGCCGCCGCCTGCATGTCGGTGCAGGCGATGAAGGGGGTCGGCGTCGGACTGGGGTTCGACCTCGCCGCCACGCCTGGCCACGAGGCCCACGACGAGATCGTGCACGAGGACGGGGGCTACCGGCGCCGCACCAACCGGGCCGGTGGGCTCGAGGCCGGCGTCACCACCGGCGAGCCGCTGGTCGTGCGCGTGGCCATGAAGCCGCTGTCCAGCCTGACCCGGCCGCTGACGACGGTGGACCTGGCGACCGGCGAACCGGCCGAGGCCATCACCCAGCGCGCGGACGTCTGCGCCGTGCCGCGCGCCGGGGTGGTACTGGAGGCGGTCGTCGCGATCGAGCTGGCCGACGCGCTGCTGGAGAAGACCGGCGGGGACACGGTCGCCGAGGTCCGGCGCAGCCTGGCGGCCTACGTCGACGACCTGCGCACGCGCTGATGCGCGCCATCGTGCTGTTCGGGATGATGGGCGCCGGCAAGTCCAGCGTGGCGCGGCTGGTCGCGGACCGGCTCGGACGCGAACTCGTCGACACCGACGCCGCGGTGGAAGCCGCCGCGGGCCGCACGGTCAGCCAGATCTTCGACCACGAGGGAGAGCCGGCGTTCCGCCGGCGCGAGCGGGAGGCGGTCGCGGCGGCGGCGCGCGGTCGCGACC
>DASZZX010000119.1:0-9835 GCA_036260415.1 Nitriliruptorales bacterium
CCGCGGAGGCCCAGGACAGCGGCGCTTCGTGGCAGCCGACGCCCCCGGCGGCGCTCGGCCCGCGTGTCGTGCCGCAGGCCGCCTGGAGCGGTCGCGAGCTGCTCGTCTGGGGCGGGGCGCGCTGCACCGGCCGCTGCGCCCCCGAGGACGCGGAGCCCCTGGGCGACGGCGCGGCCTACGACCCGGCGAGCGACGCCTGGCGGCCGATGGCAGCCGCCCCGTTGGCGCCGCGATTCGACGCCGCCGGCCCTCGGCGGCCCTGGCCGGGGTTCCTGTTCGTATGGGGTGGCGACGACGGCGCGGGCGTGCTGGGGGACGGGGCGATCTACGACCCGGAGGGCGACACGTGGCGACCCGTCGCGCCCTCGCCCCTGGCCCCGCGCAGCGCCGCCTCGGCCGTGTGGTCCGGCCGCGAGGTGATCATCTGGGGAGGCACGGTCGGGGCCGACCCCCAGGGTGACGGAGCCGCCTACGACCCGGCGACCGACAGCTGGCGCACGATCGCCGCCACACCGTTGCGGCCTCGGCTGGGAGCGACCACGGTGTGGACCGGCAGCGAGATGGTGGTGTGGGGAGGGCAGGCGGGCGAGGACGCCGTGGCCGACGGTGCCGCCTACGACCCGGCCACCGACCGCTGGCGTCCGCTCGCCGCCGCCCCGCTCACCGCACGCCTGCCCGGCGCGGCAGCCTGGACCGGGCGCGAGCTGGTGGTCTTCGGCGGTCGAGCCGGCGATCAGCGGCTCACCGACGGTGCCGCCTACGACCCGGCCACCGACCGGTGGCGGCCGCTGAGCAGCTCCCCCGTCGTCGCCCATGAGGCAGCCACGTCGGTGTGGACCGGCCGTGAGCTCGTCGTGTGGGGCGGGTTGTCGGGCGGACAGGCGGTGGCGGACGGTGCCGCCTACGACCCGGGAACCGACGCCTGGCGGCCGATCCCCGCCTGGCAGGCACGGGTTGCGCCGACGGCGGTCTGGGCCGACGGTGAGCTGCTGGTGTGGGGCGGGCTCGCGCCGGGGGCAGATGGTGAGCTCGAGGTCGTCGCCGACGGCGCCCGGCTCCGACCTGACGACCGCGGCTGAGCCAGCGGTAGCGGAGGGCGGGACCGACAGAAGGGCTCGCGGCCGGGTCGTCGCACCCGCCGGGAGGAGTGCAGGCTACGGGTGGCCGGCAGGCACCGGCGGCGTCTGCAGGCAGCCGAGCTCGCGGCCGACCAGCCGCAACCCGGCACGGTCCCCGGCCGCGTACTCGGAGGGGATCGGCGGGTGGTCGGTGAGGGGCTCGTGCATCAGCTGGGCGGCATCGCTGACATGCCCGAGCCCCACGGCGTGGCCCAGCTCGTGCAGCAGCACCCGGCCCCAGGTGATGCCGGGCCCGAAGCCGGCCGGGACCGGTTCGCCCGTCTCCAGGTCGATGACGGCGTCCGCGTTGAGCGTGACCTGCGCGGTGACGAGCACGTCGCCTTCCAGCGTGGGATGGCCTCCACCGGCGACGACCCGTCCACTCTCGATGTCGCCCCGGCGGACGAACGCACCGCTGCTCCAGGCGACCAGCAGCGGGGGCCAGCGCTCGCCGTAACGTTCGGGCTGGTACGCGCGGCGCGTGAAGTCGCGGCCTGGGCCGGGGAACGTCTCGTCGGTGGTGCCATCGAACACGAAACGGAGCCCGCTGGCCTCGGCCACCCGCGCGAACGCCGCGTGCACGTCGCTCAGCGCCTCCCCGAACGGGGCCAGCGCGGGGTTGACCACGTAGTGGACCGGCTGGCAGGGATCGAACCGGACCGGACTGCACCCGTCCGCAGCGGCCATCAGGAACGCGTGGTCACGCGGCATGGGTCGTCCCCGCCCTACCGACCGGATCTCACCGTCGGTCAGGACGTTCCCTGAGGGCCCGAGGTGGCCGTCGACCGGGCACGCCGACGGCGCGACGCCAGCGGATCGGCCCGGCAGGTCGCGGCCGACCGCCGCGGCGCCGTCGGCGTCCGGCGCGAGGGAGGGGCCGCGCAGCGCCAGGCCGGCGGCCAGCACCAGCGCCACCCCGGCCGCCAACCACGCCCAGCGCGGCAGCCTGGCCTGCTGGACGACCGTCGCGCTGGCGTGGAGAGCCGGGCCGTCGTCGGGCACGACCTCCACCGTGACCCCGTGCAGCCGCTCGCCTCGCAGCAGTGGACGGCCGACCCGCACGGCGACCCTGGCGTCGGCCGCCCCGCCCGGCTCCACGTCCACCTCGCAGGGCACGACCCGGACGCGTCGCCCACGGCCGGGCCCGTCAGCGGCGCGCAGGCGGACCCGCACGGGGACGTTGCCACGGTTCTCCACCCTCAGCGAGAGTTCGGCGCCCCGGCGCGACGGGGACCTCGCCGGTGTGAGCGCCACCGACAGCTCGCGCCGCACCTGCACGTGGAGGGCCCCGTCGACCTCCGCCGCCACGCCGTCGTCGCTGGCCGACACGATCCGCACCGCGAACGGCAGCCGGCCCGCCGGTACGGCCGCCTCGGGCAGACGGAACCGCAGCCGGGCCGTGCCCTCCTCCCCGGCAGGCAGCCGCAGGGTGGGCGGCTCCGTCCACGCCCACGCGGCCGGCTCGCCGATCACCTCCGGGGTGAACTCGTCGGCGCGTCCCGCCGTGTTGCGCACGTGCAGCTCGCAGCGGGCCAGCTCTCCCGGTCCGGCGGTCGGCTCGGCTGGGTCCAGCTGGACCGTGACGCCCAAGCCCTCTCCGTGCTCCGCGCCCGCCGATGGGGCGCAAGGGGTGCCGGCGCTACGCGCCGGGTCACTACCGCTTCGCTACATGGGTCACCTAGCCGGTCGGTGCCGGTTCGAGTTCGACGAGCCGGGCGGCGAGCGCTGCGACGGCGGCGACCGCCGGTGAGTCGGGTGCGGCGTCCAGGGCGGCGACCCCGTCCCGGTCGGCCTGCCACACCGCGGGGTCCTCGGGCACGGCGACGATCTCGACGTCGGGCAGGGCGCTGGCGACGTCGGCCAGGTCCTCGTCGCTCTCGAGCCGGTTGGCCGCGACCAGCACCCGGCGGACGCCGACGTCCCGGGTCACTTGTAGGGCCCGACGCGCCACCTCCAGCGACTTCACGTACGGCTCGGTCACGACCACCACGACGTCGTCGGCTTTGGGGTACGCCCAGATCAGGTCGTTCACTCCTGCCTCGAGGTCGGCCACGACGACGCGGCCGTCGGCGGGCACCTCGTTGACGATCCGGCGCGTGGTGCCGTGCGAGCCGCAGCACAGGCAGCCCTCGGCAGGGCGTTCGATGAGGCCGGTCTGCACCAGCCGCACCCCGTCGGGCGCGGCCACCGCAAGGTCGTCGACCAGTTCCGGGGCGCTGCGGTCCCTTGGCGGGTCGCAGGCGTGTCCCTCGTGGTCGTGCTCGTGTCCGTGGGCGGCCTTGTCCCGCAGCACCACGTTGACGATCGCCTCCAGACGCTCGGTGGCCTCCGCGCCGAGGCCCAACGCCATCCCGAGGTTGGGGTTGGGGTCGGCGTCCACCGCGATCACCTCTCGCTCGGTGCGGGCCAGGGTGCGGGCGAGGATGGCGGCGACGGTGGTCTTGCCGGCGCCGCCCTTGCCGGTCACGACGATCTTCATCCGGCGATCAGCTCCTCTCGGTGCTCTTCCCGTTCGACCAGGTGGGCCAGGTCTCGCACGGCTCGGGCAGCGGGGCTCTCGGTCGCCAGGTCGGTGAGCGGGCCGCGGCGCTCCGCGGCCCGGACCTTCGGGTCCCAGGGAACGACGCCGACCGGGGGACCGAGCGCCGCTGCGACACGGGCCACGTCGTCCGCGCCACGCCCCTTGGTCACCACCACAGCCGTCGGTGTGCCGTCGTCGTCGAGGATCGACCGGATCCGTCGGGCGGCCATCAGGGACGCCGGCGTCGCCTCGGCCAGCAGCAGCGCCAGCGTGGCGGAGCGGGTGAAGCCCTCGAAGGGGGTCGCCGGACCTGCCTCCAGGTCGGCCACCGTCACCCAGCCGGGCTCGCGGAACTCGTCCAACACCCGCCGGACGGCGGTCAGGTAGCGGCCCACCCGATGCTCGGCGGCCGCGATGTTGCCGAAGCCGAGGAAGCGCAGCTCGTCGGTCACAAGGACGCTGTAACGCCGGACGGCTTCGGCGGGCTCCACCCCGGCGGCGAGCGTCCAGCCGTACGGGGTGCCCTCACGCTGCTCCACCGCCTCGTCGGGCAGCGGCCGGTCGTCCACCGGCAGCCCGAGGGAGAGCGCCAGCCCCGGGTTGGTGTCCAGGTCGACGGCGAGCACCCGCTTCCCCCGCTCGGCGAGGCAGCGGGCGAGCAGCGCCGCCACCACGGTCTTGCCCGACCCCCCCTTGCCCACGACCGCGACCCTCACCAGCGATCTCCCCCGACGGCTACGCCGCAGCATCCCGCACACGCGGGGTGCTGTCCAGACCGGCTGGATCCGACCGGGGCGTGCGCAGGGCCGTCGCCGGACCGCCGAGGATCCACGGGTCGAGGTCGACCGTGCCGTCGGGTGCCGCGGCTCACTGCACGTCGATCCCGAAGCCCACCGCGACCGCCGGCTGGCCCTGCTCGATCACCTTGACCCGACCGGACCAGCCACCCCGCATGACGAAGCTGGTCTCCACCTGGTAGACGCCGGGACCGACCTCGACGGCTTCCTCGTTGACGCCTCGGTGGGACATCTCGGTCATGTCAGCCAGGAAGCAGACCCGCGCGCCCTCAACCGGCTGCCCGTCACGGGTCACCCGCAGGCGGAACGTGGTGCCCTCCGCGCGCGGTGGCTGCGGGTCGCTGTCGACCGTCACCCGGTAGGCGTCGTCGCGCACCGTCCGCGCGGCGCAGCCGAGCTCCGCGGCCTGTGTGGCCAGCGCCGCGGTGTCGAGCGATGCAGAGCCGGCCGGGCCCGGCGTGAAGAAACCCGTCGACGGAGGCGGCTCGCCGTCCCCGTCAGAGAACAGCAGGAGGCCTCCGCCGAACGCGATCGACGCGACGGCCAGGACTCCCAGGACCCGCCACCACCGTGTCATGCTGCCCGCCTCACTCGTGCTGGTGCTTGCGGCTGGCCCCGCGGTACTCCTCGGTGGTCACGAACGTCATCAGGCCGCCGGGCTCGACCGTGTCGTTGCCGGTGTGGTGGGGGATGTGGCAGTGGAACATCCAGGCGCCCGCCTCGGCGACGAACTCGTAGTCGTAGCGCTCGCCGGCGCCCACCAGCACGGTGTCCGCAAGGTACGGCTGTGGCAGCGGCGCGCCGTCCTTGGCGATCACGCGGAAGCGCTCGCCGTGCTGGTGCATCGGGTGGGCCTGGAACCCGGCGTTGATCACTCGCACCCGGACCCGGTCCCCCTCCGCCACCGCCAGCTCCTCGGTCTCGGGGAACGACTTGCCGTTGATCGTGAACCAGTTGTACTCGCCCGGGTTGTGGCCGGCGTGGGCGACGCCCTCCCAGCCGTTGCGGCCGTCGGGCAGCCGGATCCACTCGTCGACGATCTGCACGACGTCGTGGTCGTAGGCGGGTTCGTCGTGGCCGCGGACGATGAACGCGCCGTACAGCCCCATGTCCAGCTGACGGGCGCTGTCGGCGTGCGAGTGGTACCAGAACGAGCCCGACGGCTCGGCGACGAACTCGTAGACGAAGCTCTCGCCCGGCAGGATCGGGTCCTGGGTGACCCCCGGCACGCCATCCATCCGGTTGGGCACGTCGACGCCGTGCCAGTGGATCGTGGTCGGCACCGGGAGACGGTTGTCGAGCTCCACCCGCACCCGGTCACCCTGGTCGACCCAGATCTCCGGGCCGGGGACCTGCCCGTTGTAGCCCCAGGCGGTGACCTCCACCCCCGGCAGGAACTCCCAGCGGACCGCCTCGGCGGTCAGGCGGAACACCTTCACGCCGTCGACCACCTCGGGCTCGGCGCGCACCTGCCGCTCGGAGCGCAACGGCAGGCTGGCCGGATCGACCGTCGGGGGAACGACCGCGGGAGCGTCGCCGTGGCGGTCCGGTGTGGGCGAGGACGCAGCCGCCACGTTCCCGTCTGCGACGTGGGCCGGGTCAGGCGCCACGTCCGGTGGTGATCCCCGCCGGGCGCCGGCCACCAGCGCCGCGGCTGCCAACGCTGTGACCGCGACCACGACCACGAGCACGACGGGACCGACGCGGCTGCGCGTGCGGGGCCGGCGTGCGTTCACGTTGCCCTCCTCGGGGAGCAGACCTCCTGGGCTTGGCGGAGGCTACGGCGGCCCATTCGATCGTGCGAGGTCACGGTCACCTGTGACTGCGGCGACGCACGCGCCGGCGGTTCGGTCCGATGCGACGCGCGCGATCCGACCATGCTCGGTCGTGGCGGTGGAACTCAGTTCACGCCCGGTCGGTCGCATAGGGGGCGCGGCCCCGGTCGAACTGGATGCGGTACAGCTGACCGTAGAGCCCATCGGCGGCGAGCAGCTCGGCGTGCGTGCCGCGCTCGACGATGCGTCCGCGCTCGAGCACCAGGATGAGGTCGGCGTGGACGACCGTGGACAGCCGGTGGGCGATCACCAGGCTCGAGCGGCCGGCCAGGGCCTCCACCAGCGCGCGTTGGATCAGCGATTCCGACTCGGAGTCGAGGTGGGCGGTGGCCTCGTCGAGCAGCACGATGGCAGGGTCGCGCAGCAGCAGCCGGGCGATCGCCAGACGCTGCTTCTCACCGCCCGAGAACCGGTAGCCACGCTCGCCCACCACCGTGTCGTAGCCGTCGGGCAGCGACAGCAGCAGATCGTGGATCCGCGCCGCGCGCGCCGCCTCCACCAGCTCGGCGTGGGTCGCGTCCGGCCTGGCGTACAGGAGGTTGTTGCGCACCGTGTCGTGGAAGAGGTGGATGTCCTGGGTCACCATCCCGATCGCGGCGCTGAGGCTCTCCAGGGTCAGGTCCCGCACGTCGTGCCCGTCGATGCGAACGGCTCCGCTGGTCACGTCGTACGTGCGCGGGACCAGCAGGGTCGTGGTGGTCTTGCCGGCCCCCGACGGACCCACCAGCGCCACGGTCTGGCCGGGTTCGACCGTGAACGAGACGTCCTGCAGCACCCACGCGTCCTCGTCGTAGCCGTCGTCGCTCACGTCCCCCTCGAGCGAGGCGATTGTCGCCTCGACCGGGCGTGGGTAGCGGAACCACACGTGGTCGAACGCGACGCTGCCGCGGGGGGCGGTCAGCTCCGTCGCGTCCGGCGACTCGACGATCGCGGACGGGAAGTCGAGGATCTCGAAGACCCGCTGGAAGGACACCAGCGCCGCGGCCAGGTCCACGCGTGCGCTGGCGAGCATCGTCAGCGGCGTGTAGAGCTGGGTGAGGTACGCGGTGAACGCCACGATGGTGCCCAGCGACACGCTGCCGGCGATCGCCATCCGCCCGCCCACCCAGTAGACGAGCCCGATGCCGACCGCCGAGACCAGTGCGAAGGCCACATGGAAGACCCGGCTCAGGACCGCGGTCTGCACGCCGACGTCGCGCAGCCGCTGCGCGCTCCGCGAGAACCGCTGCAGCTCCAGGTCGGGACTCCCGAACAGCTTCACCAGCAGCGCACCACCGACCTGGAAGCGCTCGGTCATCTGGCTGGTGAGGTCGGCGTTGGCCTCCAGCTGGTCGCCCATCAGCCGGTGCAGCCGGCCGCGCATCCGGCGGGTGACCACGATGAAGAGCGGGGCGATCGCCAGCGCCAGGAGGGTCAGCCGCCAGTCGAGCAGGACCATCGCCCCCAGCGTGACCATGACGCTCAGGACCGTCTGCGTGACCGCGCTGAGCGTCTCGGTGAACACCCGGTGGCCGCCGACCAGGTCGGTGGTGAGCCGGCTGGTCAGCGCACCGGTCCGCGTGCGCGTGAAGAACGCGACCGGCAGGCGCTGGACGTGGTCGAACAGCGCCACGCGCAGGTCGAACACGATCCGCTCGCCGGTCCGTGACGAGAACCAGCGTGCGCCTACTTGCGTGAGCGCCCCTCCCGCGGCGACCAGGAGGATGGCGACGGCCAGCACGTGCAGCAGGCCCGGTCGCCGACCGATGATCGCGTCGTCGATGACGGCCCGGTACAGCAGCGGCGGGATCGCCGCCAGCACCGCGGTCGCGACCAGGGTGGCGAACAGGCCCGCGATGTGCAGCCGGTAGGGTCGAGCGAACTGCCACACCCGCACCGCCAACTCGCGCGACAGCCGAGCGTCCTTGCCCGCGTGGGGCGCGCCCAATGCCCGCCACGGACCGTACGTGCTCATCGGTGCGCCTTCCGGCACGTGGGGCTCATGCCGTCTCCTGCACCCACGCGACCACTGCGGCACCAACCGCGACCACGAGGAGGAGCAGACCTGGCAGCGAGTGCCACAGCGCGGCGGCGACCTCGACGCCTCCGCGCGCCGCCTGGGCGAGCAGGGGGACGTGCGTGCCCGCCATCCACAGACCCGCCAGCACGGCGAGGAGGGAGAGGGGCAGCGGGAGGCGGCCGGTCACGAGCGCGAACGTGGCGACGCCCAGCAGGACGATGCCGGGGAGGACGTGGTCGACGACCTCCACGACGGGCCGGGTGACGACCACGAAGCCCAGCGGGGGGCCCGCGTACGGCGCCAGCGTGCCCCACACGCCGAGCAGACCCAGGGCCGCTCCCATGAGGCGCCGACTCTGAGCGCGGGACGAGTTGCCGGCTTGGGTTCGCACGGTGGCTTGGCAGCGTACCGCCCGACCCCGGGGCCTCCGGTAGGTGTCGGACGCACCTATTGCGGACGCCCCGCGGGTGGGGTCGGATGCCGCGCGTCGCGCGACGAGCGCGCGGACCGTTCCGGACGGGCGACGGCAGGCGGGCCGGTGGGTGAGCTGACCGGGGAGCGTGTCCGCAAGCGCACGGCCCCGTCGCTGCTGGGACCCGTGCTGGCCCTCCTGGCGGCACTGTTCGGTGGCGTGGCGGCGGTCGGCGCGGTGCTGCTGCTCATGGCGGACCGCGGCGTCGTGGTCCACGGCAACGAGTTCGTCAACCCGGCGGGGCTGGTGGACGCCAACAACTCCCCGACGATCGTCCGCAACCCCACTGACCCCGAGAACCTGGTGATCGTCAACCGCATCGACCGGCCTGGGTTCGCGGCCGCTCTCCACTACAGCGTGGACGGCGGACTCGTCTGGCGCAGCAACGTCCTACCACTGCCGGACGGCCTCGACCGCCCGTACGCGCCCGACGCCGCGTTCGCGGACGACGGCACCCTGCACGTCACCTACGTCAACCTCACCGGTCCCGGCAACGTGCCCCAGAACCTCTGGCTCGCGCGCTCGGACGACGGAGGTCGGACCCTGTCCGAGCCGTCCAGGGTGGCCGGCGACCTGTCGTTCCAGGCGCAACTGGCGGTCGCACCGGACGGGACGATCCACGTCACCTACCTGCAGGCCAGCAGCGTGGGCACGCTGCAACTGGTCGGGCCGGCGCGGGTCGTCGCCGTCGCCTCCAGGGACGGGGGACGCACCTGGAGCGAGCCGGCGCAGGTCAGCGACCCGCGACGAGCGCGCGTGGGAGCGGCGACGCCGGTGATCGACAGCCACGGCGAGCTGGTTGTCCTGTACCAGGACTTCAAGGGCGACGTGCGCGACTTCCAGAACCTCGAGGGGCCTGCCTGGCCGGAGCCGTTCGGGCTGGTCGTGACCCGCTCGACCGACGGTGGCGCCACGTTCACGCCGGGGAACGAGATCGAGTCGGAGGTCGCGCCCACCGAGCGCTTCCTGGTGTTCCTGCCGCCGTTCCCGTCGATCGCCGCGGGCCCCGACCGGTCGCTGGCGGTGACCTGGTCGGACGCGCGCAACGGTGACGCGGACGTGTTCCTGCGGCGCTCGCCCGATGGCGAGCGCT